>VBMG01000215.1 GCA_005878485.1 Methanobacteriota archaeon | reverse complement strand
TCGAGTCCGCGAACCCGTCCCGGTTCCCGTAGAAGTCCGCGAAGTATCTCAGTTCGGGAGCACGGCTCTCGTACTCGGTCTGGACCGTCGTGCGAAGGGCGTTCCAGTTCGTCAGGTTCATGTCGACGTTGTACGCGTCCGGAGTCATGTTCCCCAGAGGCAGGGTCACCGACACGTTCCCGGACACATTCACGGTGGAAACCCGAGGTGCCCCCGGGCCGCCGCAGGAGCGGGCGAGGACCAGGAAGGAGCTCGGATACAGATCGACGTAGAACGAACCGTAGTAGGCGTAAACCTGCGTAGCGAACTTCGTCGCCGGGTCCATGAGAGAGACGTCGCCACAGGCCCCCGGTATGTACCCGGTGAGGTAGACGACCGGCCGCGGCTCGAAGACCGATGGATCGTACCCGGGCATCAGCCACGCGGTCCGGTTGCGGTCGTACTGGTTCGAATCCACGCGCTGCACGTTGACTTCAAGAGTCCAATTGGCCGAGTAGGGATGCCGACCCAACAAGATGCCGCTGAACGGAACCTCCACGGTCGCGTTCCCGCGCTCGAGGTGGGCTCCTTTGCCCGATGAGTAGATGCTGCCGCTGAGCCAAAGATTGGAATAGACCAAGAAGTCCCCGGCCTCCGTGACTTGGAGGGGCACTCGCACGACGAAGAGATCGCCGCGGCCGTTGCCGTCCGCGTCGACGAGCCCGACGGACGGTCCGGGCGCGCGGAAATCCGCGGAAGGACGGCGGAACGCCATCGACGAATAGGCCTGGGTTGCGTACGACCGGTAATCGATGAAGCCGAGCCCTTCGACGTTCAGCCGGAGTTCCACGGTGTACGGTCCGTCCGCGTGCACGGTGTAGAGCGGCAAAGTGTCGAAGACGAATTCCTGAGGCCAGCTGCCCCTCCCGAGACTCCTCGAGTCGAACGGGGGATCGATCTGGGCCCATCCATCGCGGCCGTTTGCCGCGACGTGGGCGTAGGCCTCCACGACGACGTCCCTCGTCGCTTCGATCGAGGTCCGGATGACGAGCTGGTCGTACCGACCGTCTCCGTCCGTATCGCGCACCTGATCCGTTACGGGACCCCCGAATACGGCCCACGGGGGCTCGAAGGACTTCGCAAGGTACGCGCCCGTGCTGTAGGTCTTCGACGATCCGCTCCATCGGACCGAACCCACGTACTCGGACCCGCGGACCTGGAAGACGTAGGGGCCGTCGATGCCGTACTTGTTCAAGAACGGGCCAAGGAAGACGAAGGTGAAGGTGTAGGTCCCCGCCGTGAGCGTCTTGTCCATCTCATCGTGGAGGATGTAGGTGCCGAGGATCCCCTCGAACCCGTACGTCGCGTTCTCCACGACGGTGGCGGTGAAATCGATTCGGAGTTCGTCGTAGTATCCGTCGAAGTCGAGATCGACCGCGTAGTCGTGGATGGAGTCGCCGAATCGAGGGAAGTTCAGGGCCCGCACGGTCGGAAGCGCCGCGGCCACGAGGAGGGCGACGATCGCCACGCCGAGGGCCGTCCTCCATGCTCTCACGCGGCGCATCTCCCTCCTGAGTTGACCATGGTGTCGCGGGTAGTTAATCGTGTCGAGCGATGGACGCCTTACCGTTGACCGGTCCCGGCCTCCGGGAGCCAGGCGACGCGCCACACCCGCCACAACGCCGTCGGATCCGTGAGCGGGTCACCGTGGACGAGGAAGAAGTCCGCGGGCCCGCCTTCGACGATCCGGCCGGCCTGAGGTTCCGCGAGGAGCTCCCCGCCGCGGACCGTCGCGGAGGCGAGCGCCTCCCACGGCTTCAGCCCGGCCTCGACGAGCGCCTCGACCTCCCAGGCGAGGTGGTTCGCGCGCAGGGATCCTCCGCCAAAGTCTGTCCCAGTCGCAATCCGCACGCCGGCCCGGTAAGCGAGGTGTACGCTCTCGATCGCTCGCTCCCGCCGACGCGTGATTCGCTCCCTCCCCTCGTCGCCTACGAATCGGGGCAACGTCGTCGTCTGCGCGAAGGAGGCCCAAGAGCGGAAGATCGCCAGGGTGCTCACGAGGAACGTCCCCTGACGGGCCATCTGTGAGACCGCGTCCGAGTCGAGCTCGAATCCGTGTTCGAGGGAATCCACGCCAGCGTCGATTCCGACCCGTGCCCCGACGAGGAAACCGGAATGCGCGGTGACCTTCGCCCCGCGACGATGCGCGAGTTCGACGACGGCCCGCACGTCTTCCGTCGACCAGGGCGCCTCCTCCTTCTTCGGTCCGTCGAGGTAGAGCTTGAGGAAGTCCGCCCCGTCGTCGAGCTGAGTCGACGCGGCCTGCAAGAGAGCGGGGCCATCATCCGCCTCGATCGCGAGGCCCCCCGTGAGGACGCCACTATGGCCGATCCACGTTCCGGCGACCCGGATCCTCGGTCGATTCGGGTCCGATCGCCACCGTTCCCGCACGCGGAGCGCGAGGGCGCGCCTTCGTCCGTCGCGCGGGTCCACGGCGAGAGGGGACCCGACGTCTCGGGCCCAGCGCACGCCCGCGCGGCCCAGGAGGTCCCCGTTGTGCTCCGCCACCTCGAGCAGTTCCTCGG
>VBMG01000214.1 GCA_005878485.1 Methanobacteriota archaeon | reverse complement strand
GGCTGGCCGTCCACACTGACCGTCCCCGTCGTGTAGCACCCTCCGATCGTCCCGGACACGTGAGTACCGTGCTCAAAGAACAGGGTCCGCGAGGGGTCGAATTGACCGGTTCCGCTGAAGAACACGTCGTGGGCAATGCTTCCCGCCTCTCGACAGGAGGCGATGAACGGATGCGAGTCGTCGATGCCGGTGTCGATCACGCCGACCTTCACGTCCGCGGGCGCGCCGAGCTCGCCTGTCGTCGGATTAATTCCCAACGAGGACCACACCGCGTTCGCTTTGATCAGGGGAACCGAGACATCCATCGAGGGGTAGTAGATCCAGTCCGGCGTCACGTCCTTGACGCCCGGAGCGTTCGCAAGGGCGTTGAGCGAGTTCCCGTTCGTCTGGATTGCGACGCCGTTGAAGGCCAGGCTGTATTCGCGCACGACCTGGGCCCATGGCGCGTTCGACTTGAGCCACGATTGGAAGCTCGCATGGCGGATGTTCAGGTAGGAGGCGTACAACGCGACGTTGGCGGACGCCAAGTCGAGCTTGTGGCCGTGAAGCGGTTGCGTCGCCGGGTACCCGAGGATGCCGCCCGCATACGCGGCGACCGGGCTATCCGTGAACTCCACGATCGCATACCCGTCGGCGGAGGGCGTATTCCCGTTGCCGTTTCCCGGAGTCGCGCTGGCGACTCCGGCGAGCAACGCCCCCAAGACGAACATTATTCCGATAGCCACGGTCCTGACAACAATTCGATGGTTCGACATGATTCGCGTCTCCTCCGAGAGGCGAAGTCCGCCTGACCTCGCCAGCGTGCGAAAGAGTGACGTGAGGGCAAAAAGGTTGCGCCGACTGCTCGGTCGTTTCGCTTCTCGATAACGACGGCCTATGGTTCCGTCGTCTCGTCTTCGAGCACGCGGTGGACCTCCACGACGACGCCCGGTGCACCGTAGTCCTTCGAGGCGCGAAGACGGACCACTTGGCTGTCGTCCGCGAAGATGACGTACGACAGCGCGTCTAAAACTGCCCGAGTAAGTTTGTCGATATCCGGCCTCTTGTCGGGCCACACCCGCCTGCGTTTCGGCGCTGACTTGGGCTTCGGGATTCCGAACTCGAGCTCGACGCCCACGGGCCCCGCCCATGGCTCCGCAGGCGCAAATCGTTGCGCGACGTCGGCCACGAGGCGTCGCCACGTCGGCAGTCCCTTTGCGGTCGTCGTGATGAACGGCTTGCCTTTCACGAGCCAGGCTCGTGAAGATCCCTGAGGAATCGGCAGGCCGCGGACTTGGAATCGGATCACCGCATCGGTTCGTATGCCGCCGGCCTCCGGGAGGACGGCGCGCTCGGGCTCAGCAGCGGGACCGACGCGGGCAGTCCGGGAACGATTTCGGGTTTGTCGGGTCGCCACGGTCCCATCCTCAC
>VBMG01000213.1 GCA_005878485.1 Methanobacteriota archaeon | reverse complement strand
CTCCGTCGTCTGCACGTCCGAGGTCACAACCCGGAGGTACGTCGACTCGTGCTTCGACTCGCTCGCAATCGCCCGAATGTTGACGGCCGCGTTCGCGAGGGCCTCCGTGACGCGCGCCAGCTCGCCCGGTTTGTCCGCCACAAACACCTTGAATTCCTTCATCTCGCGGCCCCCTTCTGTCGCGGACGGGGAATCGGCGAGGCCGCTACAAAAGACTTCCCCAACCGAACCCGTCACGG
>VBMG01000206.1 GCA_005878485.1 Methanobacteriota archaeon | reverse complement strand
TTGCCACCGGTCCCGCCCAGCACGGGCTGTTTCGGGATCGAGAGGCTCTCGCCTGCTGGGATCAGCACGGCCGTGGCCATCGTTTCCTCGGTGTGCATGTGCGTCCCTTTGACGTTGTTCTGGAAGATCGTCTGGACGCCAAGGCCTGCGACCGCGAGAATACCCGACAGCGTGACCGTCGGTCCGGGAGAGTTCTCGCAGGACGACGATTCCGCGTCGATATGCACGCTCACAGGCATGGGGACGTTCGCGCTCACCGATTGCACACCGATCGCACCATCGGACGCCGAGGCGATCGACGCCAGCGGCACGAGTGCCACCGAGAACGCCGCCAGGACGAGTCCGAACGCGATCAGGCCCACATTGGCTATTCGGTTCCGGATGTTTCAACACCTCCTAGCCCGGACGCTGACGAAGGCATCGTTGATAAGCGCCTTGGGCCCGACCTGAGCACACGTGGCGGAAGAGAGCGTTACTTGTATTGCGAGAATTCGAACCACGTCCCACAACGGCCTGTTCTGCCGGAGGTGTGGTCCACGTTCCTTCGCGGCCTTGGGTTCCTCAGAGACGGAAACGACAACGGCGACCACGGACCGCACAACGCTTATGCGGGCCCCGTTCTTACCGCGACTCCGCGCTGGGTCCGTGGGGTAGCTTGGTCTATCCTTGGTGGTTCGGGACCACTAGACTCCGGTTCAAATCCGGACGGACCCACTTACAATCCGGTTCGGAACCCATATCTACCCTCCTGGAGAATCTCTTCGGCATGGTTCGGGTCTCTCGAGGGGGCCGTCGGAGCTCGGAGTATGCCGCTCTTCGGGAGGATCCGACGATCGACCGCTGGTACCGGAATGTTGCGCGAGGTTCCGCCGTCACCGCGGACGTCTACCTTCGCCGCCTCGGGAACATCTGTCGAGCGAACGACAAGCGGCCGGCGGACCTCGTCCTCATGAAGAGCGACGGTCGGCGGGATTTCCTCACGGACCTCGTGTCGTCGATGGAGTCGAAGGGCTTGTCCGGCGGATACATCGAGTCGACCCTCAAGGCGTTGCGCTCGTGGCTGTCCTTCAACGGTGTGCCGTGGGAGCACCGGATCAAGGTCCGCGGGACCCAGGCGACGCCGACCCTGACGAAGGAGCGGGTGCCGACGCAGGACGAACTCCGCCGAATCTTCCTCGCCGCCTCGTCCCGCGAACGGGTCGCGAATCTGCGAAGGCTGACAATCGACACACAGGACGAACTCAAGTCCCGGCAACTGTTCAACGTCGTTCTGAGAGACTATAGCGCCCGATACAGCCGGCTTTGGTGTGGATGGATTGCGCCAACGGGTGTCGGTCCCAAAGGCGTTGTTGAAACGGAGGCATTCATCAGGGACGAGAAGGGGCCGCCGACCGACCCGCCATGAGGCCTTCGCTCCTCGTCGATTCCTCGTCTTTAGGGGACGTAGAATACTGTACGAAGACCAAGTCGGGTCGCCCTCGCGCCATCTGAGCATCGCATTCGCTCCAGGAAATTGCGAGCTGCATACTCGTGCTCTCGGGGGAAGAATCTGTGTGCCCCTTCAACGACACCGGCATGTCTCATTGCAGGAAAGGACGCAAAACGAAGCCGTAGGCTCGAGACCAGAAGCGAGCGCGGAGTTGGTCATGCCGATGGACTTCGGGAGGCGAAGTCCGCCAAGTATCCTCACATGGCGATTCCGTGCCTCACCAGGGATTCCGTGAACGGCGATTCGCCCACCCCCACGTCATGTTCAAGAACTCACTGCTCGCTGGGGCGAAGGCTGGACTAGGCATGGCGGTTTCGCAAGGGCGGCTCCGGGCGTGGACCGAACACATGGTGGAGCAGTATGTCGCCCCCTTCGGGTTGGATCAGCTCCTGCTTCGCCAAATTGACACCGCGCGGGGCGAGGGGATTTCCGACAGGGCAATCGAGTGGGGCGTCGAGAAAATCGTGTACGCCGCGATGGGGAACAGCAAGAGATACGGCAAACCCTTGGAACGTTACATTCGGCGCGCGATTGAGAACGGGCACTTGCTCGACTATGCGCGAGGTGTATGGAGGGCGGGACTCCCATATAGTGGATCCGAGAGTCGTGACAAAAGCGGGAATGCAGCCGGCCAAGAACAAGCCTCAGGCTTGGACGCGGCTTAGTTAGTCGAGGCAATCCTCGACGGCGTCACGCAGGTTTCAGGCCGGATGACAATCAGTAGGCCGTCCGTCATCGCGCGGACTAGCAGACCGAGCCCGTTCAATCAAGCTGGATTGAAGTTTGACCTTTCGACGCGCCACCATCAGGCGTCTCTCGGCGTTCTAACCTTGCTTATGTTGTAACCCCATCCCGTTTAGGTATCGCTGGAGCAGGAAGAGAACCAGAAAGCCCGTGCCGAGAGCAAACAGAGCCTCCTCCAAAGGGGTCAGCAGAGGTCGGTTGTAAATCCCGATAACAACTGCGATAGTCCACGAGGTGAGGCCCAGTGTCAAAGTCTTGAAGTGAGCCAAGTTCACCAGAGGGGGAACCCCCCATTTACCATCTTC
>VBMG01000005.1 GCA_005878485.1 Methanobacteriota archaeon | reverse complement strand
TGCCACCGCCCCATAGTCGGAGAAGGCGGAAGGATTCTGAATCGTGGCGGACACGAAGAGATTGCCCGCCAGGACGAACGTCCCACCCGATACCGGACCCGTGAAATCGAGATGGATTCCAGTAACGTAACAACCACTGTCGTAGTTCTCGAGAAGCTGAACGGAGCCCGTCCACGATGCCGCACGGAGGCCGGGGAGCGGTTCGGTCCAAGCGAACGAATTGTCGGCGGATGAGACCACCTGCCAGCCGGTCGAGCACGAAGCTCTCACGATTTGAGCCACGGCGAGGCTGCCGAGGACCATGAGAACTCCCAAGGATACCGCAAGAATGGTCACGACCCGCATCCTCTTCGGGGCCCCAGGGCGCCGGGTCCGTTCCTCGGAACCCACTTGCCCCTGGGCGGTCCAGTTTCCGGCCATACAGCCGCAGCCGGGGTATAGAGACATCTAGCTCATGTACACAAACGGAACCGAAAGTGTCTCTCTTCACACAGGGTCCACCTTGCCTGATCGAGGCGGGGTCCACCGGGCGGTGGGGCGGGGGCCAAGCCAGGTCGAGGTCGATTCCGCCGCTCTCTCGAAGCGGGCCTACGCGCTTCCGCCGGACCGTGGTCGTTTTTGAGCCTTCCCGGAATCGACCAAATCCCGGCTGCTTCAGTCGATTTCCGCGGGCGCCTTCGGAGAACCGCGAACGTTCAGGATCATGTCCCTCGCTCGGTCCTTCGAGGGATAGATGCAGAACGTCATTTGAGTCTGCCAACTCTTGTTGATGGCCGCGAAGATCTCGCTCAGACCGCTGCAATCCTGCTCCGTGATGTGTACGACACCGAGGTTGAGGTCGAACTCGTACTTCGTTGGTTCACCCCTGTGGAATCTCAATGGTATCGGGCCGTAGAGCTTGTACTCGAACCGCGCGAGCGCGTCCAACACATCCCGAAGGAGCTGCTCGTTTTCGAATGGTTCGAGCGGATCGAAACCCGGCACCTGCTCACCCGCGAAACTGACCGCCGAATAGGCTACGGGAGGTCCACCCAAACCTTCCCGCCCTCTACGGTCGTCGGGTACATGCGGACCGCGGATCGTGCGGGGGGACCGACGACCTGACCCGAGCGGATGTCAAACCGTGACCCATGCCAAGGACACTGCACGACGAATTCCCGAAGGGTCCCCTCGCACAGGGGCCCGCCCAGATGGGTGCACGTGTTGTCCAGGCAATAGACGGTGCCCTTCTCTCTAAAAAGGGCGTATCTCCGCCCTCGGAGGTCCACGCACCTCATGCCCCCTTCGGGCACGTCCTCCTCCGCCGCCAACCCAACTTTCATGGAACCATCTAATCTCATTGCCTAGAAAAACGTGAGCCGATGCGGGTCACGGCAGGGCCGCGGCGAGCTGAATCGCATCTTCGACGGACATCCTCGTCCCCTCCGCGAACATCGATGCGAACCCCTCCTTGCCGAGCGTGGCGAGGCACGCCTGGCGCGTCCGATCTCGCCGTCGCCCTTCCGAAGACCAGATTTCCAATCCCTGTGACCGGCGCCCGCTCTCGGCGGCGCCAAGGAGGACCGCTCCCCGCTTTGCGTCACCCACCGCGACCGCAAGCGACGCGAACAAATCGAGCGCCCAGGGGACCTGTGAGACATCTCCGAGTTCTCGTGCAAGGTTCAACGATTCCAGCAAGGCGACCTTTGCGGGGACGTTGCGACCCGCTTCGATTTGTGCCATGCCGAGGTTGATCAGTCCAATCGTGAGCAGCGTTCGATTGCCCGAATCCCGAGCCCAACGGACGTTTTCCTCCAGCAGCCGAATGGCCTCCTCGAATTTCCCTTGCGCCAGAAGCAAATACCGGAGTCCGAACATCGCGATCTCGAAGGCGGCAAAGTGGTCTCCCATCTTCTGGAGGACAGCCCACGCCTCTCTCGTCATCTCCTCGCCCCGGCGCAAGTCGCCGGCCTCGACGGCGATGGTCCCAACGCCCGCGAGGGCCAACGCGGCGCCACGGCGGTCTCCTCCTTCTCGGAACAGGCGCTGCGAGATTTCGAAGTTCGAAACCGCGCGCTCGCGGTCTCCGAGCCCAAATGAGGAGGCGCCCAACACGTACGTCGCCTCGGCTCGTTCCTCGGGCGAGAGCTTGTCACCGGCCTCCAAGACTCCCTCCATCCAGGCGACGCTCTCCGAAAGACGGCTCCGCAGCCACCAGCAGTCCCACAACGCCCACGCCATTCGTACCGCAAGGTTGGGGGCCGGTCGAGCCGCGAAGTGACGCATCGCGGCGCGGAGGTTCCCGCTTTCCGCGGTGAGACGCTCGAGCGTCTGCTCCAGGGACGGGCCCTTCGGTGTGGGAATCCCTCGCTCCGCGAGGGACAGGAAGTACTCCGCGTGGCGATTCCTGCGAAGCTCGACTTCGCCTCGGTCGGCGAGCCGTTCCAAGGCAAACTCACGCACCAGATCGAGCATCGAAAATCGGGGCTCGTCTCCCGCGAACCCGGCGGATCTCACAAGGCTCTTGTCCATCAGCGAGGAAACGCCGTCAACCGCATTCGGCCCCTTGGGCTCGCACACGGCCTCGACGGCATCCAGAGTCCATCCGCCGACGAAGACGGCCAGCCGCGCGAGCAGCTCTTTGTCGCCGTCGTCCAGCAGACTGTAGCTCCAATCGATTATGTTCCTCAACGTCCGCTTCCGAGGTGGAAGATCCTTGGGTCCGCCGGTCAAGAGCTCCAGGCGGCTCCCCAGCCGTTGAAGGATCGCCGCGGGTGGCATGAGTCGGACGCGTGCCGCAGCGAGTTCGATCGCGAGCGGAAGTCCCTCGAGACGCATCACGAGTTCGGCCACGATGGGCGCCGTCACGTCGTCGAGTTCGAGGCGTCCTCCAGCCGCCTGAGCTCGGTCGAGGAACAGGCGAGTCGCTTCGGACGCGCCGATCGTCGCGGTCGGGAGGCGAGGGTTCGCTGGCACCGGGAGCGGCGGGACATCGAACAGCTGCTCACCCGAGATATGGAGAACCTCCCGGCTGGTGACCAGGATCTTCAGCCGCGGGCATCGTTCGAGGAGCGCCGCGAGATCGCGGGCCGCGCCCATGACATGTTCAAAGCCATCGAGCACGAGCAGCATTTCCCTCGTCCGGAGATAGTCTTCGAGGTTCTGTCGGGGCGAGCGATTCGCGGATTCCTGCAGGCCGAGCGACTGTGCGATCGCGGTCATGACCAACGTATCCCGGGAGACGTCTTCCAGCGGGACGATCGCGAGGCCGTCCGGGAAGCGATCTTGGATATCCTCCGCGACCTTCAGCGCAAGTCGAGTCTTCCCGATGCCGCCAAGTCCCGTGAGCGTTACCAGACGCGTGGCGGGCCGCTCAAGGAGTTCTCGTACCGCTCGAATCTCCGATTCGCGTCCGATGAACCGGCTCGGAGGCGCGGGCACCGTCGAGGCCCCGCGGGCAGGCACTTCGGCTCGGCGTATCCCTGCCAGGCTCGGACCCTCGAACCGCTCGGACAGGAGGAGCGCGAGGTCTTCCTCGATCAATGTCCCCAGTTCGGACGGGGACCGGAACCGCTTGTACGAGGTTCGACCATCGCGTTTGATCTGATCGAGCATCTTGGTCAAGCGCGGGTCTCGGTCTGGGGCCGGTTCACGGATGTAGAGGAGCCGGGGCTTGTCGGCAGCGAGGCGGTATTCGTCCTCGAGACCGGAGATGTCCATGTCCTGCGCGACCCATCCGTATTGTTGCCAATAGATCCCAATGAAGACGTGACTCTGATCGAGATACGCCCGGTACAACGCGGCGGGCGAATGCGGCCGCGCGCCCTGCTCGAACAGGATGGGCGTGAGGTGGAGCTGGTTCACCGCGTCTCGCGCGCGACTCCGTTCCTCCCCAAGTTCCTTGAGGGTCGAACTGATGAAGACCCGGAGACGCTGATCGGGAGTCCTGATCACCGCGATGCTTCCCGGAACACAGGATGTCCCTTTCCCCTTTTATTCTACGCCGCTGACCTCCTCTGGGTCACACGAGGCTGTTTGGCGCTTGGCCCCGGAGGCCGCTTCAGGGCCCGGCCCACGAGGTGGCGGTAGGCTCGGAGGGCGCGTTCACTCGAGTGCCAATCTCCCCGGGCCATGAGAGCGGGGAGTTCCTCCTGACTCGCCCGCAAACTCAGATATTTGGCCGAGTAGGGCGACTGTTTGGACAGGGCCCGGAGGGGTTTGAGTTCATCCTCGCGGGTACCGACCTGATCGAGGAGGTCGAGCAAGGAACGGGCCATGGCCACGAGGAGGAAACCCTCTAAATCAGGGAGGTTGCCTTCGTGTCCTCGCACGAGACCGCGAAGGTAGCGCTCTCGGTCCGGCGGGAGGATATGGACCGGCGGCCAGCCGTGTTTGAGGAAATGCAAGTTGAGAAGCAACCGTCCAACTCGACCGTTGCCGTCGCTGAAGGGATGGACGGACTCGAACTCGGAATGCATCCAAGCGCCGAGATCGAACGGATCCTCTCCGAGCCTGTCTCGCCTATTGTACTCCTCCCCCCACGTCGACATCATGGGGATGACCTTTTCCATTCGAGGCGGCGAATGCTTCATGCCTCCAATCCGGACGTTCACCCGTCGCCATTGGCCGGCTTCCGCCTTGATGCCATGGAACACCTCCGCATGCAACTCCAGCACGGTGGTCAGCCGGATCGGGGCCCTTCTCCGCTCACGGAGATTTGCAAAGGCGGATGCATGCTGGATTGTCTCCATCACATCAGACAGGGGACGATTCCCGACCGATTTTTGCTCAAGGAGGATTCTCTCTACCTCCACGCGACTCAGGGTGTTCCCTTCGATCGCGTTCGTGCCCCATGTGTTAAGCGCCCCTGTGCGTTTCCACACGCCTTCGGGGATCGAGTCGAGGGCCGTGCGGGTAAGGAGTTGCTCTCGCAGAGCTGCTAATATGTCCTTCCGCATATCCTGTCATTAATACCATACTATATATTTAAACCTGTATGGTCTACATTGCTACATATCAATAAAACCATATGATTCTTCGTTCCAGGAACCGAGGGGACCGGGTGGAGTTGAACGGGCGACCTCTGCGATTGCGCTCCTCGTCGGCACCTCGCGGCAGTTCCTGACCACCCGATGGAGGCGGTTCGGGTAGCTTGTGCGAAAACTCCGAGTTGCTTAAGGCCGCGCAGTCGTTTCGCTTTGCTACTGTCCACGATGGCCATCCCCTCAATCACCCGGGAGAATGTGCTTGCGTTCCGGCAACGCGCGACGTACCTACACACGCGCTTGCCGCGGGGGCGACTCGTCGAGGCTGCGTTTGCAGGACTTCAAGACAGCGCGCCGCGATCCGCCGTCTTGGCGCTCCACGCGCGCGTGAAGGATGTATCGCCGTCCGCTTGGAAGGATCCCCGGTTCGCCCAGGTATGGGGCCCACGGGGCGCCGTGTACGTCGTCCCCAGTCACGATGTCGCCCTGTTCACGCTTGGCCGGTCCCCACGCAATCCCGTTTTGCGATCCGCTGTGAGAGCCGCCGCCGAAAAGGCGAAGCGCGCGTTCCGCGCTCGACAAGCTCCGCGGGCACGCGTCCTCTCCGATCGCGCAGCTGGGGTGAATTTCCGCGAGTTGAGAATCGCATCAATGACCGGGGCGGTGAGGATCGAGTGGGATGGAGCCAGGACATCCTGGCGACTTGTCGAGCCTCCGACCGAGGCGCCGGAATCCGCTCGCCTTGAGCTTGCGCGTCGGTTCCTGCGGTCGGTAGGGCCTTCGACGCCGAAGGAATTCGCCTGGTGGACGGGCGGGTGGGCCGGATCTTTTGGCTCAGCCACAAAGGGGGAGCTTTCCGACGCGGAGCAGACGTTCCGTTCTCTTGAAAAGGAACTGACCGAGGTTGAACTCGGAGGTCTGAAGCGGCGGGTCCTTCGAAGTGACATCTCCAGGTTGGAACGCGCTGCGCCCGTCGAAACGGTGCGCCTGTTGCCGCCCGGAGACCCATACCTGGCGTCCGCAGACCGGGCATTGATCGTCCCGCAGCCACGACTACGATCCGAACTGTGGCCCAAGTCCGTGTGGCCGGGTGCGCTCATGGTGAACGGGGAGATTCTCGGTACCTGGCGTCGGCAGGTGGGCCGAGTCACTCTGCGGGCGTGGCGACCGTTGGAGCCCGAAGTCAAAGAAGCGGTCGAAGAGGAGGTATCCCGCATGCCCATCGAATCGGCAAGGAAAGAGGTCCGTTGGTCGACGGGCGACGTCCCCCTTTGAGGTGAGGTGCCCGGTGACCTCTTTATAGCCCGGATGGCCGTTTTCCCGGCCCAGTGAAGGGGACGAATAGTGGAGAGGAACACTCCGGCGGAAGGCACGAGAACGGTGGACGAGACCACATCGGAGGGAATGAGTACCTTGTCCGATCGCGACATCCTCGCCGAATTCTCTCATCAGGACGCGCTCCTTCAAGCCTACCGACAGCAGTTCCTCGTGGCAGAGACCTTCACTGCAGCGGTCGCGGCAACAACTGTCTTCAGTAACCCGACCATAGCCTTGGCTCTCGCGTTTCTAGGCATCATCATCCTTGTTGGCTGGATCTTGGTGACAAGATCGAGAGCGAGGGTCCTCTACTATTGGGACAAGAAGCTGCGCGTTCTGCGGGGATTCCGGGAGGTTTTCGATCGGAAGGACTTGGAGCCGTCCGCAACCATGTGGGCAAGGCTTTGGCTTGGCGGGGATCCGATCGGGGTCTTCCAATTGGCGTTTGGGGGTTTCTGGGCGTTCCTCATCTCCGTGGCGCTTGAAGCGGTGCTCTAGTTCTTAGCGTGCAACTCGCGGACCTCGGTGTTCACACACGACTCGGCTCTCAGGAGGTCACTTGCCGAATGAAGCGGACCGGACGGGTTGAACCTGCAGCGCCTACCAGGCTTGTCCAAACGCGCGGTAACCACCGTTTCACTCGAGAACGATGGGATTGCAGGCTGTGTTTGTCGCTAGTCGTGCTCCCGATGGCCCTTCATCCACTGCTCCTCGTCCTCCGTCGGAGTCAAGGGATATCCGACCGACCAGAGGAACACTCGAGCGGTTGCGGGGCCCATGTGCTTGAACTTGTATTGGAGATCCTCCAGCAGCTTCCCTTCGCGCTTCCCAAAGCCGGCGATGTACCCCTTCACCGAACCGTATTCCTTCGCCAAGTCCAAAATCGTCCTGGCGTTCTCGACCGTCGCGCGAATTTTCCTTTCGTTCCGCACGATTCCCGGATCCTGCATTAACGCCCGGATCTCGCGCTCGGATAGCTGTGCGACCTTCTCGGGTGAGAAATCACGAAACGCCTTTCGAAAGTGGGGCCACTTTTTCGCAACCATGCTCCAGTTCAACCCCGCGGTGAAGATCGCCCGTGACATCAAGTCGAGGTACCCTTTGTCATCTTTCGGCGGACCCGCTTTCCATCCCGGCATGGGGACTGCGACCCTGTTCGCTCTATTTATGCCTACCTTCGCGGGAGTCCTCGCCCCCTTGTGTTGGCCGTCAGGCCGCCACGGCCCGCCGCCTAGTCAAGACGGCGGCGAGTGTGCCCTTCACTGAAAAGTCGACCGGGTGGGATGTGAACCTCAACCGCGGATTTCGCCGGGCAGTCGGGTCCTCAGAAACCGAATCGTTCGTTCCCAGGCGATCTTGGCCGCGCCAGCGTTGTACGCGTCGGGTCGGTCGTTTTCGAAAAACCAGTGCGTCGTCCCGGGATACGTGTGGAACGTGACATCCTTTCCAAGGGTGCGGAGGAGCTTCTCGAGATCCTGCACGGAAGCGGCGGATTCGAATTCGTCCGCCTCGGCAAAGTGACCGAGGAAGGCCGCCTGTGCTTTGGAGAGCTTTGTCTGATCGTAGTCGCCCTCTCTGGTCCCGTAGAAGAGGACGATTGCACCCAGATCCTCGGGGAGCTCCTGTGCCAACCAAAGAGACCAGAACGCTCCGAGGGACAGCCCAACGACACCGAGCCTCTTTCCCCGCACGGCAGGATGGCTCTGGAGGCCTCTCACGCCGCCTGCAATGTCCCGGCGGGCTCTTTCGTCATCGAGTTTCGGGAGCAGCTTCTTCGCCTCGTCCCTGGTTGACGCGGTCGCCCCGCGGTACAGGTCGGGAGCAAAAGCGACGAAGCCGGCGCTTGCGAACCGGTCGGAGAGGCCCTTGAAGAAATCCGTCAAACCCCACCATGCGTGGAGGACCAGAACGCCCGGTCCGTCGCCTTTCTTCGGGACCGCCAAATATCCAGGGACCTTGCCTTCGGGGCTCTTGAGTTCAATCATTCCCGTGCTTTCACGTCCTTTAGGTGGAGAGCGTCCGAATCGGCCCTGTGCCCTTAAGTGTTTGTGGAAAACGGCAGGTCGACCATGCCTCGAGAAGTCCGAAAGTGGACCGGGTGGGAAATTGAACCGCCGGCTCTACAATCGCAGTCCGATCTCAACCCGACTTCCAGCCCGCCTATCTGTCGTAGATCGATCCCCTGTGTCCTACTTTGAGGACGAGAATTCGCAGGAGACTCTGCTGAATGTCGAGGATTACGCGATAGTCCCCGATTCGAAGCCGGTAATAAGGGGAGCTCACGAGCCTTTGGACCAGTCGATGGGGATTGTCCGCGAGTTCTCCGACCTTGTTGAAGACCCGGCGGGCGACCGTTCGATCGAGCTTCCTCAATTGGCGAATGGCCCCTCGAGGAGCCTCTCGAGGACGTCCTCGTAGGTCTCACGGGGGTGCAGCTTCATCCCTTCGAGGGTTTTCTTCATTCCGTGGCTGAGCTGGATGGTAGTTGCGGACACGAAGCAGACAGGCGGACACACCTACTTATGGGTTTCTATAGCATGCAATAGGCAGGTATGGACCGAGGGAAAGTGGACCGGGTGGGATTTGAACCCAAGCCCCACCCTCTGATATGGTAACGCGGGTGGAAGAGATTCGATCCTGATCGTCCCTCACCACATGGTGATGGCCACCTGCTTGCCCCTGACGACGGCCCACTCACAGATTCGGATGGCATCCTCCACGGCCGTATCATAGTCCTTGAGGCGGTCGTCCAGATCACGCTTCGAGATGGCAAATCCCTGCTGGAGCCGAGGATCTCGGCCAATGGTCGGGACGCTCCGGCGAAGATCCTCCAGGGCTCTTTTCAAGATGGTAGGATCCTGCCACTGCTCCTCGTCTTCCTCGGGCAGCCGTTTCAGGACGTCCGCGGTCCCAGGGGGTAGCCCCAGTCGGGTCACGACATCATCATAGTAAACTTCCCGAACGAGATCGGCAAGGAATTTTCCGTCCGTGCGCTCCTCGATCGGGGACTCCTCTTCCCCCTCGACACGCACTCCAACACAGACACCCATGATGACCACCGCTGCGTAACCCGACCGGTCTGAGAAGGATTCTGCCAAAATTCGTCTTCGGAGGTCTGATCCGGACTCCTGCGGCAATCATGGCGACAATGTCTCGAATGCTCAGGTCTCGGGCCTCTCACCCCATAGAAAAGTGGACCGGGTGGGATTTGAACCCAGAATGCCTACGAACTATGGCCAGATGTCTGTTTACCTCGCCATATCTGAGTGCAACACCTCAGATAAGAACCCATGATCTCGACTTTGCTTCTTGGTCTTCGAGTCGCTCCCAGCGATCCGAGCTGACGCAATCGAGGCAGAACAGAGCCTTGGCGCGGACCGCGACAATTACGCTTCGGTCTTGCCGAGCTTTTCTGCCTCTATTCTTAAGAGGTTCACAACGTCCTTCCGATATTCCCGGAAGTCGTCTAAATCGATTTCTTTGATCAGTAGCGGTCGTATGTCTTCTTCGAGAAGGGCTTTGAATCGAGTTTCGGCTCCAGCTAGCTGCTTACGATACCGTTTCCGATCTTCGATGCTGAATTTCGTTTTCTCCTCGATTTGTGGGAGATAGTTCTCAACGTGCAGCTCGAGCTCTCGGTCCATAAGGAACAGGTCAAGGACATCCCTTCCCTTGGCGGCTTGCCGGGTGAGTATGGCTCGACTTTTCTCGATGAGGATTTCCCTCGCGTCATAGGAAATGCAGCGAACAGGGGTTGCGTATGTCTGCGTGAGGCGCTCGTCAACCAATTGAAGATCTCTTGGCCTGTCTCCTTTGAGCAGGCTCGACGCCTCCTTCTCTTGGACTTCGTACAGGATTGGCTCGAGGAAGTTGACTTGCACCTTGATGAAACTCGGAATGGATGTGAGGTCCTTGAAGGCATACTTCAATGTCATCATCTGTCCGCTCCGACCATAGAGAGGGAGTTCAGTCCGAGAGAGTCCTTGGCGTGCCGCATGCTCATCCATTGCCTTCAGGACGCTCCTCCTGGTGGATTGAACAGTTCGCCTGGCCTTCTTCGAGCTTTCACCTTGCCATGCTCTCTGATCCCGCCAGGTAAAGTCCAAATCCTCGCTGAACCGCCAGTATCCGAAGTGGCACTTGATGAGGCAAGTTCCACCCTTGAAGACCAAATCCTTTCCAGTCCTCTTGTCGCCGCTAAGTCCACCGAGGAGCAGGTGAAGCCGGACGTCACGTTCGAGGAGAGCTTGGTCCCCAAGCCCTAATTTCCCGGAAAGGGCAGGGACGAAAGCTCTTAGGCTCACAGCCGAACACCGCTGCGGAAGTATGCCGGGAAGCGTGCGAG
>VBMG01000004.1 GCA_005878485.1 Methanobacteriota archaeon | reverse complement strand
GGGAGGCCCCGAACAAGGGCACCGCCCGGCTCGCGGTACGCGGGGAAGACCCAGTCCCGTTTCTCGAGGGCCATCGCGCTGCCGACCTGGCACGCTTCCTCGCCCTTGCTCGGCACGTAGAAGCCGATGCGGCCCTGGCGTTGAAGGGAAAGCATCCGGTTGTCGAGGATGCGGACCATGACGAGGTAGCGGTACGCCTCCTTCAGGGCCGCGGGAGACAGCTTCGGCTCCCGTTTCGAATCGTAGGTGCCGTCGAGGTCGACGATTCGGAGAAGCTCCTCTTCGGTCGTCCCCTCACCCCGCCCGAGCCGGTTTCCGCGTCCGGATTACTTTCTCCAAAAAGAATTCACCGGCCCGATACGAAGAGCGCACGAGCGGACCCGAGGCAACGTACGCGAAGCCCATCGATTCGCCGGCCTTGCGAAGTTCGTCGAACGTCTCCGGCGGGACGTACTCTTGGACCGTCAGGTGCCAGCTGCTCGGCCGCAGGTATTGTCCGAGGGTCAGGATGTCGACATCGTTTGCACGAAGATCGCGCATCGTGGCGATCACCTCCTCGCGGGTCTCGCCGAGACCGAGCATGATGGAGGACTTCGTGAAGAGATCATCCCGCATCCCCTTCGCGGCCCGGAGGACCTTCAGACTCTGTGCATAATTCGCGCGGCGGTCGCGAACGGTTGCCTGGAGACGCTCGACGGTCTCGACGTTGTGATCGAGGACATCCACACCGGCATCGACGACGGTTCGCACGGCCTCGACGTCGCCTTGGAAATCCGGGATGAGCGTTTCGATGAGCAGCTTCGGGCAACGGGCCTTGATCTCCCGCACCGTCTTTGCGAAGTGGCCGGCGCCGCCGTCCGGGAGGTCGTCCCGATCGACGGACGTCAGCACGACGTAGGAAAGGTCCAATTCCGCGAGGGCCATCGCGACCTTTTGCGGCTCGCTGAGATCGAGGGCGCCGTGCGGGTTCCCCGACTTCACGGCGCAGAACCGGCAACCGCGCGTGCAGGTGTCCCCCATGAGCATGATCGTCGCGGTCCCGCCGCCCCAGCACTCCCAGACGTTCGGGCAGTGGGCTTCTTCGCACACCGTGTGAAGGTCGAGGGACCGGAACAGGGTCTTCAGATGGACGTAGTTCTCGCCCGCGGGTGGGCGGACCCGAAGCCACTCGGGCTTCCGTTCGGCGAGCATCGTGCCGGCTTCAATATCTCCTTGCGCTTATGTATTTTGACCCTCGAGCCACAAAAGGGATTCCCACGCTATCTAGATATGAAGTCAAGCAGGTTCGAGGACGTGGCGACCGAAGGAAGTGGCGGCGATCCCCTATTCGAGCAGCCGCGCTGGGAATACATCAGACAGAAGGCACTCGGCTATGGTCTGGCTGCCGCGATGGCATGCGTAGCCCTCTTGGTCGCCCTTGGGCCCACAAACCGGAACGTCCTTACGTACGCGCTCTCGCTGGGGATCACGGCCTTCGCGCTGTTTCTCGGATACGTTGCGGTCCGGCAACGGCGTTTCCGATTGTTCCTCAACGGCCTGGAGCCTTCCGTCGGTCGGTTCATTCGGTACTCCGCGATTCGTGATGCACAGAGGCTCGAGGGCCGACGACGCGGCAAGTTCTTGATTCTCACCTTAGTCAGCGGAACGATAGCCGTCATCGGTGGACCCTGGACGAAAAACGTTGTGCTCAAGACCTCGGCATTTGATGAAGTAGAAAGCCTCGTCTTGAGGGGAGTGAGAGAACACGGCGCTCATCAATCCATGGACTGGGATCTGGATCTTGCTCGGCAGGTAGAACAGTGGCAGTTCCGCGGACCGGTAATCGCCCACGCGGAGAACGCTGCGCGAGAAAAGGGCACTACTAAAATTGACGCGGCATTCCTGAGCGAGGCCGCTCTGTCGAACAAGCGGCTTGCTTGGTGGCTCGCCTCCGCTGTCACGGCGACGGCCCGGGCCCAGGATCAGCCGAAACGGAATTCCACGCCGTACGAACCGCGAGGATAGTTCCAGTGGATCGCGTTCTTGCCGAGGTGCTTGCAGACGATCGCGCACGCGCCGAGTTCGATGCAGCCTTCCGTATTGTACACGAGTTCTCCTTTCTCGACGCGGTAAACCTTCGACGGACACACGTACAAGCAAGGCTTCGTGTCGCAGGTGCGGCAGATGTCCGTCTCGACCGTGATGAAAGGCTCCTCGTCGAATTCGAACCGGTCCAGGCCGACGCGCTCGTCGACGGTGAGAACCTTCGAAGCCTCGGGCTTCGGGGGTTCCGTCATGCGTTCAAGCGCGGAGAACCCGCGAGGCATAATTAAGCGTTGACCGCCCCCCGGCCGCCCGGTTATCAAGGGAGGCAACCAGGGGCAAACGTTCTATACATTTGTCCCGGCATCCGAGGCGGCTCTCGCGGCGCATCCTCCCGCGGGAACCCTGGGATCGCCATGCCCGCCCGCAACGGCAAAGCCTATACCGCCAAGCCGCGGCTCGATCTCATCTCGGTCGGTTCGGAAGAGGCCCGAGACGTTCTCGCGGCGGCCCTTCTGCCGGATCCAAAATCGGGGATCTTGCGGCTCTCTGACCAACCGTGCCTACTCATCCGCCCGGAACTCATCGTGACCATCCAGAAACAGCTCGAGCAGACGGTCGGCGGGTCGGCGAAGGGCATCGTCTACCTGGCGGGTGAGCGGAGCGCGGCGTCGGGCTTGGAATTCTACGCGGCCCTCACGAATGGGATCTCCAAGCCGTTCACCTTGGAAGTCGCCAAGCGCCTGATCGACGCGTCCGCACTCCTCGGATGGGGACGCACCGAGATCATCCGCTTCAAGCCGGATGCGGGCGAGTTCTCGGTCGCCCGGCTCAACAGTCCGCTGGCCCTCGCCTACGGTCCGTCCGAGAAGCCGGTGTGTCATTTCCTCGCGGGATGGATGGCCGGAATCGGCCGTCTCCTCGTCGACAAGGATCTCCTCTGCGACGAGACCGCGTGCGTCGCGCAAGGCCGCGCGCGCTGCGAGTTCGAGATCCGGCCGATGCCCCACTGACACCTCGGACGAAAGCCTTTTACCCGTTCCGCTTTTCCGCCGCGGGAAGCGGGAGATCGTGGAACAATTTGACGTCATCGTCGTGGGGGCCGGGCCCGCGGGTTCCGCGGCGGCGCTGACCCTGGCCCGGAGAGGTTTCTCGACGCTCCTGGTCGAGCGGGGCCGGTCGCCCGGCGCCAAGGGGATGTTTGGGGGGCGAATCTACGCGTGGCCGTTTGCCGAGCTACTCCCGGAGTGGGCCAAAGATTGTCCCATCGAGCGTCGGGTGGTCCGCGAGAACCTCGCGTTCCTCACCGACGACGCGTCCCTGGGCATTTCGTTCGATGCACCGAAGATGGCACAAGGTCGCGGCGCCAGCTTCACCGCGTTGCGGGCGAAGTTCGACGCGTGGTTTGCGAAGAAAGCCCAGGATGCCGGCGCGGTCCTCGTCACGGGCATCCGCGTCGACGATCTGTGGCGGGAGGACGGCCGCGTCCGTGGGGTCTTCGTGGCGCCGAACGACCGTGTCGTGTCGGATCTCGTGGTGATCGCGGAGGGCGCGACGTCGACCTTGGTCCGGAAGGCAGGCCTCAAGGCGGACCTGGAACCCCGCGAGGTGTCGGTCGGAGTGAAGGAGACGGTGGAGCTTCCGGCGGAGACGATCCAGGAACGGTTTGGGCTCAGCGAGACGGAGGGCGCGGCGTACGTGTTCGCCGGGTCCGCATCGCTCGGGTTACGCGGTGGCGGTTTCCTGTACACGAATCGCGCGTCGGTGTCCCTGGGCCTCGTCGTCTCCTCGGAGGACCTCTCGCGGAAGAAAGTCGAAATCCAGGAGATTCAGACGAAGTTCCGGATGCATCCCGCCGTCCAGCGCCTCATCCGCGGCGGCAAGGTCGTCGAGTACAGCGCCCACCTCGTGCCGGAGCTAGGGGCCGGGATGATGCCTCGCCTCTCCGGCGACGGCGTCCTCGTCGTGGGGGACGCGGCGGGGTTCCTGATCAACAACGGCTACACATTCCGCGGGGTCGATCTTGCGATCGCGTCCGGCGTCGCGGCCGGCGAGGCCGCGGAAGCCGCGCGCGCGGCGGGAGGCATGACGGCGGCGAACCTCAAGGCCTACGAACGGTTCCTCCATCGCCGCAACGTCCTGACCGACTTGGAGCGGTTCCGGCGCGCGCCATTGTACCTGAAGAAGGACCGGTTGTTCAACGTGTACCCGCGCATGCTGATGGAGATCGCGGAGCGCATGTACACGGTCGATGGCTCCGGGAAAGAACGCCTCTTCGACGTCGTCCTCGATGAGGCGGCCTCCGCGGGCGTGCCGAAGCTCAAGATGCTCCTCGACCTCCTGCAGGGAGCCCGATCGATGTGACGGACGGCGGGACCGCGGGACGACCTCGGCGGATTGTCGTCTGCATCAAGCAGGTGCCCCGGGCCCAGGAGCTCCAAGTGGACCCGGTCACCCAGACGCTCAAGCGGGTCGGGGTGCCGAGCGAGATCAACCCGCCGGACGCGAACGCCCTCGAGATGGCGCTGCAGCTCAAGGACCGTCTCGGCACCGAGATCGTCGTCCTCTCGATGGGGCCCACTTCCTTCGATGAGAGCCTGGAGCGCGCGGTCGCGATGGGCGCGGATCGGTCCGTGCTCCTGACGGATCGGATCCTCGGCGGCTCGGATACCGTGCCGACCGCGTACGCGCTGAGCGAGACGATCCAGAAGATCGGCGGGTACGACCTCCTCCTCTGTGGCGAGGAGACCACGGACGCCTCGACGGGCCACGTCGGACCGGGGATCGCGGGCCACCTCGACCTGCCGCAGATCACGTACGTCTCCGAGATCCGGATCGTCGACGGCAAGGTCCGCGCGCGGCGGACCGCGGAGGACGGCACGGAATGGTGGGGGACGACGATGCCGTGCCTGTGCACCGTGAACTTCGGGTGTAACCGGCCGCGGGAGCCCACGCTGACCGGCAAGATCCGCGTGAAACGGGGCGGCCTCGTCACGCACTGGTCCTGCGCGGATGTCGGGATCGATCCGAAGAAAGTCGGGCTGTTCAACTCGCCCACGATTGTCGCGAAGGTCGACACGGTGAGGCTGCCATCGCGGTCCGGTCAGATTTTCTCGGGGGAGCCGGGAGCGTCCGTGCGGAAGCTCCTCGCATCCCTCGTGGCGGATCGGGTGATTGCCGCGTGACGGACGGACATCCTCCTGAGGACAAGACCCACTTCCACGGGGTCTGGGTGTTTCTCGAGCACCGGAAACAGGGATTGCGGGACGTGAGCGCACAACTCATCGGCGAGGGACGGCGCCTCGCGGATCTACGCGGCACGACGCTGACGGGGGTCCTCCCGGGACACGGGGTCGACGATCTCGCGAGGCACGCAATCGGCTACGGTCTCGACCGCGTAATCGTAGTGGACGATCCGATCCTCGAGACCTACGCGTCCCGGCCGTATGCCCAGGTGATGGCCCAACTGATCCGGCGTCACAAGCCGGAGATTGTCCTGTACGGGGCGTCGAAGAACGGGCGAGACCTCGGCGGTCGCCTCCATGCGATCCTGGAAACGGGCCTCGCGGCGGACTGCGTCAAGTTCGACGTCGACGCGGAAGGCAATCTCGACATGATTCGCCCGAGCTTCGGCGGGAAGAGCCTCGCGCACATCCTTTGCAAGAAGCACCGCCCGCAGATGGCCTCCGTGAGGCGGAACGTCTTCGTCGCGCCGCCGCACGATCCCACCCGACCGGGCGAGGTCGTCCGCGAGGCCGTGACGCTCACGCCCGCGGACGTCGATGCCGCGCTCCTCGAGTTCGAGGAGTTCACGAAGGAGGGTGGCCTGCAGCCGGAACAAGCGGACATCGTGGTGAGCGGCGGATACGGCATGCGGGATCCGAAGAACTTCGCGATGCTCCAGGACCTCGCGGATCTACTTGGCGGCGCGGTCGCGGCGTCGCGGAAGGCCGTGGACAGCGGCTGGGTCCCGAAGATGATCCAGGTCGGGCAGACCGGGATGACGGTTCGGCCGAAGCTCTACATCGCGGTCGGGATCAGCGGCGCGGTCCAGCACCTCGCCGGCATGCAAGAATCGGACAAGATCGTCGTGATCAACCTCGATCCGAAGGCGCCGCTGTTCGAGATCGCGGACTACGGGATCGTGGGCGATCTCTTCGAGGTCGTGCCGGAGATGATCCGGCAACTCAGGGCGCTCCGGGCGACCGGGGCTTCCGTCCCGACGGCGGTTCCGGCAACAGCTCGCTGACGTTCACGCGCCGAAACGTGACGCCGAAGACGCCTTGGAAGTGCGCGATCACGGAGGCCTTGACGTCCTCCATGTCGACCGGGTGGCCCAACACCGTCTCCATCGAGGTCATGATGCCGCCGTCGTGTCCACACGGGCGGATCTTCAGGAACTCCCGCAGGTCCGTGCTCACGTTGTGCGCGAACCCATGGAACGTCACGCTGCGGTGGATCGCCAGGCCGATCGAGGCGATTTTCTTGGCGCCAACCCAAACGCCCCGCTCGGGACCTTCGCGGGTCGCCTCGATCCCGAAGTCGGCGCATGTCCGGAGGAGGACCTCCTCGATGTCCGTCACGAGCCGTCTCACCTCCAGGCGGTCCGGGAGCCTGAGGATCGGATAGCCGACGAGTTGACCGGGGCCATGGTACGTCGCCTCGCCCCCCCGCTCGACCTCGACGATTTCAAGTCCCGGATCGAGGACATCCTCCCGCTTCCCGCGGCGGCCGAGCGTCGCGACCGGATCGTGCTCGACGAGGATCACGCCATCCGGGATCTTGTCGTCCGCACGCCGATTCACGAGCGCCTTCTGGAGGTCCCAGACCTCCCGGTACGGCTTGCGGCTGAGGTCCAGGAGCCAAGCGTCTCGGACGATCAGGATCGTCCGGTCCTCGCCTTCCGTCGTCGTGAGCATAGTCTCAGCGATTCAGCACGTGAATCGCTTGCCCAAGGGCCGCCTCCGCGGTCTCCATGATCGCTTCCGGCAGCGTCGGATGCGGGTGGACCGTCAGCGCGATATCCGTGACGCTGGCCCCCATTTCGAGCGCGAGGGTCAGTTCGCTGATCAGGTCGCTCGCATCCGGCCCGACGATCGTAGCGCCGAGAAGGATCTTCGTGTCCGCGTCGGCGATCAGCTTCACGAAGCCGTCATACTCGCCCGTCGTCAGGGCGCGGCCGATTGCGGCGAAGGGCACCTTTCCGACTCGGATCTTACGCCCCTGCGCGGCCGCCTCGGACTCCTGAAGCCCAACCGTGGCAATCTCGGGATCCGTGAAAATCGCCGCGGGCATCGCGTGGACGTCCAGTTCGACCGGATGGCCCGCGATCACTTCCGCCGCGACGAGTCCCTCCTTCGTGGCCTTGTGCGCGAGGAACGGTGGGCCGACGACGTCTCCGACCGCGAAGACATGCGGATTCGATGTGCGTAGTTGCCGATCGACTTGGATGTGCCCTCGCGGCCCGAACTGGACGCCGGCCTTTTCCGCATGCAGTTCGTCCGTGTTCGGTCGGCGGCCGACGGTGACGAGGACAATGTCTGCGCGCCGCGCGATGAGCCCCTCGGGCGTCACGATGTCCACGATCGTCTGGCCTTTGTCCTCCCGCCAGCCTCGCGCCTGGGACTTCACGTGGATTTCCATGCCGAGCTTCTGGAGGTTGCGGGTGACGATGCGCACGGCGTCCGGGTCCGTCCCTGGCAGGAGTTGTTCCATGATCTCCGTGACGACGACGCGGCTCCCGAGTTTCGCATAGAACGTGCCGATTTCCAAACCGGAGACGCCGCCCCCGATGATGGCGAGGTTCGGAGGCGTCCGCTCGAGTTCCAGCGCCTCCTTCGTGCTGATGACCATCAACCCATCGAATCGAAACGAAGGGAGATCCGATGGACGGCCGCCCGTCGCGATAATCGCGTCCGTGAATGAGAAGTCCTCGAGGCCGCCCGGTCTCCGGATCTGCAGCGTGTTCGGCCCGGTGAAGGACGCGAGGCCGGAGACGACGTCGACGCCGTTCCCCTTGCAGAGCTGGCCGATGCCGTTCACGAGGCGCTGCACGACGGACGATTTCCACTGCTGCAACCGGACGAGGTCCACCTTGACCGGTCCGGTCTCCACGCCGCGTTCCCCGGCGCGCTCGATCGCGTGGACGAGGTTCCCGGTGTGGATGAGGGCCTTGCTCGGGATGCAGCCGTAGTTCAGGCACTCGCCGCCGAGCCGATCCCGTTCGATAAGCAGGACCCGCTTCCCGAGCTGCGCGGCGCGGATCGCCGCAGGATAGCCTCCGGGACCGGCGCCGATGACGACGACGTCGACCTGGCGGGCCACGAGCGACCGAACAACTCCGCGCTCTTATCCCTTTTCGTCATGGCTCGGGTCGGACCTACCAACCGAGCGAGTTACTTATGCAATCAGCGTGATCCCGAACGCCGATTGCGAGGAGGATCGGCCGGGATGAGTGAATCCGTGGACCGGGTCGAGTGGGGCCTCGCGCGGAGGCTCCTTTTCCATGGAGTGCTCCTTACCACGGCCGTAGGGCTGTTTCTCGGGGCATCGTTCGCATTCCCCTCCGTGACGCATCCCGCTTGCATCGAGGGAGGGACGTATTCCGGGTTTCCGGTCGCGTATTGGATTCAGTGTCGAGGCCCGCTCATGCCCGGCGATGGCCAGCCATTCGATCCACCCCAGCTGAATCCGATTGCCGTCGTCCTCGATGTTGCCCTTTGGTATGTCGTTTTATGGGGCGGCGTTGGAATCGCTCGTCGCTTCCCACGGCCCCGATCCATGAGAGGATCGTGATTACGCCAAGCCGACGAACAGCAAGGCCGGATGCTCGAGATTGTTCCGGACGTTCTGAACGAAGGCGGCCCCGATGTGCCCGTCGACGACGCGGTGGTCGAAGGAGCAGGAGAGGTACATCATGTCCCGGATCACAATCTGGTCGTTCCGGACCACGGGCCGCTTCTCGATCTTGTGGATCCCGAGAATCGCGACCTCGGGCCAGTTGATGATCGGCGTCGCTAGGATGCCGCCCTCCTTGCCGAGGGAGGTGATCGTGAACGTGGAGCCCTGGACCTCCGCGAGGGTGAGCTTCTTGTCGCGCGCCGCATTCGAGAGCCGCTCGATCTCCTTCGCGAGATCCCACAGGTCCTTCCGGTCCGCGTCGTGGACCACTGTGACCGTGAGGCCCTCGTCCGTGGCGGTTGCGAGGCCGATGTTGTAGTATCGCTTGACGACGATCTCCTGTCGCTCGTCGTCGACGGACGCGTTGAGGGTGGGGAATTCCTTCAGCGCCGCGAGGATCGCCTTGATGAAGAACGGCAAGAAGGTGAGCTTGATTTCCTTGCGGTCCGCGCTTCCCTTCACGTGATCCCGCAGGTGGATGATCTCGGTCATGTCCACTTCGTCGACGTACGTGAAAT
>VBMG01000217.1 GCA_005878485.1 Methanobacteriota archaeon | reverse complement strand
GACCCGGCGGACGTCCCCGCCGCGGGGCGGAGGATCAGCGTGACCATCTCGACCTCGCCCGGCTGGAAGTCGACGTAGGACCAGTTCAGCACGTCCGTCCCGGTCCTCGGGACCCGAGACGTGTACGACACGAGTTCGAAACGCTTGTCGTACGCGTCGGTCAACCATAGATTGTGGGCGGAGGATCCCCCGAGATTTCGGATTGTGAGGGTCAAGGCCACGGTGTCCCCAACGTGCGCCTGATTCGGCCCTGCCGTGAGGACCATGTCGATGTTCGGGGCGATGAAGTCCGCGTAGGCCGACGTCGTCACCCCGGACCGGAAGTTCCCGTTCGCATCGGTGTAGTCCGAGTGGAAGGTGAGGTTCGCCCGCGTGCCGTCGAGGACCGTGGTCTTCGCACGGAGCTCAAGGGAGAACGACTTCGGACCGGGCGCCACGTTGGACCAGTGCCAGGTGTACGTCGAGCCGACGACCGATCGGGCGCCGTCCGACGTGTCCTTCACGTAAACAAAGCTAGCGGGGAGCGGCAGAGTGAGCCAGAGGTCGCCAGCCATCCCGCTCCCCGCGTTAACCTGATAGACATTGTAGAATTGGAGTGCCGCAGCTTCGACGACCGTCGTGGCCGGCGTGACGCTCAATAGGATTCGCGGGGCGGCCGCCTCGACGCTGTCGGGCGTGATCGGAACCGACGGTTCGAGGTTGCCGAAGCCGTCCCGGTACGTCAGAGTCCCGTTAATCGTGAGGAGGCGGTGGTCCGAGACCGAGGCGTTGACGGACGCGTTCAGATAGATGGCGGTGGCTCCCAGGGGGATGGTCGACAACGTGAAGCGAACCTCATCCCCGGAGACGAGGGCCGGGAGGGTCGCGTTCAAGAACGACAGGAACGGGTCCAGGGTGAGGTTCACCCAGACATCCCGTCCCGCCTCGTTCCCCTCATTCGAGAAGCCGATGACCGCGAGGACGACGTCCGCCGGGGTAACCTGGTTCCGACCGATCGTCACGGATGCGGATTGGATGTCCGGCGCGATCACGCGCACGGTCCACGATCCATCTCGGGGCGGGAGCAAGAACCCGTTCGAGTTCGTGTAGTTCAACGTCGCCTTGTTTGACAAGACCGCCCCGCGGACGAGATTCGGCGCCGCGACGGCGGTCAGGGTGAACGACCAGGTCGTGAGGCTGGGCATGTTTGTGAATCGGAAGTATACGATGGAGCCCGATACGATACTGGTGCCGCCGAGGCTCGCGGCGGTGTCGGCGACGTACGAAAAGCCCGGGGGCAGCGTGTCGTTCACCCACAGGGTCTGGGCCGGGTCTCCCGTGTTCTGCATCGTAATCTGGTAGGTGATCGTCTCGTTCGAGTGGAGGGTGCTCTTCGCCGACGTCTTGGACAGGCTGATGACCGGCCCCCGGAACGCCACGTCCGCCGTGGCGCTCAGCATCGGCCAGGAGAAGCCTTTCTCGTCCGAGAAGTTCAGGAACGCCTGGTTTCGGAAGTACGGGATTGGAGGGAGGCCGCCCTTCACCTGGACGTCGATGCTCAGGCGGTAGTTGCCCGGACCGAGGCCGGTCCAAGTCCAGTTGTACGAGCCTGTCATCGCGGCGGGATCGGACGAGCTAAGGAATGTGAGTTGGCTGGGAAGGCTGTCGTTGATCCAGGCCCGGCCCGCGGATCCGGGTCCCGAG
>VBMG01000003.1 GCA_005878485.1 Methanobacteriota archaeon | reverse complement strand
CGTTCTTCGCAAACGTCAGGCCCGCAAGATAGTCGCCCTTCGCGAGGACGTCCCGCGCTTGTCGCAAGAGCGTCCGGACTTCGGCTGCGCTCAGATCATACGATTCCGCTTCTTTGAGGATCGGTTCGCAGGCGCCGAGGACCGCCTGGGCCTTCTCGATCTGCGCTTGTCGGAGTTGTATTGCTCGGTCGATTTGCCGCTGCTGACCCTTCATGGCGAGCCGCTCCGCACGCTTCAGGAGGTCCCCGGCTCGGCCGTGTTCGCCCGCGGCAATCGCGGCCTTCGCGGCTTCGTGGAGTTCCTGCGCCTCCCGGACGTCGGCGCCGACGTTGCGGGCGACCTCGATGTGGTCCGCCACGGAACCGATCGACTCCTCGACCTCACGGATTCGGCGGCGCCTTGCATCTCCCGCTCGATTGGCCGACTCGACAAAACCCTCGCGGGCCGCCGCGAGTTGATCCCGATCGAGGAAATCCGCGGCCCGCTTCCATGAATCCTCGGCGAGTGCCACGGAAGCCCCCAAGTTCGCGGCCTCGCGGATTCCGTCCCGCGTCGAAGCGAGGAGGTCCCGAACCCGATCCGCCTCGCGCGCATGGGCGGCTTCCGCGGCGCGTACGAGGTCCCGCAAGAGGGTTTCGTCCTCCCGTTGCCCCCGGAAGAACGCGTCCCGGGCCCTGTCGAGGAGGACTCGGGCCGTGGCTGCCTCCGGGTCGTCCGGGTCGCACGGCTCGAGGAGCGCTTGGGCCGCGAGGACCGCGTACGACCACGACGACCGCCGGAGCTGCTCCGTCGTCCGCTCGGCCAGCCGCGACGCTTCCTGGGCGGCCGTGAGCGCCGCTTCGAAACGGCGTTCCTGGAAACTCTTCCGGGCTTGCTCGAGGAGCTCCTCCACTCGATCGAAGTCGACGTCGGATTCCCGCCCGAGGGCGAGGGTCGCATCCCGCTCCGGCGCCGCCTCCGCCTCGAGTTCCATGAGGATCTCCGACGAGTCAGGGGCGCCCGCGAGGGCCTCGACGAGATCCGCCTTCCGCTTGAGCCCATGGAGGACCACCCGGTGCCGTTCCCCCAGTTCCCGGAGCTGCCGAGGCCGAAGCCGGTCGAGCTGGTACGCCATCCGACGCCGGCTTGCCTCCGGCACGAGGTCCTCGGCCCCGGGGAGCGAGGCGAGCGCTTCGATCAGCGAGTCGCGATTCGGATACCGCGTCGGATCGACGCCGTGGGCCTGGGCAAGGCCTTGTAACACCTCGTCCGGCAGGGAAAGGAACGTCTCCCGCGGCGTCGCTGGCATTCAGGAGGTCTCCGCGGAATCAAGCGGGCGGAGCGCGATAAACGTTGCGCAGCCTCACTCATCCGTCGGACGGTACCGACGCAAGATTCCGATCGCCCACTGGACCTTCCGGAATTCGTCCGGGTCGCCGCCTCGGTCCGGATGGTGACGCCTCGCCTGACCTCGATAGGCCCGCTCGACCGCGGCCCGGGATGGCCACCCGCGCCCGAAACGCGGCGGATGGACCCGGACGTCCTCGAAGCCGAGAATCCGGAACGCCGCCTCGATGCCTTTCGTCTGGAGATAGAACTCCCGCAGGTCCGAGAAAATGCCGCCCGATTCGTGGCCGCCCTCGATGCTGTATCGCGCGTGTCCCCGCGCAATCGCGGTCCCGGAATGGTGGTCGTGCCCGCAGGCAAAACAGAAGAAACGATCCGGCACGGTCCGCCATCTCCGGATTGTCTCAAGGCCTTTCGGGTTGCGGAGGCAAAGGTTATGCGCGGCCGCCGCCTTTGCGTCGACCGTGTCGTTCCGGTCGGGTCCCTCCGTGTTCAAGGACCAAGGGAAACTGTCGTTCGACTACCTGCCGGACAAGATGGTCCACCGCGAAAAGCAGACCCAGCGCCTGTTCAGCCTCCTCCGGCCGATCGTCGAAGCGGGGACCTCCAGCAACGCGTTCCTGTACGGCCCCGTGGGCACGGGGAAGACCCACACGGCGAAGCGGTTCTGCCTCGATTTTAAGCGCCACGCGTCGGAATCGGACCGCGCGGTCGATTGGGACCTCGTGAATTGCCGGCAGCGGATGGGGGACGACGCGGTCTTGCTCAAGCTGATCCAACACTTCGACACGCATTTTCCGGAGCGCGGGTTCTCCATCGCGGAGAAGATGGAAACGCTGCGGCGGCACCTCGAGAAACACAAACTCCACTTCATCGTGATCCTCGACGAGGTCGATGCGCTCCTCAAGAAGAGCGGGGCGGACTTGATCTATTCGTTCGCGCGGATCGCCGAGGAAACCATCGCGGCAAAAGGCAACATCTCGATGATCTTGATCTCGCAGCGGTCGAACGCGTTAGAGTACATGGATCGTGCGGCCCTGAGCACGTTCCGCCGATCGAACGTCGTCGAGTTCCCGAAGTACGACCGAACGGAGCTGCGGGACATCGTCGCGGGTCGCGTCCTCCTGGCGATGCATCCTGGGACCGTCGACGACGACCTCGTCGACCTGATCGCGGACCTCGGATCCGAATTCGGAGACGCCCGCTACGCGATTGAGCTGCTCGAGAAAGCCGGAATGCTCGCAGACGAGGAGCGAGCGGACGAGATCGCGCCGGAGCATGTGCGCGGCGCGAAGGCCCATGTCCATCCGACGGATGTCCAAGAGCGCCTCGGCCTCCTCGACGTGCCGAAGAAGCTGGTCCTCCTGGCCATCGCGAGGAAGAGCCGCAAGAAAGCGTACATCACGATGGGGGACGCGGAAGACACGTACGCGATCGTGTGCGAGGAGTTCGATGAGAAGCCGCGAGCCCACACGCAGTTCTGGAAGTACGTCCGAGAGTTGGACGCCCTCGGCCTCGTCGACACGAAGTTGAGCGGCGAAGGCGTCGTCGGGAAGACGACGTTGATTTCTCTCCCCGAGATCCCCGCGAAGGTGCTCACTGATAATCTCGAACGAAGTTTGAAGAGACGATAGCGCTATGGAGAAACCGATGGGATGGGTGCAACCGCAGGAAAGGGAAATGGGCACGGAGGCTGAGGCACTTCGCTCCGCGATGCCCATGGAACTCGAGAAAGGCGCTTGTTACCTCGTCAAAGAGAAGAAACCGGAGCTGAGCTTCCGTCTCTTCGAGATGCTCCTCGGTCAGAAGACCCCGGGTCTGTGCATCACTCGCCAGTATCCGGATCGAGTGCGGCGGGAACGCGGCCTGACCGAGACGCGAATCATCTGGCTCAGCCATACGCCGGGCGAAGACTTCCACAACCCCACGGCGATTGGAACGCTCGCCAAGGTCATCCAGAAATTCATCGAGGACAACAACGGCGAAGGCGTGGTCCTCCTGGACGGCCTCGAGTACTTGATCATCAACAACGGCTTCCTCCAGACGCTGATGTTCGTCGAGCACGTAAACGAATTCGTGATGCAACGGCGTGCGGTCATCCTGTTGCCCGTGAGCCCGGACACCCTCGAGGAGAAGGAACTCGCTCTGGTCGAACGGAACATGAAGGTCCTGGAGTCGCCCGCCCTGAAGACGGACCTCGAATCCCGCGAGGTCAGTCGGCTCCTCGACAATTACTGAGCGTTTTCGCGCGCGGCCCCGCGCTGCCGCCCGACGATTTCGTCGACCAAGGATAGGAACTTGTCTTCTTTCCCTTTCGGGATCGTCGCGCCGGACGCGATGTTGTGGCCCCCGCCATTCCCGGAGACCTCGGACGCCGCTTCCCGGAGGGCGACCGCCAAATCGATTCCCGAAGAGATGTGGGCGCGGGTCCCTCGGGCGGAGACCTTCGTGACCCCATCGAGGACCGAAAGGCCGAGGGTCGGCCGCGATGGATCGAAGAAGAATTGCATCCCCGTGCCGGCCACCACGCCCGCGAGACTCGCGTCATCGCAGTAGAAGAACTGAATGTGCTTCTTCGGGAACAGCCCTGCGGATTCGAGAGAGACGAGGTAGCCGAGGACCTTCGCGGTGTATTGCTCGAGGAGCTTCTCCGCTTTCGTGATGGCCTCCCGATCGCCGAGGCATACCGCCATCCCAAGGCCTTCCTGCTCGAGGCGATCGCAGCTGTTCACGTACGCCTCGAGGTCCTGCGCATACATCTGGTCCGGTTCAATCCAGAATCGGTCGGCCACGAGGACGTCGAGGGCCTCCGGTGTCGCGCCTTGTTCGACGAGCCGCACGGCGAGGACGGACGCCAGCTTGCGCCGGCCCGTCGTATCGAGCTGGCGGACCGTGCCCTCCGGATCGAAGCCCGCCGCCTGGAGGAAGGCGGCGGCCGCATCCGGCCGTCCCGAGAGGCCTCGGAAATATGGATCGGTGGAGACGGCGAGCGCCCGGCCCAGCGGCAGGTCTCGGAGGGCGAGCCGTCGTTCCGGGACGACGACTTTCCGGTCGACGGCCTCGGCGAACAACGCCGCGTTGACGCCGAGGAATCCGCCGACGGCCTGCTTGTCGCCGATTGCGCCCGCCAACGCGGGTCCGGCGAGGTCCCAGTTGCGCTCGTCCAAGATGAGGGTGAACAGCCACGTCGTCGTGGCCCCGCACATCTCGCGCGCGCCGTCGACCCCATCGAGATGGGGGTTGACGTGAGCAATCGTCTCCGAATCGCGGATCGGCTTGTGGTGGTCCAAGACGACGACGGGATACGGCAGTCCCTCCAGGAGATCGAGCTGTCCCGAACCCATGTCGCTCACGATGAGCAATTCGTTCGTCTCCTCCCGCAGACGAGCCGCGGCCGCCCGGTCGAGCGCATGGGACAAGCTCGCATGGATCCGCTTTCCGCGGCGCATCAAGGCCCGCGCGAGGATCGCGGCGGAGGTCGTGCCGTCCGGATCGTAGTGGCAGAAGATCCGGACCCGAGAGGCGCCCTCCACCAGGGCCGCGGCGTTCCGCATGCGGTCGAGGAGACCCGCGGGCGCCAAGTCTTCGAGGCCCTGGGCCATGGGCCACCTACTTCACTTGCGTCTCCGCGAGCTTCACCGAATAATCCCACTGGGCCGGGAGTACGCCGCGCTCTTTGTAGTACCGCGACAGCCGACGGATCCGTGATTCGATCAGCTGCAGGCCACGCCGGTTGCTCAAATCCTTCGAGTGCCCCTTGAGATGCGTCTGCAGACTCGTGGCGCGCTGAATGAGACTCGCGAGATCCTCCGGCAGGGCGAATTTCACGCCTTTCGACGTGAGGATTTGGTTCACAGTCCGCCCGGTGGCGAGCCGCACGTTCGGCACTCCGAAGGCATCCCGGAGCCGGATGCCAATCGCGGCTGTCGAGAGGCCTTCCTGGTGCAAGCGGACGATCGTCTCCTCGATTTCCGCCTTCTCCATCGAGACCCATTCCGGGTTCGCCTTCAGGTACGGGCGGGTCGAGCCGCTCTTTCCTTTGCGGTGCGCATGGAGGCGGGCCATCGGTTCCTCGGGAGGGGCTGCGCATACCGCGGCCTCGTATATAAGAATGAGTGCAGAGGGAGGTGGCCAGTCTCGCCGGTCAGCGTCGGCGCGCGACGACCATCACGCGGAATGTGTCGCGGCGCACCGGCCGGAACGTTTTCTTCTGCGGCGTCGCCGCGTACGCGGCGATCAGCCGGAACCCTCCGCGTGAGAGGATTCCGCGCATCTCGCTCACCGTGTACGTGCGGAGCGCATGCGTCTCCGAGAACCGATCAAGAACTCTCCGCCCGGAAAACGCGAAGAAGTGATATTCCACCGACAGGACTCGCGTCCGAACGTCGAATCTTCCGTGTCCAAGTCGGACGAGCCCGTACCTGGGTCCCACCTTGTAGAACCAATCGTCGCGCGGCGAGACCGCCGGCGTGTGCCAGAACTCGTACACGAATAGCCCGCCTACCCGCAGGTGCCGGTGTACAGCCTTGAGGCAGCGCACGGCATCGGACTTCTGGGTCAGATAGCCGAACGCACCGAACATGCAGACGGCGGAGTCGAACGTCCGTGCGAGATCGAAGGCGCGCATGTCGCCGCGAACGAAACGGACCCGCACGCGAGCAGCCCGAGCCTTGCGCCGAGCAATCGAGAGCTGGGACGAAGAACGATCGAGCCCTGTGACCTGATAACCGCGTTTCGCGAGCGCCAGGTCATGATTGCCTGTGCCGCAGCCGAGATCGAGGATGTCTCGAGGCCGTGTCCTCAGCTCGCGACGGAAAATGGCCTCGAGGAAGTTGACGTCGCCCTGATAGTTCACGAGGCCATGATAAATGAAATCATAGTACGTTGCGAAACGGCCGTACGGTTCGCGGGCTGAGACCACGGTGCCGATGAACCATCATCCACAAATGAGTCTACCGCTTTCGAACCACGATCGCCGCGTGGTCCGCCTCGAACGGATCGAGGGAACGGAGGTCGAGGATTTCCAAGCCGCGAGAACCCAGGCCCCGGCGGACCGCCGTGTAGACCGCTTTCGGGTCCGCGGACACGTCGACCGATCGCGCCTTCACCATGAGCAACCCGAATCCGCCAATCCGGAGGAACTCGAGGTTTTTCGCGAAGATCTCTTCCTGTTCCCGCTGGGCCACGTCCTGATAGATGACATCGACGGCGTTCACGTGCGAACGATACATGTCGGGGCGCGACGCGTCCCCAAGGACGGGCAGAAGGTTCTTGCGGCGCTCGGCCAGGGCCAAGAGATTTCGGAAGACCCGAGGAGACAGTTCGACGGCGACGATCGAGCCGGCCGGACAAAGATCCGATAGGTGACTCGCGGTCGTGCCGCTCCCGGCGCCCAAGTACAGAATGTGGGTCGAATCGGAGAAGGGCCATACGCGGCCTCCTCTCTTCAGGTACGCGGCGAGCTTGCTCCGGTTCGCGTCCCACCGACGGTATTCGACATTGCCGGAACGGACGAGTCCCTCGCCGTACACCGCGGCGCCAGGGACGAGATTGCGAGTCAGGAGCCACGGTCCCTCGGAGTAGACGCCCTCCCACTCCGTCGGCTGGACTGACATCACGGAGGCGATGGCTCGGACGGCTTTGACGTTTCCGCGGGAGAAGTCTTGCGGCTTCGTCGTTTCCGAGGCTTCGTAGTTGGGCTCGGTTTCGTGGCGACCTCGGCCTCCGTGCGTACGGACTCCGCTTTCTTGCGGGTGGTACGCTTCGGTGCTCGGCGTCGGCGGTCCGATCCTCCGACGCTCGCGAGGTTCAGCATGATTCGAGGGGAATCCGCGAGTTTCGCCGCGCGCCGGATGTTTCCGGCCGCGCCCTTCGCCTGGCCGACTTGGAGTTGCACGACGCCAAGATCGTTCAGCGCCTCCGCGCGATGGGGGTCGATCTTGAGCGCCTCACGGAACGCCGCGATTGCTTCCTGAGTTCGCCCCGCAAGTACGAGCGCAGCCCCCCGATTGATACGCGATTCCACATCCGTTGGCTCGACGCGAATCGCCTCGGTCAGCATGTTGACGGCTGCCTCGGGACGGCCGGCTCGGAGGAGCGCGGTCCCGCCGGCCCGCAACAGGCCGGGAATCTCCCGCCGCGACTCGGCGGTAGAGCGGAAAACACGCGCGGCCTCTTCCCCGAAGCCGGCCCGGGCGAGGAATTCCGCCTGCATCGCAAGAGCCCGGAGGTCCCCTGCATGGGTTGTGAGGTACGACTCGCAAGCCCGGACGGCTCGCTCGTACTCGCCGGCTGCGGCCAAGACCCCCGCCCGGTGAAGGAGAGCGTCCGCGTCCCCCATCCGGGCCGCGCGGTCGAACGACCGTGTCGCTTCCACCACGGATCCGCCCGCGAGTTGCGCCTGGCCGAGCCCCAACCAGGGTGCCGGCGCGTCGAGTTGGATCGTCGACTCCCAGACCGCTTGCGAGACTTCCGGGAATCCAAGTCGCGTGAGCAGCGCGGCGATGTGCTCCCGCTTGGCCCGCCAAGGTTCCGCCCGGATGTGCCGCCGCACATGATCGAGGACCCGCATCCGGACGACCGCGCTCCGGCCTTTCGGATTCAGTCCGAGGGATTCGCACATCTGCTTGAGGGCGGGCCACTCCGCGTGCTCGACCTCCGCGAAGGACGGGAGGCTCACGGGGTCACCTCTTGACACCGCGGGCGGATCTCACATTCCGCGCAACCCGGATCGCCCACGAGGTGCGTCCCAAAGCATTCGTAGACGCCGCGGTAGAAGTCGACCTTCTCCCGCATTTCCCTCGCTCGACCCAGCGCAGCCTTCGCCTCGGCGAGATTCGGATCGATCGTCAGCGCGCGTTCGAACGACCGGACCGCCAACGTGGACTCGAGGAGTCCGAGATGGGCGAGGCCTTTCGCGTACCACAACCACGCCGCCTCGCGAATCCGGAGCGCCCGATCGGCCCAGAGGACCGCCTCTCCGTGGCGGCCCTGCTGCTCGTACAGGTACATCCGGTTCGCCATGGCGTCGAAGAAATCGGGGTCGAAATGTAACGCCTCGTCGAAGCAGCGGGCGGCCCCGGGCGCATCGCCGAGGCGGAGCAGCGCCGCGCCTTTGTTGTTCCATGCGGCGGCGCTCTCCGGGCGGAGCGAGAGGGCCTTCTCGTTGCAGGCGATCGCGCCTCGATAGTCCTTCAGCTCATGGAGGACCGCGCCTTTGTCGATCCAGGCTTCGACCGACCGGGGGTCGAGAGCCAACATCCGATCGTACGCCTCCGCTTCCTCCTGCGTCCGTCCGAGGTCGTGGAGGACCGACGCCAAGCCCATCCATCCCTCCTTCGACTCCCCGTTCGCTTTGAGCGCTTGCGCAAAGGAGTCGAGAGCGCCTTCCCGGTCGCCGGTCTTCCGGAGGATGCGGCCACGGAGGATCCAGGCGGCGTCGTACTGTGGCTTCAACTTCAGGGCGACGGCGAGCTGCCCGAGTGCCCCGTCGGCGTTGCCGCGTTCGAACGCGTTTCGCGCGGCGTGCATCGCGGCTTCGAGCCGATCGACGCTCGGGAGGAACCGCCGGGTCTGGTCCGGCGGGAACGTCAGTCGCCCGCCTCCCGCTTCAGGTGACGGACGCATGTCGCTCGCCACTTCTGGGCGACCTCGTGATCCGGCTTGAAGGACAACGCGCGATCGTACGCTTCGAGCGCCTCCCGGTACCGCTCGAGGTGTTGGAGGGCGACGCCCCTCCCCGTCCAAGCGTCCGCGTTGCGAGGCGCCTTCTCGAGGGCTTGCTCGTACCGGAGCAGCGCCATCTGGGGATCGCCGCCCTCCATGGCGAGCTCCGCGAGCTGGAGGAGGACCTGGGCGTCTTCCCGGTCGGGCTCGATCGACTCGACGAACGATTGGAAGTCCGCGGACGCGGACGTCGGGGA
>VBMG01000202.1 GCA_005878485.1 Methanobacteriota archaeon | reverse complement strand
ATGCCCTCGAGCGCGACGACGGCCTTGGGTTGAGAAGCAACAAACTCGCGCACGAGCCGCTCGAGCAGCTCCGGGTTCGTCGGCGGGACCCGGTTCTGGCCCACGGCCGACGTGAGCCACAGGATGGGAGTGGTCGGGATATCGTAATCGTCGCGGACCTCGGTCGGCGTCCGGCGGGTGATGACGAGTCCCAGCGAGCCGAGGCGGACGGCCTCGGCCGCCGCGAGGAACACGAGGCGCGGCCGGCGCTCCCGGATCGCGTATCCGTGCCCCGGCTTGAGGGCGAACCGCCGCGGCACGCCCACCGGTTCCTCTTTCTGCGGCGTCACCACGAACATCCGATAGCGCAGGACCGCGACGACGAAGAACGCCGCCATCGTGAACGCGGTGATCGTCAGGTAGGGCGGCGGGTACGTTTCCGTGAAGATTCGCAAGTACGCGTACGACTCGGCCCCCGTTCCGTGAATCGCGACGCCCGCCGTCATCAGGATCGCCTGCTTCCGCACGATCGGATCCTTGTTCCGGATCAAGGTGCGGATGAGGACCGCCAGGGCCGTCGACATGAACAGCGTCGCGAACAGGGCGAGGCTCCCCCGGGCCCAGCCGTCCTCGATGACCACGCCGATGCCACCGTATTGGTTCCCGACGGTCGTGACCTGCACCGTGACTCCGATCGCGACGACGAGGAGCGAGACCTGGAGGAACAGGTTCACGAGACGGCGGCGCATGATCTCGAAGCCGAGAAAGTACTGGCCGATGAACGAGGCGGTGAAGCCGACCGCGAGCATGTGGAAGAAGTAGAAGAGACGGGCGATCGCGAGCGGCCCCGAATTCGAGCCGTAGTAGTCCAGCGTCGACGTCCGCAGGAGATAGGCGAACGTCCCCGCGAGAACGAAGAACACCATCGCCACCACGAACGTGTCGCCCGCCCGGCGGTTCGGGATCTTCCGCACGACGTAAGCGGCGACGAGGAGCGCGAGGGAGCTGCTTCCCACCGAGATGAGTGAGTACCACTGGGAGGCTTCGACCATCCGCCCGGGACCGACCCGGACTGGAACGTAAAAGGCCTTGCCCGAGACTCTCGAAAATGAATACGAAAAAATGGGAGCCGATCCCGCGGACTCGAGGGCGGGTCGGGCTACCCGCGGTGAATCTGCACGTTGCCTCCGCCCAACGTGTGCTCGCCGGAGTTGTAGCCGGTCTCCAAGATGATCCAGTACGTGTCCTGTCCCGCGCCGGGTTCCGCGACGTCCTTCACCTTGATCCGGTAGAAGAACGAGCCCGACCCGTCAATCGTCGCCTGGCCGTAGATGCTCGCCTGGGATGTGCCATCGCACACGATCGCGAGGACGTTAATCGATTGCACGCGCATCGGCTGCGCCGGACCGCGGTCGCGGTATTGCTGTTGGCCCGAGGTCGCCCCGCTCTCTGACGACTTCGCGTTCCCGCCGAAGTTGGCTTTGTCCCCGTTGTTTGCAATGATCCATCCCCCGTCCGTGATGATGATCTCGCACAAGGGTGTGGTGACGGGCAGCACCCAGATCTTTGCCGCCGCGCCGGTCGGCTCCCCGGCGTCCTGCGTGCCGTCGCCATCGGTGTCGGCGAAGGCCGTGATGACGTCGGCGCCGGGCAGGTCCGGCCCCTGGTACGTGAAGTCGCATTGGCCGTTGGAATTCGTAGTGCACGGGCCCTGGGCGCTCACGGAGCCGGTCACCGTGAAGCGGACGACGACGTCCGGGACCGGGTTGCCGAACGCATCCTCCCGGCCCCACGGTCACGGGGAAGGTGGCCTCTGACGAACTGGTGAAGCCGGTGACGTAGGCGTTCCCCGCGACGTCCACGGCGATGCCGTAGCCCCCTTCGTCGGCGGACCCGCCGATGTAGCCGGCGTAGAGGAGGGCCGTGCCCGCCGCGTTCACCTTGGCGACGAAGGCATCTAAGTTACCGTTGTAGGTCAGATCCGGCCCCACGGTCACGGGGAAGGTCGTTTCCGACGAATCGGTGACGCCGGTGACGTAGGCGTTCCCCGCGACGTCGACGGCGATGCCGAGGGCCTGGTCGACGCCGGACCCGCCGACGTAGCCGGCGTAGACGAGGGCCGTGCCCGCGGCGTTCACCTTGGCGACGAAGGCGTCCGCGCCGAAGACGTTCGCGCCGCCGTTGTAAGTCGTATCAGGCCCCACGGTCACGGGGAAGGTGGCCTCCGACGAGGCGGTTGTGCCGGCGACGTACGCGTTCCCGGCGACGTCCACGGCGATGCCGAAGGCCTCTTCGAAGGATGACCCGCCGATGTAGCCAGCGTAGACGAGGGCCGTGCCCGCGGCGTTCACCTTGGCGACGAAGGCGTCCCCGTTCCCGTTGAAGGTCAGGTCCGGCCCGACGGTCACTGGGAAGGTGGCCTCCGACGATTGGGCGAGGCCGGTAACGTACCCGGCCCCACGGTCACGGGGAAGGTGGCCTCTGACGAACTGGTGAAGCCGGTGACGTAGGCGTTCCCCGCGACGTCCACGGCGATGCCGTAGCCCCCTTCGTCGGCGGACCCGCCGATGTAGCCGGCGTAGAGGAGGGCCGTGCCCGCCGCGTTCACCTTGGCGACGAAGGCATCTAAGTTACCGTTGTAGGTCAGATCTGGCCCCACGGTCACGGGGAAGGTGGCTTCGGTGGAGGTGGTGAAGCCGGTGACGTACGCGTTCCCCGCGATGTCCACGGCGATGCCGAAGGCCTCGTCTCGGCCTGTCCCACCGATGTAGCCGGCGTAGAGGAGGGCCGTGCCCGCCGCGTTCACCTTGGCGACGAAGGCGTCGTCGTCGCCGCCGTTGTAGGTCAGATCCGGCCCCACGGTCTCCGGGAAGGTGGCTTCGGTGGAGGTGGTGAAGCCGGTGACGTACGCGTTCCCGGCGCTGTCGACGGCGATGCCGCTCCCCCGGTCGAAGCTGGACCCGCCGATATAACCGGCGTAGACGAGGATCGCCGGATCGAGGACGAGCAGCCTGGCCCTATCGTACGATCCCAGGCGGAAGCCGTACCCATGGGCTCCGGCAGCGTCGGGACTCAGCGCGTAGGTCGCCCCCACCCCAACACGTCGGCCTTCCATTTCCTGGTATGCGTAGGGCTTCGCGTCCCGGAAGCCCCCCAAAGGCGTGGACACGTCGAGCTCTCCCCCGTCGGTCAGCGTGACCGCCGTGGCGCCGCGACACGCCAGCTCGATCCGGTCGGGATCGGCTCCCGGGTGGACCAGGAACGTGTACTTCAGGCGGGTCGCAGTCCCGGTGTAGACCAGATCGATCCCGGGCCATAGATTCGGATACACAACGCTGGCGTACGTCGGGAGCCCGGTCTTCCACGCCTCGCGGGGCCCCTTGAAGTAGCTGACCACGGCCGGGGTCGGGTCTTGGCCCACGGGGCGCACCTCGGGGTTGGCGCCGACGAAGTCGAGCTTGACGGCCCAGCGCTGCGGAGATCCCTCGCGGTCCGGAAGAGAGGGAAGGCCTGTTTGTCGCGCAACGTCGCGAAGGCCGTCTGGGCCGGAGGCGCGCGAAAGCGTCGAGCCGGTCAAGGCGATCGTGACGCCTTCCCGAGTAAAGTAGAAGGCCGTGTCATGCCCTGGGACGTAGTACGCCACCCGGGGGTCGACTTGACCCCGGTTCTCGACGAAAGAGAGAGGTAGTGTCCCGAACGCCTCGCGGACTCGGGACGTCGTACCCGGGTCCGACTCGGGTCCAGATTGGCGGTCCCGCGGATGCCCGAAACCGAATCCGTTCACGCCCAGGGATGAAGCGACCAGCAACACCCCGAAGAGGACCGAACACGCGACAGCGATTTTTCGCACAAACATCCCCCAACCCGGATGGGACCGTCCCGCCATGAAGTCGTATCTATCCGAGACGATATCGGGTCACAATTCGGTAACCGGAACGTGAGGCGGGCGAGCATTTGAGTCGACCCGCTCCAGAGGAAACGAATCGGTCGTCGATTGCCTCACCCTCACTGCGCCCGGAACCTCAGCAGAACTTCTTGTAGCACCCCCACCTCGAAGAGCCCATGCCGCGGATCGAAGTCGTTCACGGGACCGATCTGAAAGCCGGCGATGTTACAGACGGGATCCGTCGCGACAAGGCCTTCGAAACGGATACCGTCCTCGTGTCCCAAACGCGTCTCGACCGAGGGGCGATTTCGGGTTGGCATCATCACGGGACCCACGACCTCTATGGCTTCGTCGTCTCCGGGCGACTTCGACTTGAGTACGGTCCGAACGGGACGGAGGCGGCGGCCGTGAGTCCGGGAGACTTCTTCCACGTCCCTCGCGGCCTGGTCCATCGCGATGTCAATCCCGACCCCGCACACGGAGTGGTCGTGGTGAGCATCCTCGTCGGGAGCGGTGTTCCCGTCGTGAACGTTGAGAGCCCGTGAGGTCGGAGTGTGTCGTCGATGATGGGGGATCGCGTCTTCGTGGTGACCGGTGCGAACTCCGGCATCGGCAAGGCGACGGCGTCGGGGCTGGCCCGCCTCGGCGGGACCGTCGTCGTGGCGTGCCGAAACGCGACCCGCGGGGAGGCGGCCTGTCAGGACATCATCCGAGACTCAGGAAACCCGCGGGTCTCCTTTGAAATCGTCGACCTCGCGAGCGAAGCCTCCGTGCGGTCCTTCGCGCAGGAATTCCAGCGGAAGCATCCGCGTCTCGACGTGCTGATCAACAACGCCGGGGTGTACACGTCCCACCGCGAGGTCACGCCGGACGGCCTCGAGCGCCAGTTCGAAGTGAACTATCTCTCCGGATTTCTCCTGACGTACCTCCTCCTCGACCTCCTCAGGAAGTCCGCGCCCTCCCGCATCGTGAACGTGTCCTCGAGCGCTCACATGGGTGGAACGATCGCTTTCGACGACCTCCAAGGCGAACGCCGGTACGGCGGGTTTCGCGCGTACAATCAATCGAAGCTCGCGCAGATCTTGTTCACCCAGGAGCTCGCACGACGCCTCGAAGGCACCGGGGTCACTGTGAACGCCTGCCATCCCGGGGTCATCCGGACGAACCTCGGCATGGGCGGGTCCTCCGTGGTCGTCCGGTTCGTCAAGATGTTCCTCAAGAGCCCGGAGAAAGGCGCCGAGACGCCGATCTATCTCG
>VBMG01000002.1 GCA_005878485.1 Methanobacteriota archaeon | reverse complement strand
CGTCCGGGTCACCCGGCGTCGGAGCTGAGCATCCACCTCGATGGCCTAGCTCCTCTTCACCGTTCCGTGAGCCTCGTCTGTTTCGTCTCCAGGACGAGCGCCCCCATCCCGAACCGCTTGACGATTAGGTCGGACAGAATCTCGTCCCGGATCTCGTTGCGCCGCTCCTGGATCGCATACGCGGGCTCGTTCGTTGGCAGCGGCAGACCGAGCTTGACGAGGCCCCGGCGGACCTCATCGCGTTCCTCGCGCGGGGCCAGCGGCGCATCGACCGCCCCCGCGAATCCGCATTCTCGCAGTTCTTTCAAGAAGATGGGGCGCCGAAATAGCTTCTGGAGGACGCCGACCGCGAGGCGCACTTGATCCGACTCGTCCCCTGTCGCCTCCCGACAGCGGGCCCCGACGAGTTCGTACAGGTTCAGGTCCCGATGCGCGGAGGTGCTGTAGACCTTGGATGGCGGGATGTCCTTCTCCCGGAGGACCCCGGCGTCGGCGAGTGCCTTCAGGTATCCCGTGACGAACAACCGATGGAAGGGGTAGCCGTCCTGTCTCAACTGCTTCGTCAGGGCGCTGATCGACCGCTCCTGCTCGCGAAGGTACGCGACCACGAGGTCCTTGAGGTTCTTCCCAGGGACAAACACCGGCGCTCCCACCCGACCGAGCTGGTAACAAACCGGATAACAAATAAACGTTTCCAGCCGAAGCATTGCTCACAGACCGAGTGTAAAAATCATCATATGCCCGGCCTGCAGTCGCATGAGAGTTCGCGATTACTCCCCCTTTCTTTTTTGCTTTCTCCAGGAGGCGGACGCCTTCACGCGCTGATAACGGCCTCGGAACGGTTATACCCGCTCCGTCCAACATCGAATGCGTCACAATGGGCCAGGGACACCGCATTCGGACGTTCATCCACGGTTTTGACGAGAAGTTGGACGGGGGCATCCCCGAGGGCCACATCGTACTCCTCGCGGGAGAACCGGGGACGATGAAGTCCACGATTGCCTTCAACATGATCTATCAGAACGCCCTGCGGGACGGAAGGCCAGGGACGTACATCTCGCTCGAGCAAGGCCGCGACAACTTGACGCGCCACCTCGAACAGATGAGCTTGAGCCCGCGGGATGTCGAGAACAAGGTCAGCATCGTCGATCTCGGGATGATCCGTCGCAACTTGGACGGGATCACGGACCGCACCTGGCTCGAGATCTTCAAGATGTACGCGACGAACCTGAAACGCACGTTGAATTACGAAATCCTCGTCGTCGACTCCTTGCCCGTCCTTGAGGTCATGGCCCGGTTCGAAAATCCCCGGGAGGAACTGTTCCTGTTGTTCGAGTGGATTCGGGATCTCAAGGCCACGACCTTCCTCATCAGCGAGATGAAACCCGGGAGCGAGGACTTTGGGAAGAACGGCGAGGAGTACTTGTGCGACGGGATCATCCACACGAAGATGGAGCGCGTGGACGATGCGAACATCCAACGGCGGATTCGATGTGTGAAGTTGCGGGGGACGGATCACTCCCCGAACTACTACACGCTCATCTTCCAGAACGGGGTCCTTCAAGTGACGCGAATCATCGCGGAATAGCGCGGATCCTCACGCCGCCCCGACTCCGTTCTTTGGGCCAAAAGCCTAATGTGCGTGGCGCCGCATCCTGCGGTTCCGAGGCGAAGGTTTCCCGCCACCGCTTCTCGAAGGAGGCACCGCCACACGGCCTTTCTCATCTTCCGTGTCTTGGCGACACTCGCGCTTGCACTCCTTGTCATCGTGCAGATGCCATCGACCGGACCGGAGCCCTCGGGGGTCGGCGGAACTCCCGGCGGGTTCCCGGTGACGTTCCGGACCGACGCGCCTCCCGCCGAGATCATCGCGACAGGCGCTCAGATCCTCGAGTCGTATGAATCGTTCGCGGTCGCGCGCGGCGCCCCTGGAATCCTATCCTCACTCCGAACTGCCGGCCATTACGCCGAGCCGCTGCAAAGCCCATCGGATTTGGAACTTGCGGGCGGTCCCGTCGACGTTACGATGCTGGCGTCCCGGCCGCCCGCTCCCTGGTCCGTCGACGACCGAGGGTTGGCCGTCGGCGTCGTCCACTTCGGGGTTCCCATCAAGGCGGAGTGGAAAACCGATCTCGAGTCCCGCAGGGTGGACGTGCTGCGATATCTCCCCCAAGATGCTTTCATTATCCGCGGTCGACCCGCCGACCTCGACGCCGCGTCCTCCATGCCCTCCGTGAACTGGGTGGGGCCATACGAGGCTGCGTGGAAGGTTCGACCGGACGTGGCAACGCAGGGCCTCGTCGACGTCCGCATTATCGTGTTCCCCGGAGCCTATCCGGAAACCGTCGAAGCGTGGCTCGGGCACGCCGGAGTCCCGGCCGTGGCCGAAAGTGATTCCGGGCCCGTGATCGTCGGCACGTTCGGGAGCGGCGACTTCCGATGGGTCCGAGCGAGGATCCCCGCTGGCCTCGTAGCGTCCCTCGCGGACCAACCCTCCGTCGAGTTCATCGACCGGGTCGAAGCCGTCCACACCTGGAACGCCGAGACGGACGGGATCATTCAGACGAACAGTTCGAACCTCTACCGCTACTGGACGAACGGCCTCGATGGAAGGGGCCAAGTGATCGGGATGGCCGACACGGGCCTGGATTACGACGGCGCCTCGTTCCGCAACTCGACGACCACGATCACGATTGGGGACATCTACAACACAACGGACATGAACCGCCGCAAGGTCGTGCGGTACGTGGACATGGGCGTCCTCACGGGGCAACTGACGTGGCCTCCCGGAGGCGCCCCGACGTGGGATCCGTATTCAATCAAAGACTGCCCCAACGGCCACGGGACCGCGGTGGCGTCAACCCTCGCGGGGAACGACAACGGGATCGGTACTTCTCCGAACGACGGGAACGCGCTCCTCGCGAAGATCTACCTGGAGGACATCGGCGGGTTCCCCCAAGGCATCGGGATCTGCCCCCCCTTCGGGGGCGAGAACCTGATCTACCTTCCGGAGGACTACACGAACCTCTTCGGCCCGCCGGGCCTCGTGTACAACGATCCGATCGCACCGGTCCGGATCCACAGCGACAGCTGGGGCGCCGACACGAACGTGTACGACGTTTCGGCGCGAATGGTTGACGCGTTCGTGTGGTCCCATCCCGACATGACGATCCTGTTCGCCGCCGGAAACACGGGGAGCAATGCGGCGACGGTCGGCACGCCGGCGACAGCGAAGGACGTTGTTGCGGTCGGGGGCGCGTATAATCCGGATACTCCTGGAGGGGTCGTCGCCCAGAACGACCTCGCACCACAAAGCAGCCGCGGGCCGACGGTCGATGGCCGCATCAAGCCGACCATCGTAACGATTTTCGACGGCTACTCCGCGATGTCGGACGGAAATCCGATGAGCGGGAGCGGCGCCGCAGACATGCAATGGTACGGGACGAGTTACGCAACGCCCGCGGCGGCCGCCGCCGCCGCGATCATCCGCCAGTACTTCACCGACGGATGGTATCCTTCCGGCGCGCCGGTCGCGGCGAACTCGATGTCTCCGAGCGCCGCCCTCGTACGCGCGCTCCTCATCGCCTCGGGGCAACAGGTCACCGGAACCGGGACCGTCCGTCGCTCCTCGACGGATACGTGGCCGAATAACGAGCAAGGATTCGGGCGGGTCCTTCTGTCGAAGGTCCTCCCGATCGCCGCCGCGGGAGACACGTTCCGCACGCAAGTCGTCGACGGGACCGCAGGCCTCCTGACCGGAGACAATGCGACGTACACGTTCCACGTCGCGACCCCCGGACTCGTGAAGTTCGTCCTCACGTGGAACGACTACCCGGGAACAATCGGTGCCGCGAAAGCCCTCGTGAACGACTTGGACCTGCAGGTCACGGCCCCGAACGGGGCGGTGTACCGCGGCAACCATTTCGCGCCGTTTGCGCAGGGGCAGTCCCTGCCGGATGGCCCATTCGACACGACGAACGTCGAAGAGGCCGTCATCCTGAAGACCGCGATTGCCGGCGACTGGTCCGTCCGCGTGATCGCATCGAACGTCCCCGTCGGGCCGCAACCCTTCGCCCTCGTTGCGACGGGCAACATCGATGGCTCCTATGGCCGGGTCCTGCTCGACCGACCGGCATACTCGGAATCAGACACGGTCCGGCTTGCCGTCGAGGATTCGGACGCGACATCCGCCGTCGTTCACGTTGCATCGGGAATCGAGCCCGGCGGGGAGAACGTCACCCTCGGAGGAGGCATCCCGGGAGAGATTTGGCGGGGATCGATCCTCACCGCATTTGGGACGCCGACACCGGATGGCGTGCTCCAAGTCCGGGATGGCGACACGATCACCGCGACGTATCAGGATGTCTCGCCGTCGCACCTGGCGACCGCGAAAGCAATGATCCTCGCAGGCGGCCCGGTCATTCACGACGTGAACGTGACCGGCATCGGCGCGACGAGCGCGATTGTGCGGTGGACGACGAACAAGCCCGCGACGACCGAAGTCCGGTACGGGACGAACCTCGCATCCCTCTCCATCGGCGCGAACGGGTCGGATCTGCGGACCGACCACGCGATCTCGCTCACGAACCTCTCGCCGGATACGCTGTACTACTTCGCAGTCACCTCGCGCGGCCGGCTCGCCAATGCGACGACCGATTCGAACGCGGGTCTCGACTATCGATTTCAGACGGCGTCTCTCGGCGACGTCCTCCTCGTCGTGGGCGGCAGTTCGTTCCCTCCGGAGAACGAAGCGTCGTACGCCGCCGCGCTCCACGGCAACGGTTGGACGTGGTCCGTCTGGCGCGTCGCGGAACTCGGGCTCCCGAACCTGAGCGTACTCCAGGGCCGCCGCGCGGTCATCTGGCAGGTCGGGCTGGAGCAGTACCCGCCGTTCAATACGTCCGCGAGGGACTTGATTCAGACTTACCTCGATCGAGGGGGTCGGTTGATAGTCTCGTCGCACGACACCGGGTGGGCACTCGGCGACTACCCGACCTCCCCCTTCGCCACCCCGGAGACGAAGGCCTGGCTCCAGGGGGTCCTGAAGGCCTCGTTCGTCTGCGACCCGTTGAGGATCGGCCAGGTCACCGGCGTTACCTCCGACCCGATCAGCGGTTCGTACACGGGCGGCGTCGTCTACACGCCGCATCGAGACGGCGGCGCGGACGACCAGCTCTCCCCGAATCCAGCGGGCGGGCTTTCCGTCACAGACTGGACGGACGGCAAAGTGCAAAGCCCGCCGGGAGGGCCGTCATGCGCCCAAAGCCAGCCGATTGGGCTCCGCTGGGTTTCCTCGTCACCGAATGGGACCGCCGGCCAACGCGTGTGGGGCGGGACGCCGTCTCGACTCGCGTACTTCGCGTTCGAAATCACCGGAATCGACACGAAGGGAACGGACCTGAACCCGACGAGTTCGACCCGGGCCGCGATCCTCGATTCGGCTCTTCGATGGCTCGTGGCGGCTCCACATGGACCCAGATTGCAGGATTGCCGGGCTCCGTTCGGTCATTCACCTGGAACGTCAGCGGAGTCCCGAACGGCGAGCAGTATCTCGTACGGATTACGACCCAAGATGATGGAACACCGGCCCTCTCCGGCTCCGACGTCACCGATGCGGCGTTCACGATTGCACGTCCCGGAGGCGACTCGGAGGGCCCAGCCCTCTGGGCGGGAAGCGTTCGCGTCGACCCGCAGCCTCCAGGGGCCGCGCTCCCGGCGACGTTCACCGGGACGGCGGACGATCGGGCTCGAGGTAGCTCCACACTCATCGGAGCGGAACTGTTCCTCCAGACCCCGCCTCCCGCCGCGGGGGACACCGGAACGGGCCTCCCGATGGAACCGGCCGACGGAACATTCGACGCGACCGTGGAGGGTGTCGTGTGGCAGGGAGCCCTCGCAGATCCTCCCGGCGTCGCTTGCGCGTGGATCCATGCGGAGGACGCCGCCGGCAACTGGGGACCCTTTGCATCCCTCTGCTTCCTCGTGATCTCGGCGGGCCCTGACACGGCCCCGCCCGCGGTCGCAACCCCCAACGCGATCCGGCTGGCCAACGCGGCCCTAGACCTCGTCGTCGGATGGCCCGCGACGTGGGACCAGGGCCGCTATGGAGGCTTGATTGCGTATCACATCCTCCGGGCGACGTCGCCGGGTGGTCCGTACCTCGACGTGAGCGGCGCAATCCCACAGAACGGGAGCGCGCAATACGCGTTCCTGGACTCAGGCCGGGCCGCCGACGCATCGAACTACTTCTATCGGATCGAGAGCGTGGACGCCGCGAGCAACGTCGCGAACTCGACCACCCTCGCGGTCAAAGTCCGTATCCCCTTCCTCGCGGGGTTGAACCTCCTCGGGATGCCGGTGGCCCTGACGGATCCCGTCTTCGGCGACCTCATGGCCGGCCGGGCATGGGCGGATGCGTGGTCGTACGATGCATGCGCGACCGGCTTCGCGTGGTCTTCCGCGCTCCCGACGGATGGGACGACGTTCCGACTGCCCACGGGCCGCGGCTTTTGGCTCAACGGGACGGCGTCCGATTCCGCGGTGGCACTAGGCCTCCTCGCCGGGACTTCCGCGGTCCACCTTTGTGCGGGTTGGAACCTGATCGCCCTCCCCGGTCTCGCCTCCGGCGTCACGGTCCAGACGCTGAAGACCGCGACGGGGGCGGACCAGGTCATGGGCTTCGACCCCGCGGGGCCCTACCATGTCCGAGTCAGTTCCGACGCGAGCGTACTGCAGACCGGCCTGGGCTACTGGGTCCACGTCGCCGCGGCCGTCACCTGGACGGTCCCGGGCTGGTGAGTCACCCGTCGTGGACCTCGAAGACGTCGGACTCCGGAATCTCGTAGTAGAAAACGGACTGCTCGATCTCTTTCTCCTTGGCCATCTCCCCGTCGATTTTCTCCCGCCACCCGGGCTTCAGCACGATGCGAAGCCGCCGGCCCTCCTTCTCGAATGTGACCGCGGGTTCGGATGCCGGCTCGAGCGCGATGTTCCCCTTGCCCATCGTGCAGCCGCTCGAGAACTGGATTCCGTCGAGGACACATCGCATCGGCGGTTCCGGGCGGGCCTCCACGAGGGCCTTGAGTCCCTTGTAGTGTCCGAACCGGCGCTTCCCAATCGCACCCATCCGGAGCCCCAGCGTCACATAGACGCCGAGGTGACCATGGAAGCGCTGGAGGGCCGCGAGTTCCTCCGGGAGCTCCATCTTGCGATGGATGACCGCGCCGCCGCAAGAACCTTCGCGCTCCTCGAACGCCGCGTCACTTTCGGCCACCCCTCCCCTGATCCCTTTAGAGGAGCATCCGTCTATTGAAGGAAATGAGCGAAGGACTTTGCGCTTCCCTCCCACGGAGCTCGGCGAGCCGACCGGTCCGGTGAAGCGCGGCTTCGTCCCCGGGTGTCCCGAATGCGGTGCTGTCCTGTTGCACGTCAACGGCTGCGTGGAGTGCCGCGAGTGCGGTTATTCGCGGTGCGCGTGACCGGTGCTCGTCGAGTTCCCACAGGATGAGTTGATCGCGAAGTGGGAGGAATTCTTCGAGGAGATGGGGTATCTCTCGAAAATCATCGCGGTCGCCGACCGGTACCCGGAGGAACGGAGCCTCGCGGTCGCCTTCGACGAGCTGAACCGATTCGACACAGACATGGCGATCTACCTTCTGAGGCACCCACTGAATGTCCTGAATGCGGGGGAGGAGGCGATCCGGAGACTCGTCCCGCCAGGAGAGGAGGCGGCTCTCATCCATCTCCGGGTGCGCGCGCTGCCGCGGGACCGCCGAATTCCGATCCGCGATCTTCGTGCGAAGCACCTCGGACAGTACATCGCGGTGGAGGGCCTCGTCCGCAAGTCCACGGAAGTCCGTCCGCGCGTCACGGATGCGTTGTTCCAGTGCCTCCGGTGCGGGACGATCATCAAGGAGCCGCAGGATGGACAGAACTTCCGCGAACCGCTCGAGTGCTACGAGGAACAGGGGGGCTGCAAACGATCGGCGAGCGCGACGAAGTTCAAGCTCCACACGGAAACGTCCCTGTATCTCGACACGCAGAAGCTCGAGATTCAGGAATCGCCGGAAGGCCTCCGGGGAGGGCAGGAGCCGCAACGGCTCACGCTGTACGTCGAGGACGATCTCACCGGCCGCATCACCCCAGGGGAGCGCATCGTGATGAGCGGGATCCTACGGAGCGTCCAGAAAGGGAAGCCAGGATCGAAGTCGACGCTCTTTGACATCTTCATGGACGTCAACTCCGTCGAGAAGGAGCAGGTTGAGTTCGAGGAAATCGAGGTGACGGAAGAGGACGCACGACTCATCCGCGAGGCAGGGTCGAGCCCGGACATCCTCCGGATGATCACGGCCTCCATTGCTCCGTCGATGTACGGGATGCACGTGGAGAAAGAGGCCCTCGCGCTCCAACTGTTCAGCGGCGTGCCGAAATTGATGCCGGATGGACGGAGGATCCGCGGAGACATCCACGTCCTAATGGTCGGTGATCCGGGCGTCGGAAAGAGTGAGCTGCTCTCGTACATGAGTCGCCTGTCCCCGCGGGGAATCTACGCCGGGGGCAAGTCGAGTTCAGCGGCCGGTCTCACGGCCAGTGCCGTCCGCGATGAATTCGGAGAAGGACGTTGGACACTCGAAGCCGGTGCATTGGTTCTTGCCGACCTTGGACTTGCGTGTCTCCATCCGAGCGCCGAGATTTTCGTGGAAGGAATGCCTCGTCGGATCGAGAACCTGTTCGACCCAGCAAAGTCAATACCCGCACGGGCAAAAGGGCGAAGCGTTGAGCTCTCGCCTCTCGGGCGCCCGGTGATTGCTTTCGACCCGGCCCAGGCACGGGTGTCCGAGGAAACCGCCGCTTTCGTCACGCGAAAACAGTACCGCGGGCCGATTCTGCGCATTACACTCGCATCCGGGTTCGAGCTTAGGGTGACGCCGGACCACCTTGTTCTGGATGGGCAGTCCTTTTGTTGGAAGCAAGTCCAAGAATTCCAACCGAACGGGAGGCTCGTATCGTGTCCGCGTCTGCCGAGACAATCAGAGCGGGTGTACCTGCTCGACATCCTGCCCACAGATTGGATTGTGCAGCCGATAGAAGCGGAGAAACAAGAGCTACGTCGCCTGCTGCGGGGGCGCTTCTCAACGTTGGCGGCGGCGAACCGCGCATACGAGCTCCCACGCGGTGCACTCAACGGACGGAGCGCCCTCAGCGTGCGGGCCTTTCGCGCGATTCTCCGCGACTTTGGCATCTATGATTCATGGAAGACGAGGACGTTCGCCTATGGTCGGCGCAAGTCGACGGAACGTTTCCGCGTCGCGACGATTACGCCGGAGCTGGCGTACATCCTCGGATTCGTGTGCGGGGATGGACACGTGCAAAGCGATGATCGCCACTCGAGCGTTCACATCTTCCAGTCGCGCGTCCACCTCCCGTACATCGTACGCTTGTTATCCGCCACAAAGGCAGTCACTCCCAGAAATTGGAGCATGTATCCTCGGGTCATGCGCTCTCTGATCCGCGGACGGCCGGTGGAAAGTGCCACCTACCACATGCACAAGGGATCCAACCTCCTCGCATTCGTGTATGAGTGGCTTACCAAAAGTGAGCTAGCCAACGTACTCTCTCTCGACGATGAAGCGCTACGCGGTTTCCTTGGGGGACTCTTCGACGCAGATGGCTGCGTCTCCGTGAAACGTTCCTCGATCCGGGGAAAGACCTACAAGAGTGTCGAGCTCCAGTTCATGTTCTCCCCGAACACGAGATCAAATCAGCAACTCCTCTACGCGCTGCGCCGCTTCGACATATACGCACGGATACGAGAGGGGCAAAACGTCCTCTTCGTCCAAGTCACGAGTCGCGCGGACATCGAGAAGCTGCTTGGAGTGCTCGGTCCATACTCCGGCAAAGCAAAGAAAATTCCATCAATTGCCGCACTTCAGCCCGCCGACCATGAGGAAGTCCCCTCGCCGCCCGTGTCTGCAATCCTCGCTCATGTGCAGCCCCGACCCTGGCGATTGTTGCCGAAGACATACTGGAGCCAACTGTACGACCTTGCGCGCAATCGCAGAAAGGCATTCAAGGCGACACTCACGAAACTGACGGCAGCGGTGAAGCCATGGCTCTCGAGCGCAGACTACGGTCGCCTCAAGGCTTTGACCTCCCGTGATTACGCCCTCGACCGAATCGCACAGGTTCGAGTTGAAGAGTACGACGGATTCGTCTACGACCTCCGCGTGCCGGGTCTGAGTAACTTTGTCTGCGACGGAGTTGTCGTGCATAACTGCATCGACGAGATTGAAAAGATGAACCCTCAAGATAGATCTGCAATCCACGAGGCTATGGAGCAACAGCGCATCAGCGTGGCGAAAGCAGGAATCACGGCGGTGCTGCAGTCACGGTGCGCGGTGCTTGCCGCGGCGAACCCGAAGTTCGGACGATTCGACGAACACAAGTACATTTCTGAACAAATCGATCTGCCACCCGCGCTTTTGTCCAGATTTGACATCATCTTCACCATGATCGATCGCCCGCAGGCTGAGAGAGACCGCGAGCTCGCGGAGCACATCCTCAAAGGACACCGGGTCGGGGAAATCGCACGTCGACGGGAAACGGGGGCGGTCACGGAAGACACGCAGGGTCTTGAGGAAGCCTATACGCCACACTTTGGTCCGGAATTCCTCCGGAAGTACGTGGCCTATGCGAAACGCATCTATCCAATCATGACAGAGGAGGCCATGGGGATCATCGAGAAGAAATACCTCGATATCCGAAAGACTGGAGAAGCGGCGGGCTCGAGTGTCCCCATCACGCCACGTCAGCTCGAGGCCATCATCCGCCTCTCTGAGGCGGGCGCTCGCCTCCGTTTGGGGGAGGCCGTTACCGGGGACGATGCAGAGCGGGCCGTCCACATCGTCGAGTACTGGATGGGCAAGGTCGCCGGCGAGGAAGGCCGGTTCGACATCGACATCATCCAGACGGGAATCAGTCAGTCGCAGCGGGAGCAGATCATCTCAATCCGCGACATCATCAGCGAGCTCGCCGGTCCCGAAGGCGTCGCGGATTACGAGGACATCGTGCGTCTCGCTCAGGAACGAGGCATCCCGCCCGCGAAAGTCGATGCATGGCTGAAGCGGTGGGCCCAGGAAGGCGAGATCTATAGCCCCTCGAAAAACAAATATAAGCTCGTCGAACGGTTGTAGCCGCGACCCGGCCGATGCCCATCCGGATGAAGGTCTATCACCAGGGGAAAGAGACTCTCGTCGCCGCGGCAGACGCGGAGCTGATCGGCAAAACGTTCCGCGAAGGGAAGTTCAAGATCGAAGTGGGCAAGTTCTACGAGGGAGACGTCGTCTCGGAGGAGGTTTTCGCTTCCCATCTCCAGCTCGCGACGATCGGGAACTTCGTCGGGAAGCAGACCATCGAGGCGGCGAAACGCGCGGGGTTCGTGTCCGACGACGGAATCCTCTGGATCAACGGCGTGCCCCACGCGCAGTTCGTCCTGATGACGTAGTCGTGGGGGTGCGCGGGGTCGCGCGAGCGGGAGGCTGCGGCTTCCTCCAGCGCCGCCAGACCCGCTTGGCGTGTTTCTTCAACATGAGGGCGTACTGCCCCATGAGCGTGTAGCTCGCGACGCCGAAGAGAATGCCCAGTCCTGTTAACGACGTCGTCAGCGGGACCACTTCGGTCAGGGCCGTTCCCGTGGTCAGCACGGAGCGCGCGACTCGACTGACCAAGCCGAGGAGACTGACCCCGATCCCGAGCGACGTCAAGAAGCGTCCCCGACTCACGCGTCCCCAGGAAAAGTGGAGGCCGCCGAGGAGGACGAAGACCCCACCGAAGTACGTGGTGAAGCCGAGAATGATGAGGCCGACAACCAGGAAGAGAAGGCCCACATTGCCCAGGGCGCCCGATCGAACGATGTAAGTCTCGTACACGTACTGAATGTCCTGGTTCGCGAGCTCGCCCGCGAGGAGGAACGAAGCGGCCAAGACGGAGAGGACGACGGCGTCCCGGTGGCGGATCTGCCGCATCCGCCACCACGAGCGGGGCTTCGCCTTCGCCATCGACGGGAGCCGACGCGCCGTCGGATACTTATGGCCTTCCCCTCTGCTGCAGGTCGGGATGTCGGCCTTGCCAGTTCTTAAGTAGCGCGGCGCCGTTCGAACGCGATCGAGATGTTCTGCGTCGAGTGCGGGGCCGAAGGGCCTACCTATCAAGGGCTTTGTGCTCGCTGCTTTCCGAAGAAGCATCCGGTCGTGAGACCTCCCGATCTCCTCGATCTCGAACGTTGCACCTCGTGCGGTTCCTTTCGAGTGGGATCCGGCTGGTCCAAGGTCGACCGCGAACTCGCCCTACCGGCGCTCCTCCGCGAGGCCGTCGGGGTCCTTCCGCCGTGGGAACGCGTGAGCTTCACCCAGGTGGCTCGGGAAGAGGATCCCAACAATCTCGCGCTGACTGTCAAAGCGCTCGGCCGGTTCGAGGACCTCCAATCCGTCCAGGATTTTCGAGTGCGCGTGCGGATCAAGCCGTCCCTCTGTGACCCGTGCCAAAAGCAGCGCAGCCGCTACTACGAAGGCGTACTGCAAGTGCGCGGGGACGGCCGCGAACTGACGCCGGCCGAAGTGCGCACCGTTCGGACGTTCGTCATCGCGCGGGTAGAGCGGGCGGGCGACACCGACTCGTTTGTGTCTCGCATCGAAGAGGTCCACGGCGGCCTCGACTTCTACGTCAGTGCGAACGCCCTCGGCAAGGCGCTCGCCCGGGATCTCTCGGAATCATTCGGGGGGACGGTGTCCTCGTCTCCGAAGTTATACGGACAGAAACAGGGTCGGGAGGTTTACCGGGTCACGTCCCTCGTTCGACTGGGTCCGTTCCACGTCGGCGATGTCGTGCGACACAAGGACGCCCTCGCAGAGGTCACGTCCGTTCGGCCCTTTGTCGTCCTACGAAACCTGGCGACGGGCGAGTCCCGACGATTCAAGCCGAAAGACGTCCGGAGCGCGAGTCGGGTGGACGCGGAGCGGTTCGAGGCGAAAATCGAGCGGCTCGACTCCGGCCAAGTCGTGGCGATCCACCCGGAGTCCGGAGCCGCGAGACCCGTCCAGCCTGCTCCCGTCCGAGGGACGTCGCAGGCGGTCGTCGTCTGGACCCGGGAAGCCGCGTTCCTGTCTGGCCTCCCGGCGGCCTCGAAGGATTAAAGGGCGTCACGACTTTGTCCGAGCGAATGAAGGTGGCCCTGGGCTGTCGGGCCCTGGACGACCTCCTGGGCGGGGGAGTCGAGGAGGGGTGCATCACCCTCCTTCATGGGGAGGCCGGGAGCGGGAAGACGAACTTCTGCCTGCAACTCGCGCGCAATGTCGTGCGCGCGGGCCGCAAGGTGATTTACATCGACACGGAGGGCGTGTCCCTCGAACGACTCCGGCAAATCTGCGGGGACGACTTCGACCTCGTCGCCAAGAACATCCTGTTTTCTGAGCCATACAGCTTTGAGGAGCAGGAGAAGCTGATCGACAAGGCGGCGAAGGTCGCGGACAGCAATCCGGATGTCGGCCTCATCGTGATCGACAGCATCACGATGCACTATCGACTCACGATGCGAGATGAGGCGCGGCGAGACGAGCGGTACGGCCTCACCCGGCAGATTGCGAAGCTCCTGCGGGTCTCGAGGCAGCGAGGCATCCCGGTCGTCGTGACGTCGCAGGTCTATACGGATCTCGATACGGGCGCGTACATGCCGCTCGGAGGCCACATGCTCAGCCACAACGCCAAGACGATCGTCCGGCTCGAACGGACCGGCATGAGCACGCGCTCCGCGGTCCTGGTGAAGCACCGCCACCGGGAGGAAGGCGGGCGAGCCTCGTTTCGGATCACGGCCCACGGGCTCGAAGACTAGCGAACCCGGTTCCGCTGCCCTTCGAGCAACGCTTCGAGGAGCTCCCGAGCATCGGGATCTCTTCTGGGCAACCGGTCGAGAGCCCGTCGCGCCTCGAGGACGTTCGCGGCGATCCGCGTCTCCATCTCCGGCAGGACGCGGGCGCGGAGGAGTTCCCGGACCCTCCGAACATCCGCCTTCGTCGTCCGAGAACCCCGCCCGTACGCATGCAAGAACGCGGCCCGGTCCGGCGAAGGGAGGGTTTGCACCGCGAGGACGTACAGGCGGGTCCGTTTCCCCTGGCGGATGTCGCCTTCCGCGGAGCCGCCGATCTCGGAGGGAACGATCCCGGCCCCCAGCAGGTCGTCGCGGTCCTGGAACGCAATCGCGAAGTGTCGTGCATAGGCCTCGAGCGCCGCGCGGTCTTCCGGGGTCGCACGGGCCGCGATCGCGGCCGTCGCCGCCGCGCCGAGGTACAGGCGGGCCGTCTTCGCCTCGCTCATTCGGACGTATTCCGCCTCCGGGATTTGGGTCGCCCGCTCGAAATCGATGTCGAGCCCCTGGCCGTCGCTCACGACGAGGTCCACGTGGGTTAGCTCCGAAAGGAGCTCGAGTCGGACCGCGGGATCCAGGTCCGACCCCTCGATCGCCCGTTCCGCGAGAGACCGGATTCGGAGGGCGTCGAGGATCGCCTGGGACGCCCCGTAGCGGTGGCGCCGGGTCCGGAAGACGACCGCGGGGCGATTCGCATCCGCTCCGCGGTACAGCTTCGCGTCGGCCGACCACGCGCTCGGCAACGTGCGCCGTCGGACGTCCTCGTCCATGATGTCATCGAGGAATAGCGTATACAGGTGGTACCACTCGAGCCACGTCGCGGCCCGTTCCAAGCCGCGGGATGGCCGCTCGCCTGTCAGCAGCCGGAATCCAGCGAGTGCGAGGGCGTATCGGTACCGCTTTCCTTCCGTGAACAGTCGCGCATTCCGGCGCATCGTCTTCGAGGAAGGGAACGCCCCAACCGGATGCTCCGCCGCGAATTCCTCCCAGATCGAGAGGATCGCCGCGTTCGATGCGTCGCGGTACGGTTTCAGGAGCGGCTCGAGTCGCGACGCCGCGTGCGGCGATTCGACCGTCGCCATGGGCTCACGTCTCTCCGGCCTCGAGCCAACTCGCGGTCGGAGGGCTGATGATAACTGGACGATCCTGGAGCTCCTCGATCGATCGGGATCCGGTCAAGAACATGGCGGCCTTGAGTTCCTCGATGACGGCGCGGAGTTCCACCGCCACCGCGTCCGCGGAGACCTTCGCGGCTTCGAGCATCGGCTTCGCCATGCCCGCCATCGTGGCGCCGAGGGCGATTCCTCGGGCGACATCGAGGCCGCTCCGCACGCCGCCCGTGGCGACGAGCGGCAGGCCGACATCGGCCAACAGAATCGAGGCGGGGGTCGGGATCCCCCAGTTCCAGAACGTCGCGCCGAGGCGCTCCTTCAGGGTCGCGGCCTCCTTCCTCGCGCGGTAGTGCTCGACCGCGGAGAACGAGGTTCCCCCGAGCCCGCCCACGTCGATCGCCTTCGCGCCGGCCGCTTTGAGTTTCTGGGCGACGTCGCGCGAAATCCCGGCGCCCGTCTCCTTCGCCATGACCGGGAACCGCGACGCGAGCGCTTTGATCGCCGCGAGGCATCCCTTCGCCCGCCGGTCTCCCTCCGGCTGGACGACCTCTTGGAGGAAATTCAGGTGGACGATCAGCGCGTCCGCATCGATCATGTCGACCGCCTTCTTCGCGTCCGCCACGCCGTACGCTCGCTTGCCGGCCTGCGGCACGAGCTGGGGCGCCCCGAGATTCGCAAAGACGAGCGGGACATCGTAGTCCTTCACGACCGCATACGTCGGCGCGAGGTCCGGTTTCTCCAGGGCCGCGCGCTGCGAGCCGACGCCCATCGCGACGCCGACCTCCGCCGCCCCCTTCGCGAGGTTCGCGTTGATCTCCTTCCCCATCCCGAAGCCGCCCGTCATGGACGAGATGATCAGGGGCGCTCCGAGCCGCTTGCCAAAGAACTTCACGCTCACATCGATGTCGTCCAAGTCAATCTCCGGGAGGGCCGTGTGGACCAGCCGGACATCGTTCCAGTAGTTGTACTCCGCGGAGACGTTCTCCTGGAGGATGATGTTCACGTGCTCCGCCTTGCGTTGTTCCGTCTTCGAAGGCTCGGCCATTTCAGGGACCTCGGGCGACTCGGGTGCCGACGACCCGACGGCCCCGCAGGGCATCCCGGACGCGGTTCTTTACGTTACCGTTGACGATCAGGCACTCGCCGACGTGGTTCGCGATCTCGAACATCCGGCGGACCTTCCCCTCGATGCTCCCCGTGACATCCGTCCGGGAAGCGGTCGAGAATTCAATCCCTGCGAGGTCCTTTGGTCGCACGACTTCGAGCAAGCTGGCGTCGCGTCGCCGTTTCGGATCCGCGGTGAAGAGGCCGTCGACATCGGTCGCGAAGACCGCGCGCTCCGGTCGAAACGCCCTCGCGAGCTCAAGCATCATGACGTCCCCCGAGCAAACGGAAACGCCGCGGCGCAGGTCCCGGACGATGTCTCCAAAGGTGACCGGCGTGAAGCCCATCGAGGAAAACTCAAGGAACGGGGTGACGTCCATCGACGACACGCGGCCGTCGTCGAGGTTCACGACCGCCGAGGGAGCGATCGGGACGGCGGCGAGACCCTCCGCGATCAAGGCATCGACGACTTTCCCATCGAGTACCTTGACGTCCGCTTGGACGCGGGAGACCGCCGACCGTTTCGCGGACGTCCCTCCGCCCTCGTTCAGGCCGTGCTTCCGTGCCAGGATATGGCCGTACGATCCTGCGCCGTGAACAACGAGCAGGGGCCCGCGAGCCGCGGCGAGCTCTCGAGCGAGACGCCGGATGGCGGCCGGCCGCGGCGTGCGG
>VBMG01000001.1 GCA_005878485.1 Methanobacteriota archaeon | reverse complement strand
CGACCTCGCCGAAGAACTTCAGCGTGTCGACGATCGACGCGGTCTCTTCGAGGCTCTTCACGCGCATCACGCCGATCCCCTGCGTGCCCGACAGGATTTTCAAGATCGCCGGATAGCGGACGAGATGCGCCGCTTCCACGAAGTTCGGCCGCGAGGCGAGGAGGATGCTCCGCGGGATCGGGATGTTTGCCTGTCGGAGGGACTGGAGGGCGAGGAACTTGTTCCGCGCCGTGATGAGCCCGTCGCTCGCGAGCGTGGTCCGGATGCCCATCAGCTCGAGTTGCCGCAACAGCATCTTCCCGAAGTCCGTCATCGAGCGACCGATGCGGGGGATGAGGACGTCATACCCACGTAGCGAGTTGCCGTTGTAGACCGCGTCATCCGTCCCCGCGACGACGAGGCGCACCTCGTCTGTCTTCACGAACGTGCCCTCGTGGCCGTGCTTGCGAATCGATTTCAGGATCGCCTGCGTCGACCAGTACGCCTGTTTCTTCGAGATGACGCCGATCTTCAACCTGGGCCACCCGCATTCGTGGGAGGCCGCGATGCCGTTCGCGGGAGAAAAACGTGTCGCGTCCGAGAATGACGCGGTTAATGCTATATCGGCGCTCGTATATCGACCCGGGAAGGGAGACGGAAAGGGTGCACACGGTGGTCCGGCGGCAGCCGGCGAAGGGCGATCGGACGGCCATCGGAGTCGTGGAAGAGGTCGTGATCCGCGGAAGCAAGGGCGATATCCGCGTGCTCGCCCGAGTCGACACGGGGGCCGCGCGGACGAGCCTGGATACGGACCTAGCGCTACGAGCCGGGCTGGGGCCTGTTTTCGACCGGGTGCGGGTGCGTGCGGCGGCTGCCGACGAGCCGGAAGAGCGGGACGTAGTCGACGCCAAGATCCTCATCGCGGGCCGGGAGTTCGATGTGGCGGTCGCGGTGACGGATCGCAAGGACATGCGATATCACATGATCGTCGGCATGGATGTGCTTCGAGAGGCCGGCTTCTTCGTCGACCCGTCGAAGGGGAATGAACGCGAGAACCACCCGAAACGGGCACCGCCTACGAAGTAAGGATCCCGTCGCTGGGGTCCGAGATTAGCTGACGGTCCAGGTCACGGAAAATGTTGGCAAGCCCGCCTGCCCGACGTTCAGGAACTCGGCGCAGTAATTCCAGTCTCCCGTCAGAATCTTCAGCGTCTTTCCACTGGGGATCTGCAAGTGGCCGTCACGGTCGCCGCAAGGCCTCGCTGTGTTGTCGCGGGCGTCGTAGATCCAGAGCGATGCATAGGGGGCAACGAAGCCGGTCAGCATTGCCTGGGCCTTTACGAAGTGGCCCGGAGGCAGACCCGAAACGGTGAACGCCGGGATGAACGATGGAGTGAAGGCGCAGGCAAACCGGACCCTCCCACTGGAGCTCGAGGGGACCGAATCGGGGTCGCTCTTGAGATCCGCGTTCGCGCAGGCGCTGGTCATCGTCCCGTGCGGGGGTCGTGCGCCCAGAATGCCCCCGGGGAAGAACAAGACGAGGACCACAATGAGGCTGCAGCCAAGGCACAGGACAGCCCTTCGTCTGGCTCTTGCCCGCGAACTATGAACTGATCTCGAGTGGCCGCTCAACGTCCCACTTCCGGCAAACGCGTCGTCTTGCCGTGTTCACCTCAAGCTCGTCGGCTCCGCCAAACTAGAGATTGTGCGTCTCTTGCAACCTACGTCGTATTCCAGTACACGTAGAACGACGGCAAACCGGTGCTGCCAACGTTCTCGTACTCGGCGCAGTAGTTGTAGCTGAGGGCTGCCATATCGACCTGGGTCACGCCACTTGCGAGTTGCCGGGCTTCGGTTCGTCCGCTGCAGGCTCCACTCGTCGCGGCGCCATCCGATTGATAGACCCACAGCGTTGTGTACGGGGCGGCGAATCCGGTCCCATCGAAATTTGGGGTCGCGGAGAAGGTCCCGCCGCTGATCGTGAACGCGGGATCTGTCGCCGAACACTGGAACGCGATCTGTCCGCTTGATCCCTGATCAACACTGGTAGGGTTGGAAATTAGGTTGGTATTCGCGCAGGTCGTGGTCATCTGGCCTGACGTTGGTACTGCCGGAAGGAGGTGATAAAACAAAAAAGCCCCGATAGGGGGTGCACGGTACCAGTCCACCTCGATTCTCGGCAAACCACTGGTGCCAACGTTCGCGTACTCAGCGCAGTAGTTGTAGTTGAAGGATTCTATGTCTAGAGTCACACCGCTTTCAATTTGCCGGGCTTCGGTTCGGCTGCTGCAGGCACCGCTCGTCGAGCCTCCATCGGATTGGTAAATCCAGAGTGCTGTGTACGGAGCGGTCACATAGAAAATGCTGGGACGGGCTGAGAACGTCCCGCCGCTGATCGTGAACGCGGGATCGGTCGCCGAACACTCGAACGTAACCTGGCCGCTCGAGCCGTCAGGTACGGAGCTTGGGTCTGAGAATATTAGGGAATTGGGACATGTCGACGTCATCGTCGCGGTCGTTGGCACGAACGGAAAGTAGTGGTAGAACAAAGTCGTCACCCCACTCGCCATCGTGACAACAGTAACGAGAACCAAAAGCACTCCGAGGGGTGCGCTTGCCATCCGTCGTACCCCTCCTCTCCCGCTCGCCCGATTCGGACCGATGGATCTCAACGTATGGCGGCAACGGTCTATCAATGATGCTGACAAAGCTCCCTCCTCCCTCTCGAGGAGGTATCAGGAATGGGTCATAAGTAGCTTGCTACCGTTCATCTACCGACTAACTAGCGATCAACTTGCTGGAGCGCATTCGCCCTCACAAGCCGAAACGAAGCTCGAGCCAGGAATGAAAAATCGGCTTCTGCGGCTTTCCCTCAATGCAGAGCCAATGATTGCGGGAGACAGGGAGCTCCGTCGCGTCAGGAAGGTTTATTTGCCTTCGCAACACATTTTCGTCCGGGGGACTTAGGGCCTTGCGACGCGATTGGTTCATCACGGGTGCAACCGTCGTGACTGCCTCTGCAATCGCAGCGGTCTACCTCTCTGGAGCAAAGGGCTGTGAGTCTTCCCCTTCGACCGGCACGGTGACCTGCAACGGCACGACCCCGTGGAGCCTCCCCGTCATCCTCCTCGTGATGGCGATCGGGGCGGCAATCATGGTGTTCTCGATCTTGCCTTACCGGAAGTCGACGGCGAGGCGAACCGCCATTGGCGAAGACGACCATCTCGAAAAGCCGCTCGAGATTAGCCGGCGAGAGGCCGACAATCAAGACCTTCCCCACGTGAAGCAGGTGCCGAAGGCGCGAAGGGCCACGCGCGCTTTCGGCGCAGACAAGTTCGAAGGTCGCGAGGCGGACCTCGAAAAAGCGGCCCGGGTGAACCGCGAGGAGCCCGTGAAGAGTACGGCGGAAGAAAGGCGACTCCGGGATTGGGCCGACAGGCTGGCGGAGCGCGAAGCGATTCTCCAAGCAACCGAGGAGAAGCTCAGACGGGAACAAGAGGAACTAGATTCCCGAATCCTCGCCCCAACGAAGAGTCCGAGTCCGGGCGCGGAACGAGGCGAAATCGGAGCAACGCTTGAAGCGGCGACGTCGGGCATCCTGGCGCGGCTGGAAACGATCGAACGGAGACTGACCCGGCAGGAGACAGTGGCTGCTGGCCGCGGGAATCTGGGCGTCGCATTAAACGATGAGCGTCTTGCTTCAACCGAGCGACTCGAACAAACCGCGAAACGTCTGGCCGACGAGCTGGACCTCGACGGAAGAGACATGCTCGCCTCGAGAGACAACCTCCTCCAGCTGGAGGAGGATTTGCGATCCAGAGAGGAGGCGTTCAGGGCCGAACTCGAGCAGTTCATCGGCGGCGACTTCCTTTCTAGTGAGGAACGAATGGCCGACCCGGCGGTCGACGTCAACAGCGTAGAGCCGTCCCTCGCCGAAATCGAGGACCCCGAGCGGAAAGGCGCGGAACCCGCTCCGCCAACGCAGATCGCCGCGAAGCCGGAGTTACGGCCGGCGCTGGCGCCCACCCCCACGGGCAATGCTACATCCGGGGGAGATTCCGGGAAAGCTATCGAAGGGAACCTGACGATCCTCGTCACAAAAGGCGCGGCGGTGGAACACATCAGCGAAGTGCTGCAAGCCGCGAAAAAGGCAGTCCGAAGCGCGCGGGACGTGACCGAGGTCCGGGAGATTCTCGAGAGGGCCCGTGCCTCGTTCGATGCCGGTCAATACGAGGAGGCGATGCGACAGTCGGACAGGATCCTCACGCTACTCCGCCCGACTTCCGCCGACGTGCGGGGGGGCCGGGTGGGCCCTGCCGAGTTGTAGGCAGGCCGCGCGACCGTCAGGAAGGCGAATTCCGAATCAGCTGATTCGTCGCAAAGTCGGTGAGGGCGAATCCCTCAGTTGGCTTTCATGTTCAACTCTCCCCGCAAGTCTTTTCCCCGCGCTCGTTATCCGGGCAACGTGGAGGAGGATGCTTCCAAGTACTGAACAGCTCGCGGTTGCGCCATCACTTTTTGCGTCGAGTTCTTCGAAGGGGTGCGGCCGGAGTCGCTGCCGGAGCCGGGACATGGCCGGTAGGTAACCTCATGCTGACCTTCGGATCGCGTGCTCAAACGGTGCCATCCACCGTTGGCGTCCCAGGCGCCATGGTTCCCCAGGCAGACTTTCCACGAAGGGCCCATGGAAAGCGGCTGGGACTCGGGGGCCGTCTCCTGTCCGTGGTTCGATATGAGATGCACTGGGACTCGCGCAAGTTCTGGCTGTATGGGTCGATCGGGCTGCTGCTGCTCCTCTTCGTGGTCTCATGGGTCGCTGCCCTTCCGACCCTCGGTGGAGGTCCAGGGGGATTGGCGCCCGGTTCAACTACCGCCAGCGAGAACTACCTCAGGTGGCTTCGATCCTCCTGGTGGGAGGACGGGACCTTCCTATTAATGAGCTATCCACCCGGCTTCGTAGCCTTTGTCGTCGGGGAGGCCTCCGCATCGGGGACCGTCGCGCGGGAGCGCGATAAGGGCACCCTCGGGGCCTTGCTGGCCCAACCCCTGAGTCGTGCCGAGATTTTCTTTGGCAAATACTTCGCAAAGTTGCTGGTGTTCCTCGCTTTCTCCGTAGCTATCGTTCTAGGGATGATCGTGATATCGACGGTTGCGTTGGGGTCCCAGCTCTACCTGATCTGGGCACCAATCGTCGTCTTCGACCTGACAATGATCTTTGCGTTCTATGCGGCCTACGCCCAATTCCTCAGTTGCTTCCTCCGACGATCACGTTCGGTCTTCTTCGTCATGGTGCTGACCTGGTTCATGCTGTTCGGACTGATGGAGTATGCAGCAATCCAAGGTGTGAAGCTGCTTCCGTACGCCTACTTCGTCCCGATCAACAGTGCCACATTGGCACTCGCAGGGACGCGAGCATACTTCGCCAACCCGAACGGCTTCGTCGCAGTATCCCCTCTCCCGGGAGCGACATCGATTGGGATATCCCCGCTCATTCCCTTCAACCCCTTCTCCTTTGGCACCGACAGTACTTTCCAGTTTGCCCTGATGGCCACCTTGGGGCTCGTGCTGGGGACGATCCTGTTCCTCGTGCTTGGCTGGTGGGCCTTCCGACGAATCCAGATAAAGGGGTGAGGGAGGCTGTCCGGTCCTCGTGACCATCCCGCGCTCGCAATCGAGGGTCTCACCAAAATCTACGGCAGCTCCGGAAACGGAGTGAGGAGCCTTCAGCTCACCGTTCCTCGAGGGGGTCTCCACGGGTTCCTCGGCCGGAACGGTGCCGGAAAGACGACGACGTTGAAGTGCATCATGGGTCTCCTCCGACCGGAAGGCGGACAATTCGAGCTGTTCGGCGAACCGTATCATCCAGCCAAGGCCTTCAAACTACGGGGCCGGATCGGATACTCCCCGGAACTGCCAATCTTTCCCGCCCACCTGACCGGGCGAAGAGTGCTCCAGCAATACGGCCGGATGAGGGGTCTATCGCCGGCCGAAATCCGCCAAGAGACAAAATACCTGTTGGAGACGCTTGAGCTCACGGGCGCGGCGGATAGCAAGGTCCCGACATACAGCAAGGGGATGCAGGCGAAGCTCGGAATTGCCGTGGCGATGCTCGGAGATCCGGAGCTGCTGGTCCTCGATGAGCCGACCTCGGGGCTGGACCCGGTCGCCATGGCGGAGCTCCGAGAGCTTCTGCGTGGGCTCGTGACCGGGCAGAATGGTGGGCGGACTGTTCTCCTCTCTTCGCACCAACTTCACGAGGTCCAACAACTCTGCTCCAGCGTCACAATCATCGACGGTGGCAGCATGATCGTCGAGGGGCCCGTCGATCAGTTGGTGCACATGATGACCGGCGGCGTCGAGGTGTACCGTGCCGAGTTCCAGTCGTTGGACGAGCCACTGATCGCCGATATCCGGTCACTTCCCGAAGTCGCCCTCGTCGAGCCCGTCGAGGCGTCCATGAATGCCTTAAGAATCCGGTTGAAGTCCGATACGGATCTCCGCGAGAACTTCGCCCGGCTCGCGGTAGCCCACCGCACGTTCCTTCTTTCCTGCGTGCGGGAAACGCTCTCGGTCGAAGATCTGTTCCTCTGGTTCGTTCAGGGACGTCGCAAGGCCCCCGCAGTCCAGCAACCGATCGGCCCGCCCCGCGTTTCGCCCCCCCGGGTCGTCCCGTCACCGTCCGTCAGCGCAATCCAACAGATGCCGGAGAGAGGTGTTCCGTTGGGCCTACCCTCGACGAGGGCAGCCCCGGAGAATCCAATCGCGCCACTCCCGGCCGCGATTGCACCGTCCGCACCGGCCATGGAGAGTCCGGTAATCCAGCTCCAGACCGAGATCAGGAATCTTGAAAAGGCGCTAGACGAACAGAAGAATTTGTTGTCTCAATTGGACGGGGATCTCGAAAACGGGCGAATCGAGCGCGTTCGCTTCGACGAGAAGGAGCGGTCAGGGTTGGACCGGATTGCGGAAATAGAGAAGGATCTTGCCGAGCGTCGCCAGCAGCTTCCGAAAGACACGGCCGAGAATCCTTCAGGCGAGCGGTACCCGTGATGCGAACCGGAGTGCCGGGCGTTCGCACGTGGGACCCGACAACCTTTAAGTAAGTCGCCTCCATGGGTGGGCCGTGGTCCAATGATTAAGCCGCTTTCTCTCCTCAACCAGCGGATCAGTTCGAACGTGATGGTTGAGCTGAAAGGCGGGCGGGGGTACCGCGGAATCCTGGACGGATTCGACCCCCACATGAACCTCGTCCTCCGGAACGCGGAGGAGATGCAGGACAACCAGGCCCAGCGGAAGATGGACCTCGCGATTGTCCGAGGGGACAACGTCATCTACATCTCCCCATGACGGGTAGGGGACCTCGATGACCAAGGGGACCGCGTCGCTCGGCAAGATGGGACGGCGGAGCGTCCACATCCGGTGCCGGCGGTGCGGGCAGCGGGCGTACCACAAACAGAAGAAGTACTGCGCCTCCTGCGGCTTCGGACGCCTGAAGAAGATCCGGAATTACTCCTGGGCGAAGAGGCATTGACGATGCCCGTCTCGGAAGGAGCGTCGGAGTCCTCCGACCACCGCCCACGTGAGAAGTGCGGCATCATCGGTTGCGCGGGCACGTCGCCTGTGACCTCCGACCTATACTACGGCCTGCGGATCCTCCAGCACCGCGGCCAGGAATCCGCGGGCCTCGCGGTGTACAACGGCGAGATGCGGGCGAAGCGCGGCATGGGCCTCGTCCACGAGGTCTTCTCGAAGGAGGACATCATGGAACTCCGCGGGAACTCCGGCATCGGCCACGTGCGCTATTCGACGACCGGCTCCAGCGTCCTTGAGAATGCCCAACCGATCGTCGTGAAGACGTCCTACGGAGACGTCGCCCTCGCCCACAACGGGGACATCGCGAACGCGGACGAGATCCGGGAAGAACTGAGCAAGAAAGGGTGGGCCTTCATGACGACCTCGGACAGCGAGGTCATCGTCCGGCTGCTCGCGAACGAGATCGTGAATTCCTCGGGGGACATCAAGCGCGCCTTGAAGGAATTTACCTCGCGGCTCGTCGGCGCATATAGCCTCGCTCTCATGATCAACGACACGGTCTACGCCGTCCGCGATCCCTTGGCCATCCGGCCGCTATGCGTCGGCGAGGGAAACGGCCGGTTCATGATCGCCTCCGAGAGCGTCGTGTTTGACGCGCTCGGCTTCAAGTTCATTCGGGATCTGAAGCCGGGCGAGATCGTCGAGCTCCGGCCGGACGGCTTCGATTCGACGCGGCTCCCGCACCCGAACCACACGGCGCACTGCATGTTCGAATGGGTGTATTTCGCGCGGCCCGACAGCGTCCTCGACGAACGCCTCGTGTACGACGCCCGTGTGAAAATCGGAGAGCAACTCGCGAAGGAATATCCGATCGAGGCCGACATCATCGTGCCCGTTCCGGAGTCCGGCCGAGCCCAGGCGCAGGGCTACGCGCAGGTGACGGGCCTCCCCGTCGTCGAGGGGCTCATCAAGAACCGCTACATCGAGCGGACGTTCATCATGCCCGACCAACAGGAGCGCGAGATCGGCGTCATGCTCAAACTGAATCCCATTCGGTCCGCGGTCAAGAACAAGCGAATTGTCCTCATCGACGACTCGATCGTACGCGGCACGACGATTCGAAAGATTGTCCAAATCCTGCGCCAAGCCGGCGCGAGCGAAGTCCATGTTCGCATCGGATGCCCGCCGATCCGGTACCCGTGTTATCTCGGGATCGACATGAAGACCCGGGACCAGTTCATCGCGAACGAGAAGACGGTGCCCGAGATCGCGGACTTCATTTCGGCGGACAGCCTCGGCTATCTTTCGATGAAGGGCCTGATTGCCGCCCTGAGGCACTCCCGCGAGGACCTCTGCCTCGGTTGCCTGCTCGGCGAGTACCCGGTGCCAATCCCGGGCGAGAAGGTCCGAAAAGAAAGGCCGCTCGAAGTTTTTTCGCAACCCGCGGGCCCCGTCAACAAGAGTCGTCCGAAGGGGAAACAGGCTTCGTAGCGGCTCGGCCACACGCCCTTCACCAACTGACTCCAAGATTACGACGTTCGCCCGATGTTCGGGAAAGCCCAAGTGACCTCCGCGGTTCTACAAACCATGTCGCCCATGAATTCCCCCGCGCCGGGGACTCGCGCCTCGTTGCTCGCGGTTGTCGCGATCTGCGCAGGGCTTGTCTCCACGGCGCTCGTCGCATCGGCATGGGAAACGGAAACCCAATTTAGCGGGAGGGCTACGGGAGTGTTCATCCACACGGCCCTCCTCGACACAGCGTTTGCGGACACCGGCGATCTGCCGCCCGGCGGCGGGACGATCGACGCGACCGTCGTCCAGGTCGACACTTCGCTCGCGGCTGCAGACGTCCTCGTTGCCGTCACGATGGGATTCGACGAAGTCGCCCAGAGTGAGGCGGCGGTCGCTTCCGTGCATCTCGTCCCGGGAACCGCCAACGAGATCACGGCGGATTTCGTCCGCGCCCAATCCACCGCGACCTGCAGCGGCGTCTCCGGCGTCAGTGAAATAGCGAGCCTCGCAATCGGTGGCAA
>VBMG01000183.1 GCA_005878485.1 Methanobacteriota archaeon | reverse complement strand
CCTACGACGGCGGCACGGGAGAGATTTTCGTCTCGAACGAGGTGTCGAACGAAGTTACGATAATCTCCGACTCCACGAACGCGGTCATGGCGACCGTGTCTGTGGGAAGCTTTCCCGTTGGCGTCACCTACGATGCACAGAAGGGCGAAATCTTCGTCGCGAACAGTGGCGCCAATACCGTCAGCGTAATCTCGGATGTGAATCGTGGAGTCCTCGCAAACATCCCCGTTGGCAGCGAGCCCGAAGGGCTTGTTTACGACAGCGGAAAAGGCGAGATCTTCGTCGCGAACGGCCTCCCCAATAACGTCAGCGTGATCTCGGACACCGGGAACCGGGTCATTACAAACATCCCGGTGGGCAGCCAGCCCGAGCGTCTCGCCTACGATAGCGGCAAGGGCGAAGTGTTCGTCACAAACTACCTGTCGAACACGGTGAGCGTAATTTCTGATGCGACGAACGAGGTTGTCGCGACCGTCCCGGTCGACTCCCCCTTAGGGGTTGCGTATGACAGCGGCAAAGGTGAGATTTTCGTCTCGAGCTTCAACTCGAACAACGTGACCGTGATATCCGACGTCGCGAACATGGTACTGGCGACGATCCCAGTGCGGATCAATCCGGTAGAGCTTGCGTACGACAGCGGGAAGGGGGAAATCTTCGTTGCCGATTGGGGCTCATACCAAGTCAGTGTGATTTCCGACGCGACGAACACCGTGGTCGCGACGATCTCGACGCCTGCCGTTGGCCTCGCGTACGATCGCGGGAAGGGGGAGATTTTCGTCGCGATGGGGAGCGGAGGCTCCGTCCGGGTGTTTTCTGATTCCACAAATGCCTTCGTCGCGGACATCCCGCCGCCTCCCGGCAGTTGGCCCTCGGGCGTTGCCTACGCTGAATGGCTCGGGGAAGTCTTCGTTACGGACAATGCAGCGAACCCGCCGAGCGCGCCGAACGTAATTTACGGGCCGAACATGGTGACCGTAATTTCCGATGCGACGAACTCCATCGTTTCGAACTTGCCAGTGGGACAGGGGCCGCTCGGGCTTGCGTACGACGCGGGCTCTGGATTTCTCTACGTAGGCAACAACGCCCAGGGGACTATCTCGATTATCTCAGTCGGGAACGCGTCCATGCCAACCGCGGCCGGGTTCTTGTTTCTCGGAGCCGCCACGGCTGCGATTGTCGCAAGCGTGGCAGTTTTCCTTCTGATTCGAAGGAGACGGCGGACACCCCCACCGAGCAGTTGACCACGACGGTCATGGGCAGTGTACGAACGCTTGGGGCGGACAGCTCAGTCCACTCATTGTCATGTTCATTCGCCCGCGACAGGCGAGCGAATTCAGCGGCCCCCGGCCCCCGCCGTCGTTTACGACGGCCGCGCCACGAACGCCCCGAGGCCGCGCATGATAATGCCCACACCGATCAGCAGGGCCCCTATCGTAAACCCCGGGGACCATGCGCTGAACGTTACCGTATAGTTCGGGTAGGTTCCCGACGTCTGCGGGTTGCCGAACCCGATGGATCCCAACGCGAACGCGAGGACGAGGGTGCCGATCCCGACGAGCACGGTGCCAGTTAGGATCAGCCCTGGACCGAATCGCGAGGACCCGGTCATCGCCCCGCGGTGTGGGGCGGTCCACGGCGGCATCGTTGTCGGCGGCTCGTGCGGTTGCGGCTGCATGAGAACGGTCCCCTCCTCGCCGCGCCGGTCACCGATTACGAGGCCCGCAAGAGCCGAGAGGAAGCCGACGCCCATTAGCACATTTCCCGCCCCCGACAACTGATAGAATTCCTGGAATGAATTGACGCTCGGGGTCGAGGCCGAGTACTGAAAATCGGACACTGCGGCAATCAGAAATCCGGCGAGAATGAGAATGCCCCCCACTATCGTAACCCAATTAATGTGCAGCATCATCTGCGACGGCGGTCGTATCAGCTGAGGCACACTCTCGGGTGTCGGACCTGTCTGCATCTCTCCCCCTTCTTGGCGCACCCATTTCTGTGAATTGAAGATTTCGGTCGGTTTCGCCGCGAGGGGACTTCCGAAACTTCCTTGCCAGGGAGGAATTGGCCGCTTCCCCGGGGACTGGAACCGCCTTGGGCGCGTCTTTGCGCGGCCATTGAAACCGATCCGAACCGAAATGCGGAACTTGACACCATCAGGGTCCTCGAAGAATGTTAAGTATCCTCCGGGCCATCGCATCGTGGGAGCGGGATGTCGCAACCGCCTCAGCAGGCTCAATACGCCGGGCCGCCAGCGGTCTCGATATCGCCAAGAGTGCGCATGTATCAGCGTCGGCTCAAGATGATAGTCGTTGTGGTGCTCCTCAGCCTTGTAGGCGGCGGGATTGCCAGCACCGTGTGGCTCCTGTACAAATCGGCTTCCTTGGACATCATCTTGGAGAACCGGTATTTAGGCACAGCTCCCTACTACATCACCGTGGACGGCAGCAACGTGAGTTCCGGAACCATCGCTTCGCTTCATGAAGTTCGACTAACGGTTAGTTTCACTTGGTCGGTGGCGAGTTGTCTCTCCCACTGGGTAAATGGAACGGCATGGGTTGGTGGCCAGGTTTACTCATCAGACTATGAGCGGCCCGTCGTCTGCTCAGGCACACACACCTCCATAAGGCTCATCGTTTGAGCCGTAACGGTTGATCGC
>VBMG01000182.1 GCA_005878485.1 Methanobacteriota archaeon | reverse complement strand
ACGTCGATTCCGATGTCGGATTGCGGCGGCTCGAACAACGCGATTGGGAACGAAAACCCGATCATCGACGTGTCGTCGATGCTGGGGTCCACGGTCGAGGTCCCGGTCACGTTCACGGTCTGGGAGCCTGTCGCATTGACGGGAATGGTCATTCGCAAAAATACATCGATGGACGCGCCCGGTTCGAGGAACCCGGTGTCCGGCAAGCCGTCGCCGTCGGAATCGCCGAGACGCGTCGCGTCGTCCGATGCGTACCAATCCCCCGACCAGCCGGGCGACGCGGAGAACGCCAGGTCGATTGTGTCATTGGCCGTGCCAGCGTTCGTCACTATCAAAGGGGTGCTCTGCGTCGTCCCGGGGACCGCGCTCGACCCCTGGGCGCATGGGGCGATCCGTACGCCCGCCGAACCCGGCGGAGGGGTAGGGGGAGTGAACCGGATCGCGAGGTTGTCCGTCGGAGGCGTCGGATAGCTTATCCCGGCGAAACCGTTCGCGTTCTCGATCCCGACGAGCGCCGTGTAGTATCCGGCGACCAAGTAGAGGACCTCGATCTCGCCGGTTTCGTAGAAGACAATCTCGAACGTGATCGGGTCCAAGCCGTCGTAGTGTGGGACCTGATTCCATTCGACCACGAACCGCCTTGGGGAGTCAAGTTGTGAATAGTAGACACCCCCCTGGCCAGCAGCTCCTCCCGATCGAAGGTTGCCCGCAGACGCGTAGACAGCGTTGTTCGGGGGAGCTCGGCTCGGAATCGAAGGAAGGGCATAGTTCGTGTACCCGCGGCCGAACGATGCATATCCGTTCGTCCCAACGTAGACGTCGGAATAGACGTCGTCGTAGAAGGGCACTGAGAAGCCGAGGGTCAACCGGAGGAACCCGTCGTCGCTGTTCCCAATCCAGCCGTCTTTGGCGATGCGTGTGTCGTTGTCCTTAATTTCAATCCAGCTGAATGGAATCGTAGGCGACGGGCCGTTGCTGTCCGCCCAGGTGTAACCGCAAGGGTCGGGACTTCCGGTCTGCGCAGCCGCTGTCGCGAAGAGGACTGTTGGGAGTCCGGTTCCGATCAGGACTGCAACCAGCGCCGCGACGCGGAGATGGGGCGTCCGACTCTCGGCTTCCCCCGCCCGACCCGTCGCATCCCCCGTAGGTCATTCGCCCGGCGAGATATTAAACCCGAGGGTCGAACAGCCAGAGCTCGCGTCATTCCCCTTGACAGCTGACAGGTTTCAGCGGGGAGGCTACGGAAACTAAGTATCTAGAGGCATCTCGCCCTCCTGGCGTTGAGCCGCGAATAAGCTGCCCGCAGCTGGCGCAGGATGCACTTCGACGTGACTCGAAAAGGGATAATGGAGTCGACGCATCGAATGAGTCGGAGGAGCAAGCGATTATCCGCCATCGTCCAGACCTGCCAAACACATCGATTGAAGCTTCAGGACCTGCAACTTGTTGTGGAGCTTCTGGAACTGCCCATTCAGGTGGTCGATCTGCCTCCGCTCATCGAGCCGGTTTCGTGAGTGACGTCGCGCCCCCTGGTTGGCTCTGCGAGCGACCGATGAGACCGGTCTGATGATCCTGGGAAGTCCTGAACTCGAGATAGTGCATCTACCACTACTCTTGGAAAGACCGGAAGGCCGCGACGCCGTACGGGCTCGAGAAGCACCTCGGCCTTCAGGGCAAACGACTGAAGGACCTGCTCGCAGAACTTCGGCGAATCGGTCTCGTCGATGACCGACTGCGGCCGACGGAACGCGGCTATGCGTACTTGCAGGACTTCGAGAATCGCGTCAAGCCGTTTCTCGAGAAGTATGACCTCTCCAAACATGGGGCCGCGCGATCTCGGAAACACTCCCGGACCTAGGGTCCCAGCCATGGGTCAGTGGCGGGCTAAGTACTGAGCCGTGTATTGACCAGCATCCGGTTGGCGGCGTCGCGGACCGACACCCCGCCAAACCGAAGCGAGACCACGGAGGGATACTCACGTCGAAGCATCGCGTGATTCTGGCTGTCGTCTGTGTTGTGCTCTTTCTACTCGGATCGTTCGCGGGGCTGTCGCGACCGGTTCGAGCGGACACCGCCGATATTCCGCTAGCTTTGGGCGCGAGCATTGATCCCGGCAGTGCGGGTGGGGTTGTTCTCGACCGAGGCGACGGCGTCGCGTCCGTCCGAGACGTCGCGACGTTCCAACGGTGGGACGGCGTTGTGCTCCCCGAGAGTTCTCTCAACAGTTCGAACGGCGACTGGCCCTACATGGTTTCAGACTCGGGGAAAGGCTTCGCGGCCAGCCGTCTGAATGAGAGTTTCAGCCAAGGCATCCTACCGGATTCGGTCCATGAATTCCTGCCCAACCGAATCAAGGAGACTCTGGTGTTCTCCGTCGTTCCGAGTAGCGATCTCATCCTGATTCCGTTCGAAACGACGTACAAGGTCGACGTCTCGAACAGCGTGGTCACGCTCAGCGATCAAACCGCGTCAGCGGTGTGGCAGACGCAGCCTTTCCACGCTTGGGATTCGTCTCTGACGCCGCAGGTTTGGGAGAACCCGATCGCCTCGCTGAGTTACGCCGACGGGCAGATTCTGATTCTGCTCGACCCGACGATGCTCGCGACGGCAGCCTATCCTTTGTACGTGGACCCGACGTGGACGCTCAGCGCGTCACTCGGGTGGGACGCGGCCACGTTCCTGGACGCCACGGAGGACAAGGGCGATCACAATGTCAAGATCGGCTGGTTCGCGGACAATTTCAACGACAATACAAACGAGGGACAATGGGTCGTCGAATCCGGATCTGTGACGTTCACGACCGGCGTCATGAAGCTCTCGACGAGCACGACGGTGAAGGTGAACGTCGTCGGGTCGAACCTGTGGGCGGACTACCGGTTCGCATACAAGATCCGATTCACCCAGTCCGGGACGGCCCAAGCGTACTTCCGCTATCAGGACGCGAACAACCACTACTACCTCGACATGTCGAGCAGCGCGCTGACTTTGAAGAAACGGTTCGTTGGGGTATTGTACACGATCGCGACCATCCCGACGCCAATCGTCATCAACACGGACTACACAGCGAAGCTCCGCGTCACCGGCCCTTCGCTCGAGGTGTGGTGGCAAGGGGCGCTCAAATGGTCCGGCACCGACAACCAGGGGCCCGGCTTTCCGACGAATGGCTACATCAAGTTCGCGACGAACAGCGCGGCGAACGTCAACATCGACGACGTGCGGGTGTGGAACACGGTGCTCGGCACGATGACGACCGCCATCCGTGACGCCACCGCGGGATACCACCCGACCCAGACGAAAATCGTCGGCACCGTGGACGCCTTCAACCAGACGCACGTCCGGATTCAGAGCTCGCCATACACGAACTGGGACCAGTGGACGAATCTGGCCTTATCGGAACTCACGACGATGGAGGACAACCAGCCCCTCGCGATTTTGCCGACGTCGAACACGGGATTCGAGCCCTGGTACGCCTACGTGGGCGGCCAAGTGAACGCCGTCACGGGGAACGTCTGGTACTCGACCCGAGACATCTCGATCCGGGCGCGGGCGTTCGACCTATTCATCCAGCGCTCGTACAACAGCCTCCGGGGGACCGAGGCGGGCCCGTTCGGGAACGGCTGGAGGTTCAACTACAATGAGAAGCTGGTCATCAATCCCGACACATCCGTTACGTGGAATGACGCAGATGGGTCCCAGCACACGTTTACGGCGAAGGCCACGACGGGCGGCTACGCGCCGCCGCAGGGCGTCCCTGCACGGCTCGTAAAGAACGGGGACGGATCATTCGCCTTGTGGCGTCTGGACGGCATCCGCGAGGCGTTCGACTCGACTGGAAAATTGAGTTCGGTTACAGACCGAAACGGCAACAAGGTCACCACGACCTACACGTCCGGTCGTCTATCAGCGGTCGCCGACGATTCGGGCCAGACCCTCACTTTCACGTACGACGGCGGCGGCCGTATCACCTCAATCCGGGACCCAATCAACCGGTACGTGAACTATAGCTACGATGGAAGTTCCAATCTCATCCAGCGCACCGACCCGATGGGCTTCCTGGAGAACTACACCTACACAGCGAGCAAGATTGCGTCGATCGTGGACCCGGTCGGCAAGCGGACATCGTTCGTCTACGACGGTTCGAACCGGGCGACGGAAGTTTGGCTGGGATTCTACCAGGCAGGCAGCGTCGTGTGGCAATTCCGTGAGTACGCGATCGTGTACAGCTCGTCGACCACGCGGACGCTCACGAACGCACGCGGTTTCACGACGACGATTACCCTCAACTCGTTCGGCAACCCGACGAATATGTCCGGGCCCTCCATGGGCTGCGCCGCGTGTGACTCGAAGGGGAATTGGAGCGCCTACACATGGGATGGGGAGATGAATAAGATCAAAATCACGGACGGCCGAGTGAACGCCCGACTCCTAGACTTTGATTACCGATCCAGGCCGACGAGCCGCACGGATCCCGGTGGCAACGTGTCCTCCCAGACTTGGACCGAGGTCAACACGGCCACGCAGTACGTCAGCCTGTTGCTCGACCAGACGAACTATCGCGGATACAAGACGAGCTTCACCTACGATGCGAACGGCAACCTTCTGACGACCAAGAACGCCCTGAGTTCCGTCGCGTACCGGACGTACACCGCCCAAGGCTTCCTCGCGACATCGAAGGATTTCCGAGGATACCAGACGAACTACACGTACGACGCCCACGGATGGCTGAAGCAAGTCCAGAATCCAAATGGGTACTCGACGACGTACGACTACGATGGTATCGGCCGCCGACTCAACGTCACGACCCCTCTCGGGTTCAAGACGAAGGATCAGTACGACGGCCTCGATCGCCTGACGAGCGTGAAGGACCCCTTGGGCAACATCACTTCCTTTGGCTACAACGCGCGGGGCGACCGGACCCGGAGCACGGATCCGAACAGCTACGCGACGATCTTTACGATCAACGTCACCTCCAGCAAGGTCTCGAAGACCACGGAGGTAGGCGGCAACTTCAGCTTGTCCGTCTATGATCTCCGAGGCAACCTCGTGCGGTTCACGAACCCGAGCGGGAACGCGACCCTATACGAATACGACGCGTACGAGCGCCAGACGAAGGAGACGAGCGCTGGCGGGAACTATTCCTCATACACGTACGACGCGGCCGGCAACATGGGCACGCGGACCGATGCGAACGGAAACCTCACCAAGTACGCGTGGGACAAGGAGAACCGCCTCATGAAAATCACCTATCCTGGGTCGGTCGTCGCGACGGCCTCGTACGACGCGAACGGGAACACGCTTCGCGCGACGGGCCTTGGTTACACCCGCGACGAGACGTGGGACGCCCTCGACCGGCGCACCTCGACGACGTACAACTACAACGGCATCTTTTCGAAGACGGTCTCCTATCAATACGACGTCGATTCCCATCGGACCCGGATGAACTACTCTGACGGGACGTACGTCACGTATGTGTGGGATCCGATCGGTCGACTGAACAAGACCACATTCAGCGATGGCTCTGCGTGGTGGTACGCATATGACCAAGATGACCGACGGACAAAGCTTACCGAGCCGAACAACGTCGTAACGACCTGGGCCTACGACGCCGCGAGCCGTCTCAACACGACGAGCGCGAAGAAGGGCGCCTCGACCCTCGAATCGTTCACGTACTGGTACGAGAAGGCGGGCAACCGCGTGCGGGTCGTCGAGGCGGACGGGTCGTGGGTGAAGTACGATTACGACAACCTATATCGTCTCGTCAAGGAGTCCTCCTCGGACGGTCGGTACACTTCGTACGACTACGACAAGGACGGAAACCGCCGGCATGCAATCAATTCGACCGTGACGACGACGCTCTCGTACGGGAAGGAGGACCAACTACTGCGGTCCGTTGTCTCAGGCGGCGCGACGACGACCTACGTCTACGACAAGAACGGGAACCTCCGGTCGAAGGCCGTCGCCGGAAACACCACGACGTACGGCTACGACGTGGAGAACCGAGTCACATCGATTGCAGCTGGCGGATCGATGACCTCGTTCGAGTATAGCGCCGAAGGGAAACGCACGAAGCGAGTCGCCGGCAGCACGACGACGTTCTTCGGATACGATTATGCCGGCGTGTCCAGCGTCGACGATGTTGTGGCGGAATTTACATCG
>VBMG01000205.1 GCA_005878485.1 Methanobacteriota archaeon | reverse complement strand
GATTGCGGGATTTGCAGCGCGGTCTCGCGGTGGATACGGGCGATCGATTGGCGCGGGCGGATTCGGCTCGCGTCAATCCAATCGTCTCGCAGCATCCTCGTGGGAATTCCCGAGGACCGAATGCTGGACGCCCTTCACGTCGTGTCCCCGGATGGCCGCATTACCACGGGCGGCGATGCCGTCCCGACCCTGATTGGCGCGTTTCCAATCGGAGCGGGTGTCGAGCGAATCCTACGCGGCTCGGCCGCGCTCATGGGCGTCGTCCACCGGTTCTATGGGTTCCTCACGCGGTTCCGCGATCGCCTCGTTTGCCGCCTGGAGCCCGCGGGGACGTCGGCGGGTTCGGACCTTTGACGAGCGCCCGGAGCGTCTTGAGGTTTTTCTTGTACCCGGCGTCCCGGCCCGGGAATTCAAGGCAGCCCGGAATCCCGCGGAAATGTTCCTCGTTCACGAGGAATCCAAACGGCTCTTTTCCGAGTTTCCCCTTCCCGATGTCCTCGTGGCGGTCGAGATTTGATCCGAGGTCGCCCACCGAATCATTCAGATGGAACGCGCGGATCCGTCCCAGGCCGACGGTCTCGCCAACCGTGCGGAGCAGCGCCTCGTAGCCTTCCCGCGTTCGGAAATCGTAGCCCGCGGCGAAGGTGTGGCAGGTGTCGATGCAGACCCCGAGGCGGTCCACATGGGCGCATCCCTTGATGATCTCGGCGAGCTGCTCGAACCGGGAGCCAATGACGGTCCCTTGCCCGGCCGTGTTCTCGAGGACGGCGAAGACGTCGGGCGCGTTCGCGTGGTCAAAGGACCAGTCGAGGCTCTCGGCCGTCGTCCGGATTGAGGCGGCCTCCCCCTTCCCCCCGTGGCTCGCCGGATGGAAGATCACGTCGCGGACGCCGAGGGCTTGCGCCCGGTCGAGTTCCTCGACAAACGCCTCGCGGCTGTACTTGATCGTGTTGTCGTCCGCACCGCCCAGGTTGATCAGGTAGTTCGCGTGGATCACCGCGCGGACGATCCCGTGTTTCTCGAGGTTCTCCCGGAATCCCTGCGTCTCCTCCGTCGTCAGCGGCTTCGTCCGCCGAAGCATCCGCGGGCTGCGGGAGAAAATCTGAATCGCCTCGGCCCCGACCGCCCTGCCGCGTTCTGGCGCCAAGGCGATGTTCTCCGCGATTGAGACGTGGGCCCCGAGGTACATGACTCCCCCGTCGGAGCAATCACCTCCGCGCGGATGAGCCTACCGATTTGGGCGCGATTCGGGCGAAGCGATTTGAAGCGCCGGCGGATGGGCGGTACCGGAGGTTGGAGGTGCCCCTCATGTCCAAGGTCGAGTCCCGGTTCACGGGCATGATTCCCCTCCTCGCACGCATTCTCTCGATGACAGCGGACGGCCGGCTCCGTCCGATGGTCGGCCTCGATATGGGCTACACGTTCCGACGGCCTCGCCGCGCCTGACCCTTAAGGCTTGACCGCGAGGATCGTCCACTGCGTGTGGTCGAACCGGAGGCGGCCATCCGTCTTGCGAACGTGAAGACCCGCCCCATCGACCGACGTCCACGTTTCGAACATCCGGATGATCTCCTCGCGCGCCCGTTGCGGCGGGCTCGTGACGTCAAGCCATTCTGTGAGGTCCCTCTCGTACCGCCGTGCGCGGACCGCGGCGATGCGAAGCCCGGCATTCCCGAAGAACCGCTGCAGTTCCGAGGGCGGGACCATTCGTCCGTGGCTTGGGTCTCGCAACTTCTCTGCGCGATTGTGATTCCTCGCTTCGATTGGAATCTCGGATGTGACCGAGTCGTTCAGTGCGACCCGACCCCCGCGGCGGACGACGCGGGCCACCTCGTCCACCATGCGCGCGGGGCTGAGGACGTGGTGCAACACGGACCGGGAGTAGACGAGGTCGAAGGCCGCCTCGCGGAGCGGCAGTCGCTCCCCCATCGCTTGCATGAGGTGCGCCTCCGGCGCGCGTCGCCCGGCCTCGGCCAACATCCTCGGACTCACGTCGACACCGGCCAGCAAGCTGGCCGTGTTCCTCGCGTGTTCGAGCACGATCCCCGGACCGCACCCGACTTCGAGGACGCGTTCTCCCGCTCGGAGGCCGGCAAAGGCGAGGAGTTCCCGCGCCCGGTCTGCGTCCGCGAACCACTTCACCCGAGGCAAGACCTCGCTCTGTCGGTCGAATTGGTCGATGACATCCTCGAGGCGCCTCTCCGAAGCCACGCCCTTGCGATGGAACAGGATTAGAAGTCGGTTTGGGTCGCTCATTCGGCGGTGTACGGGGAGGCGGTCCGCCGCGCCTTCACGATGAGATACGAGAGGGTGAGATGCTTGTCGCCGCGCGCGAAGGCCGCATCGAGCTCCTCCCACCGTCCGTCCTCGACCCATTTGCGGACGGTCGCGCTCCGCAGGAAGAGGGCGACCTCGCCGAACTCCTCGAACGTCACGATCGTCGTGTCGACGCCGGTGAACTCGACCGCGAAGCGATGCTCCTCCAGGAGGTTCGCCATCGCGTCCTCGAAGAACGCCCAGCGGGAACCCCGACGCGTCTCCCGCCAGTGGTCGCCGTGATGGCAACAGAAAATGAACGCCCCACCGGGCCGGAGGGCACGGGACGCGTGAGACACGATCTCCGCGGACATGCAGAGGTTGCTGACGACCACGTCGATCGGATCGCGCGTGAACTCATCGTAGGGCGTCTTCTCGACGTCGCCCCATACGAACTCGGCGCGGCGGACATCTCGAATCCCCGCGTAGGCGCGGGCGTGGGCG
>VBMG01000204.1 GCA_005878485.1 Methanobacteriota archaeon | reverse complement strand
ACCCAGGAGCGTCTCGAGATCGGCTTCCCTGTCGAGGAACGGGAATTCAACGAAGGCTTCGTCCCGATCCGGAGCTACAAGGACGTCGTCGCGGTACCGGAGGCCCTTCGACGCTCGTTGCCCACCGCGTTCGACGTGATCGGCGACATCGCTGTTATCAAGATTCCGGAAGAATTGCGACCGTACCGCGACGACATCGGCCGTGCGATCCTTCGGTGGAACACGAAGATCCGGGTGGCGGTCGAGGACCGAGGGGTGAGGGGAGACCGCCGAATCCGCTCCATCGAGATCATCGCGGGAGAACGGAGGACCGCGACCGTGCACGCGGAGCACGGGCTGCGGTATCGCGTGGATCTCGCCGACGCGTACTTCAGCCCGCGGCTTGCCTCGGAGCGGAAGCGGATCGCAGACCTCGTCCACGCCGGAGAGGTCGTCGCGGACCCCTTCGCAGGCGTCGGGCCGTACGCGATCCTGATCGCCATGCGACGGCGGCCCGAGGTCGTCCACGCGTCGGATGCGAATCCCGAGGCGGTCGCCCTCCTGCGTGCGAACGTCGCGGCGAACCACGCGAGTCTCGTCGCAACGCATGAGGGGGACGCCCGCGACGTCCTGCGGCAAATCGCTCCGGTCGACCGCGTAATCCTGGACCTCCCGCACACGGCGTTCGACTTCTTGGAGGACGCCTTTCGAGCGATTCACGATCGAGGCGAGGTCCACGTTTATCGGATCCTGGAACGGGCGGAGGAGGGGGAGGCCGTCGAGCGAATCCGCAAGATCGCACGGCGGAGCGGCCACCGCGCCAAGGACGTGCGGGTTCACCGGGTCCGAGCGTATTCGCCGACCCAACACCACGTCGGCTTCGACGTCACGGTCGATCGAGGGTGACGCCCCGCTGTCCCTGATACGTCCCGGACCGCTTCTCGTACGTTTCCGAGGACGGGGACTCGAGAGCCACGAACACGATCTGAGCGAACCGGTCTCCGATGGGCAACTCGAGCGGGTCGGAGCTCCCGTTCCACGCGCCGAAGGTCAGGGTGCCGGAGAACCCCGCATCGATCATCCCGAACGAGGCGATGACCCCGCGGCGCGCCCACGTCGTCCGGAGCCAGATTTGGCCCGCCACATGGCGACCCAGTCGGACGGATTCCCGCGTGCTGACCGCGAATCGGGTCGTCGGCGGGATCTTGGCGACGCCAGTGGTCGTCCGCACGTTCGACGCCGGAATGAGGACTTCCTCGATCGTGACGTCGTACCCGTTCGGAGTGAGGTGCGCCTCGTCGTACGGCGCGATTTGGATCTCGCCCTTGGCAAGGTACCGTCGGATGTCCGCGTCCGAGAGAATCGTCACCGGGCCGAGCATTCGAGCGACCGGCATTAAACGTTACGAGAATCAGCACTGAGAGGAATGTCGGAGGGTATTTACCCCGCGTGCTGGTCGAGCACGTGTCAAGAAGGACACGGAGGACCGAACTCATGTGCGCGATGACCTTGGAACGGGAAGCCACCCGACTGAACTGCCCTCATTCGGAAGCCGTCGCGATCGGTTCCGCACGGAACGCGGAGCTGATGCGGTGCCGGGTGTGCGACCAGATTTTCGCCCGGCAAACGAACCGGGTCTCGGCGATCCGCTCGATGTGGACGCGGTTCCTCTCGATCCGCTGATTCACGCCGCCGTCGTGCTGCGCTCCGAAAGTTTATGGGAATAGCGCAGCTTAGGCCGCGAGAGGCCGCTCAATGGACTTTCAGTTGACGGAAGAGCAGCGGCTCGTTCAGGAGACCGCCCGGCACTTCGTCGACCGCGAGCTCATTCCACACGTGCGGGAGTGGGAGGCGAAGGGCGAGGTCCCGAAGGCCTTCTACCACAAGATGGCGGACCTCGGATTCCTCGGGGCTCCCGTGCCGGAGAAGTACGGCGGGGCGGGCATGGACTACGTCTCGTTCATGCTCCTCGTGGAAGAGCTGAGCCGGGGGTCCTCGTCGGTTCGGACGACGGTCTCGGTTCAAACCTCCCTCAGCGAGACCTCGCTCATGTGGTTCGGATCGGAGGCGCAGAAAGCGGCGTGGCTCGTGCCCCTCGCGAAAGGTCAAAAGTTCGGGGCGTGGGCGCTCACGGAACCGGAGGCGGGAAGCGACGCGGGCAACCTCCAGACGACCGCGCGCCCCGAGAAGGA
>VBMG01000203.1 GCA_005878485.1 Methanobacteriota archaeon | reverse complement strand
AAGTACGAGAGGAACGGGGGATCGGCGCCTCTAGTGTATGGGTTGTCTGGCAAGGCATTGCCCAGCAGCCACGCGCTACGCGGATAACGGCTGAAAGCATCTAAGCCGGAAACCGCCCTCAAGACGAGGCATCTTATGGCCGTCGTAGTCGACGACGTTGATAGAGCGGGGGTGTACGCACGAAGTCCGCAAGGGCGACGTGTTCAGCCCGCCGCCACTAACCGCCATAGCCACATTTGCACCCGTCGGTGGTGCATTGGCGGCTTAGCCGTCAAACAGGACGCATATGATCGGTCCCGTGATTTTCCCGCGCAATCGATTGAAACGGCCGATGCTCTCGATGGCTTCTTCCGTCGATTCGTTTTCTCGAGGGGCCATGTCCGACCTCTGGATCGGCGATGTTGGAATCCGAGTCACGAATCTCGAGAAGTCGATCGAATTCTACACGAGGGTGTTCGATCTCGAGGAAATCGACCGCGGTGGGGACGACGAAGGCAAGTACGTCCTGTTCCGAGACCGGCGCTCCGGCCAGCGAGTGGAACTGAACTGGTACGCCGAACGGAGTCCATTCTGGGCCCCCTACATAGTCGGCGAGGGGCTTGACCACTTTGAGGTTCGAGTGAAGAGCGTGCCCGAGACCCTCAAACGACTCAGGGTCCTGGGCATCAAGCCCGCGACGAAAAAACTCTGGGTCAATCGGCAGGCGATTGCGAAAGTCGAGGGGGACCCGAAATTTCGGAAACTCATGCAGGACGACATGTGGACCTCGCAGAACGGGCATCGAATCGCCTACATTCAGGACCCCGATGGCATCTTCTTCTGCCTCTACGACCACCCCGAAGAACCTTGGGAGGGGCCGATTCCGGATCACTATTGACCCTAGACAGATTCCTCGGTGGATACCGTCTCGTCGCGAGCCGGCAACTGAAGCGCGGACCACCGGAGGCGACTACTTCGGATCTTCGATGGGCAGGGCCACCATCGGGGACTCGCTCCGAACCTTCGGGGTCAAGGACGCCCGAGCGAGGAGCGCGAGTCCAATCAAAGCGACCCAAGCGCTCGCCCAGATTCCGACTCCGTCGTTCGAAACGCTTCCGACCGCCGCCATGAGCGGAGCGCCGACCGCGACCCCGGTCACGAGAATCGCGTAGAAGAGACCCGTCACCAAGCCGTGCTGCTCCGGATCGGAGCCTCGTGCGACCAACGCGGAAGCGGAGGGGAAAACGAAACCGTGTCCCACACCAAAGAGGCCCATCAGGACCAGGAGGGTCGGCAAGTCATGCGCCAACGGGATCAGGGCCATGGCGGCACCGGCGACGACGAGTCCGATGACCGCGGGAGACACGGGTCCGTAGCGATCCCCGAAGACGCCCGCGGGATAGTGGAGGAGGAGCGACAGGAACGCAAACGCGGTGAAGCTGAGGCCGATGACAAGCACCGCGGTGGGCAAATCGTATCCGAGCTCGTCCCGAATGTGGGGCGGCACCAGGGTGACGAACGCTCCGAGGATGAAATACAGGCTGAAGATCGACGCGTACCCGGCCGCGGGCAACGGACGGCGTGCATACGCGGCGAGGCGCCGCCACGCCATCGGTTTTGGCATCGCTTGCGATGGCTCCCGGACGAAAACGGCGAACAAGAAGCCGAGGAGCAGCCCCCCGGACAAGACGTAGAAGAGGGCGGCGAATCCGAGACCCTTGACAATCGGGCCGGCGATTCCGAACCCGATTACGACCGCGAACCCGAGGGACATCCCGTAGATCGCCATCGCGCGTCCTTTCCGTTCGCTCGTCGACGTGTCGGCCATGAGCGCCATCGAGCTCGGTCCGACGAATCCGCTCCCGACGCCGTGGCTGATCCGGACGAGGGCGAGCAGGAGCGGCGTCGTCGCGAAGGCATACAAGAAAAGAGAGACCGAATCCCACAGAAGACCGATCTCGAGCGGTAGCTTCCGACCGATCCGATCCGCGATGCGCCCGAAGAACAGATTTGCCGGCGCGTGGACGAGAGAGAAGAGCCCGACGATGATCCCGGTCTGAATCGGGTCCGCCCCGACGTGTAGGGCGTACAGCGCGATCACGGGTACCAGCGCGTTCGAATCCATCGTGCCGAGCATGGTTGCCGCAAGGAGCGTCAACGTCCTCCGGCGCGCCATCGGCTCGGGGCACGCGAGGCCGAATAAAAAGGATGCGTACCTACGGTTTGGCTAACGCCGATGACAGCCACCCCACCGGAACGTTTAGGCCGCTCCGCCGATTCGGCGGATCGTGCATGTGCCCCTCGTCGTCGACGTGAATGAACCGGAGGATATCGCAGATCGGCTCCGCGACCTCAAGGTCCCGATCGAAGTGCGCCGCATCGCGCCGGGCGACTACATCCTCGGACCCGTGGGCGTCGAGCGAAAGACGATAACGGATTTCTTCAACTCGATGGTCCGGAAGCGACTGTTCGAGCAGGTCCGGCGCCTCCGCGAAGCGTACCCGCAGCCCCTCCTCATCCTGGAGGGGGACCTCGCGGAGATCTCGACGTACAAGGGTCCGCAGGCGTTCCTCGGCGCGCTCCTCGCCGTCGAGATCGGCGAACGTGTGCCGATCCTGACGACCGTCGACAAGGACCAGACCGCGCTCCTCCTCAGCATCCTGTGGAAACGCGAGCAGCGAGGCGCCTCGGAGTACGGACTCCGCCACAAGCCGAAGACGCTGACCCTCGAACAGCGCCAGCGCTTCCTGGTCGAGGGCTTGCCCAGCGTCGGCGAGACGCTCGCGAAGAACTTGCTCGAAGGGTTCGGATCCGTC
>VBMG01000189.1 GCA_005878485.1 Methanobacteriota archaeon | reverse complement strand
ACAGGCCCGACACGTAAGCGGCCGCGCTCACCTTGAACCCCGGGGCGATCTCGTCCGTGACGCACGCGCCGCCGACGCGGTCCGAGCGTTCGGCGACGACGACCCGCAGCCCCGCCTTTGCGAGGTAGTTTGCCGCCACGAGGCCGTTGTGGCCGGCACCGATGATGACCGCGTCCGCGGAAGCCATGGTCGAATCGCCGGATGGCCTCGAATCGTATGTCGGTTTCGTCGCGGCTGTATCCCGCCCTCGCGGCGGAACGATGCGCTCTCCTAACGGCGGCGGAGCCGCGGATTGACGACGTCCTCGAGTCCGAAGCCCACCATGGCGAACCCGAGGACGACGAGGGTGATCGCCAACCCAGGCGGCAAGAAGTACCACCACATCGGAGGGTTTGAGATCAGGGCCAGGGAGGTGTACGCCTGGTTCACCATCGTTCCCCACGAGACGATCGCGCCCGCACCGGGAGGCGGACCGAGCCCAAAAAAGGATAGAAACGCTTCCGTGAACACGGCGTTCGAGATGGTCAGGACCGCCTCGGCCCAGACCAGGGGCATGACATTGGGGAGGACGTGCTTCCAGATGATGTACGGCGTTCCGGCTCCCACGGCCTTCGCGCGTTCGATGAACAGTCGTTCCTTGACCGTCAAGACCTGGCTCCGGATCACGCGCGCGGTCGTCGGCCAGCTTACGACCGCGATCGCAATGATCGTCGTCTGCAAGCTCGGGCCCATCACCAGGCTCAAGACGATCGCGAACGGAAGCCACGGGATGACGAGGAAGAAATCTGTCGCGCGCGCCAGGACTTGGTCCGTGATGCGGCCGTAGAAGCCGCCGATCAACCCAACCAAGGTGCCCAGGACCATGGCGACCGCGGAGGCGGAGAAGCCGATCAGCAGCGAAATCCGGCCGCCGTACACGAGGAGGGTGAAGATGTCCCGGCCCTGGTAGTCGGTCCCCAGGATGTGGGCATTCGATGGAGGGTCAAGCGTAGCTCCGCCCTGGACCGGGGTCGGATACGGTCCGGCGATCAGGGGCGCGAAGATCGACATGGCGAAGAAGACGAGGATGATGACCGCCCCCGCGAACGCGAGTCGATTCCGGAACAGTTGACGAAGGAACGTCTGGAGTCGATCGAGATCGTTCAAGACTTTCTCGCGCAGGATCGACAGTTCCCGCGCTTGGCCGACCCCCGCTGCGATGTTCACGCCTCCCGGACGCGCGGATCTAGATACATGTACAGGATGTCCGAGATCGCGTTCGCCACGACGACTCCGAGCGTGGCGATGAAGAAGATCGCCGACATGAGCGGGAAGTCGAGGGCCCTTGTGGCGTCCCACGTTAACTTGCCGAGTCCTTGGAAGTCGAAGACCACCTCGATCACGATGGCCCCGCTCACAACCCACCCAAAGTAGATCGCGGCCGCGGTGACCACGGGGAGTCGGGCATTCGGAAGCGCGTGTCGGCGGAGCTGCTGGTCCTCCGTGAGTCCCTTCGCTGCCGCCGTGAGCATGTAGTCTTCCGGTAACACATCGGTCAACGAATTCCGGAGCGTCATCGAAAACCAGGCGACGTTCGTAATGGCGAACGTCAACACGGGGAGGGCGAGGTGGTAGAGGCGGTCGAGGAGCTGCGAGACCGGGTCCAATGTTCCGTAGCCCAGCGACGTCTCCCCATGGACCGGAAACACATTCACCTCGACCGCGAGGAAGAAGATGAGGACGAGGGAAACCCAGAAGGAGGGCATCGAATACCCAAACAAGGAGGTCATCGTGATGATGACATCCGTCCTCCGGCCCCTCCGCCATCCGGAGACGCGCCCGAGGACAACGCCCATCCACATGGTCACGACCGTCGCGACGCCGACGAGGACGAGGGTCGTGGTGAGTCGCGGTGCGATCACGTCCATCGCCGAGATGCCGGGCCGATACGTGATTGATGTCCCGAAGTTTCCTTGGAAGAGGTTACGGAGGTAGATCAAGAACCGGGTCGTCAAGGGCTGATCGAGCCCCCACTCGTGGAGCAGTTCCTGGCGTAGGGTTTCGCTCCCCATCTGCGAGGTTCCCCCGCGCGGGAGCAGGACGCGCGTCGGATCGCCCGGCAGAATCTGGAAGATGAAGAAATTGAGCGCTGCGATGAAGAAGACCGTCAACAGGACGTACGCCGCTTTTCGAAGGAGGAAGCGGCGGAGGTTCATGCCTGAACCGCCGCCTCCTGGGCTGGGGACATCCGGCGATCACCTTCACGGTCGCGGCGGTATGTCGATTTTCCCCTGTTCATCCGCACGTCGGCGCCTCGTCCGGAGGAAGAACACGCTCACGGCGATGGCCACGATTGCCGCGAGGCCGATGCCCACGTAGACCAAGGTCGAGATCCCGATCCCGCCCGCCGGGACGGGGGTGAGTTGGAAGTCGACGAACCGCGTCGCCGCGGCGGTCGCTGTCTGGCCCGTCTTGTTCACGGCGATGTATCCGTCCGCGCTGGCTCGGACCGAATACGTGCCGGGCGCCACGCTCTTGTTGTACTTCCCCTGGGCGTTCGTCGAAAGGGCGA
>VBMG01000188.1 GCA_005878485.1 Methanobacteriota archaeon | reverse complement strand
CAGGCGGACGCGATCGGGCCGGCCCTGCTCGGCGAAAATCTCGTCCTCGCGATCCCGACGGCCAGCGGCAAGTCCCTCGTCGCCTACCTCGCCATCCTCGCCTCCGTTCTCCGCGGTGGGAAGGGCCTGTATATCGTCCCATTGCGTGCACTCGCGGCAGAAAAGTACGACGCCCTCAAAGATTTCGAGCCCCTCGGAATCAAGGTTGGCATTTCGGTCGGCGACTACGATTCGGTCGACCCGACCCTCGAGAAATTCGACGTCATCGTCGCAACCTCCGAGCGCGCAGACTCCCTCCTCCGTCACCGCACAAACTGGCTCCAGCGGCTCAGCGTGGTCGTAGCCGACGAAGTGCATCTCATCAACGATGCGGACCGTGGGCCGACGTTGGAGGTGACGCTTGCGAAGCTGCGCCAGGTCAACCCGCAGGCGCAGGTGCTTGCCCTCAGCGCGACAATCAAGAACTCGGAGGAGCTCGCGCGGTGGCTCGAGGCCGAGCACATTACGAGCGAATGGAGGCCCGTTCCTCTGAAACAAGGCGTGTACTTCGATGGCCTTGTCCATTTCACAGACCAGACGATTCAGGAAGTCAAAGTCCGAGAGGACGACATGTCCGGCCTGGTGACCGATGTCCTGGCCTCGGGAGGTCAGGCGCTGATCTTCGTGAGCACGCGGCGTTCCACAGAGGCCCTTGCCAAGTCCTTGGCCCGAGATGTACGCGAAACGCTAGGCGACAAGGAACTCGATCACCTGAACAAGATCGCGGAACAGCTGGTGCGAGGCCAAGAGGAGGCCACTTCCATGGCCGCTCGCCTCGGCAAGTGCATCGACGGAGGGGTGGCGTTCCATCACGCGGGACTCACGAACGACCAGCGAAGCTTGGTGGAGAAGGAATTCAAGAGGGGGCGCGTCAAATGCATCGTGGCAACCCCGACCCTCGCCCAGGGGGTCGACACCCCCGCACGGCGCGTGGTCATTCGAGATCTGAACCGTTTTGATGTGAACCTAGGGCTCTCTCCGATTCCCGTGATGGAAATCAAACAGATGTGCGGTCGCGCCGGTCGACCACGGTACGACCCGTACGGCGAAGCAATCCTCTTTGCGAAAGATGAAGACGACATCGACGAACTCATGCAGGATTACTTCCTGAGCGAGCCCGAGGCAATCGAATCGAAGCTCGGATCCGAACCCGCCCTACGCATGCACATCCTCGCGAACATCGCGACGGGCCACGTCGGCACCGAGGAGGAACTCTTCGCGTTCTTCAACCGTACGTTCTTTGCGTTCACCGGGGACGTCCATGCGATCCGGGGGAAGATCCTCGAGGTCCTCGAGTTCCTCGCGAAGGAAGACTTCATCAACCGCCACGACGGCTTCCTCAAGGCCACGTTCTTCGGGAAGCGGACGAGCGACCTGTACATCGACCCCCTCAGCGCCGTGAAGATGCGCGATGCGCTCCGCGAATCACGCGACGATCGCTTCTTCCACCTCTGGACCGTCTGCACGACACCGGACATGCCGAAGCTCTATCTCCGCCGCGGCGACTATGCATGGGTCGAGCAACGGATCGAGGAGGCCGACCTGACCTTCCCCGTCGAGGACTACGATTTCTTCCTCGCGGAGGTAAAGACGGCGTCCCTCCTCGACGATTGGATCACCGAACGCACGGAGGAGGAAGTCACGAAGAAGTTCGGGATCGGGCCCGGGGACATCCGGCGTATGACCGACCAGGCGGAGTGGCTGCTGTACTCGATGGGCGAGCTCGGCCGAATCTTCAACAAGAAGAAAGTCCGGGCCCTCACCCGGTTGACGATCCAGGTCCAGTACGGCATCAAGGAGGAGCTCCTCGAGCTGATCTCCCTGCGAGGCGTGGGCCGGGTCCGAGGGCGGGCCCTCTTCCAACGGGGCTTCAAAACGCTGAAGGACCTCCAGAAGGCGAATCCGAACGACCTCGCGCGCATCCCGACGATCGGTCCGACTCTCGCGGTGAAGATCAAGGAGCAAGTCGGAGCTCCCGTGGACGCAAAGGAGATCGAAGGCCAAGCAGCTTTGGGGGATTTCGGGTGAACTACTCCATCGCAGGAGCTCGCGGGCACGTCGCGGACCCGATGGAAACAATCCGCCAGGCCCAGGACTGGGGTGGGCCCCGTGGCATTGATGTCCTCCTCGCGGATGCGACCGTGGTCTTCGGACGGGCCCACATCGAAAGTGCGATCCGGCACGCGCTACGAGCGCACGACGCCGGGACGACGGTCGCCCACTCCGTTTCCATGGAGGCCTTGCGGTACGTCTCCGCCCAGCGACAAGTCGCGGACGCGATCCGGCTAGCGGGCATCCGGACCGGCGCTCAGGAACTCGCCGTCGCGGTCTTAGGCGCCGACTCGACGGAGGAGCTCCTGAAGCTCTTTGGTTGGGTGCGGGACGACGCCGTCCTTGAGCCGAGGGAGAAATCGCTCACCGCACTCGGCTTCACGAAGCAAGCGCTTTCCACGGTTCCACCCGATCGCCGGAGCGACCTCGCGCTGGAGAAAGTCGCGCTCCTCGATGTGTGGAAGTGACTGCGGCGGCCAGGATTTGAACCTGGGGACCCCTGCGGGACGAGACCCTAAATCTCGCGCCGTTTCCGAGCTTGGCTACCGCCGCGCGGCCCCGAAGTCCCCGGGGTGTAGAAAAGGATTCCTTGCGGTTTGGAATTGATGAGGGCTCAGAGGAGTCGGTTTCGAGGCGACAACAATCGGCCGGATCACCCGTGGGAAAGGTACATGGCGGAGCCGGCAATTCCGACTCGGATGGCGTTCCAGCGGCTTCCATTTGACACGGAGACCCACCTCGCGGACGTCCGCATGTTCCAGCAGGAAGGGTTCGGCGCGGTGTACCTGATCGACGACGAGCGCAAGGCAATCATCGAGACCGGAACGTCCGGAGATGCGGACCGAATCCTCGAAGCGGTGCGGTCCTTCGGCCTAAAGCCCGCCGACATCGATGCGGTCGTGGTCTCCCACATCCACCTGGACCATGCCGGCGGCGCGGGCTTCTTGCTCCCAGAGATGCCGAAGGCCAAGGTGTACGTCCACGAACGGGGCTTGAAGCATCTGGTCGACCCGACGCGTCTCGTCGCGAGCGCGCGGGAGGCGCTCGGCTCCGAGGAGGCGGATATCTTCGGCACGATGCGCGCGATCCCGGCGGACCGCCTCGTCGCGGTCAAGGATCAGCAGCGCCTCGAACTCGGGAAGCACGCCCTGGTCTTCCTCGATTCCCCGGGCCACGCGCCCCACGAGCTCACGATCCTCGATGAGCACACCCGCTGCGTGTATACCGGCGATGCCGCAGGCCTCTACTTTCCCGGTGACGAAATCCTCATGCCGATCGCGCCGGCGCCGGCCTTCGACCTGGAGAAAAACCTCGAGACCCTTCAGCGGCTCCTCGCCCTCCAGCCGCGAGCGCTCCTGTTCAGCCACTACGGGCCCCACACGAATCCCAAGGCCGCCATCGAGGCGATGATAATCGCGTACCCGGAATGGTCCCGGGTCGTCCGCGGAAAGCTCGCCTCCGCGGGGGAGGACGGCGTCCTCCGGGAGCTGTACGAGATGACGGTCCGCGCCGCGAAGCGGTATCCGCGGGACTTCCTTGAACGGCGGATCCGCGTCAGCATCACGGGCCTCGCGGCGTACCACGCGCGGATGGAACATGCTGCCCGAACCGGTTGAGGAGGCGATCCACGCCATCGCCGACGATCGCACGAGCGGCGCTTCGAGGCTGGCCCGGATCGCCCTCGACACGATGGGGCTCGCGATCATGGAGGCGAAAGGTCGACCGGAGCCGAACGAGCTGACCGAAGTCGCCCGACGAATCTCGGCGGCCCAGCCCGCGATGGCGATCGTCCACAACGTCGCGCATCTTGTCGCCCGGCTCGTCTCCGAAGGCCAGGACCCAAAAGCCGTCCTCGAGGCGACCCGCGCGGAACTGGACGGCACCCGGAGCCGGATCGCCCGCACCTTCCTGAAAATCGCCCCGCCCCGCGGGATCGTCGTCACGCTGAGCTCGAGTGAAACCGTCTTGGAAGCGCTCAAGCTGGCCCACGCCCGCAGCCTCATCGTCCGCGTCGACGTGCTCGAGTCCGCCCCCGGATTCGAAGGACGGACGTTCGCGGCGAGCCTGACGGATGCGGGCATCCCCGTGACGGTCGTGCCGGATCCGGAGGGCCCGGCACGTCTCGCGACCGCATCGTACGCTCTCGTCGGCGCGGACAGCGTCCTCCGGGATGGTTCCGTCGTGAACAAGGTCGGGACCCAGGCGCTTACCGTCGCGGCGAAGGACCATGAAAAGCCGTTCTACGTCGCCTGTGAGAGCCTGAAGTTCGATGCGCGATACGACAGCACGTCGTGGCCCCGCCGACCGGACACGGACCGACTCTTCGACTTGACGCCGGGACAACTGGTGACCATGGTCGTGACCGAACGGGGGGCATACACGCCCGACGTCATCCGAACGATGCTCGCTCCCGCCCGTGAGCGCGTCCGGTAACGGCGGGTCGCGGAAAGCTTGATTCGCCTCGCCCGCGTTGATTGTCGCGACGATGGAACGCGACGCATCCCACGGCCTCGATCCGATCCAAGAAGGCATCCGCCTCTTCAACGACGAGTATTTCTTCGAGGCCCACGAGGTCCTCGAGGATGTCTGGAAACAGGAACACGGAGAGCCCCGCCTCTTCCTGCAGGGCCTCATCCAGATCGCCGCGGCGTACCACCACTATCAGAACGGGAATCTCGTGGGCGCCGCGACCTTGCTGCAGCGAGGCGCGGACAAGATCCGAAAGTACCCGGCGCGGTATCTCGGCATCGACGCGGCGGAGTTGGTCGCTCGGGTCGAGGCAGACCGGAAGGCGATCGAACGGATGCAGCACGCCGAGACCCAGGAGAAGCCCATCGAATTCCCTCGGATTGAACGCAAGCTTGA
>VBMG01000187.1 GCA_005878485.1 Methanobacteriota archaeon | reverse complement strand
ATCCAATGGCTGCGACCGCATCGGCAGACGAGTCGGACTTCGTCGCCCTGTCCGCGGACGCGCAGGAAGAGGCCGTCCTCCCCGCTCCGCCAGCCGCGGACCACAATTCCATCGCTGGCCTCAATCCGGATGTCGCGTGCCATGGCGGTCGTCGCGTCAACGGCCTCGGACTTTAAACCGCTTTGCGCGCCCCGGGATACGTGACTTGAGCGGCGTGGACGTGCGCGAAAGGCGTGAGCCGATGCGCCTGGGTCTTGCCCCCGGAGAGGATGTGGATCACGAGGACGCCTCGGGCCACGAGGCTGTCCGAAAGTAGCGAGCGATGGCATTTCCACGGGACC
>VBMG01000186.1 GCA_005878485.1 Methanobacteriota archaeon | reverse complement strand
CGTGGCCATGTAATCCGCATAACCGCGGAATCCCGCGCTCCGCCATCCCGTGTTCATGCTGTCCGGCGCGGCTTTGCGGAAGCCACCAAGGGCCTCGAAATGCTCGTACCCGATGCCGCGCTCGCCCAACGCGGCGCCGAGAGAGGCCTTGGTGGCCCAGGGGACTCGGCGCGAGGACGGGAAGTGTCGCACGTCCGCGAGGAGCTGGATCCGGTTCTCTTCAAGAATCGAAAGGAATTCGTCGAAGGAGCGGGTCGAGTGTCCAACGGTCCAGACCGAGGCGCGATGGCCGCCGGGCAGATTCAATGACTCGTCGGCCATGACGGCCTCCGAGCGTCATGACGCCGGAACAGCGTTATCTCGTTAACCATCCGGTGAACAGAAGGAATGCGTTACGCCGCCGCATCCGCATCGATCCGCGAAGAAGTCGACCCGTACGGATTCCCCGCTCACGTGGCGCGCCTCTCGTCGCCGCAACGCTTATCGTTGGGACGACCTACGGCACTTGATGCAGGAGCGGTCCTCCTTTTCGGGCCTCGGGCTCGAACCCGTCCTCGTTCGCGCGGTCGAAGGCCTCGGATATGAGACTCCGACTCCAATTCAGCGCGAGGCGATCCCCCCGATCCTTGGCGGGCGGGACGTGATCGGCACCGCCCAGACCGGTTCCGGCAAGACGGCCGCCTTTGTCCTCCCGATCCTCCACCGGCTCCTAAGCCAAACGCCCGGCCGCACCCGCGCTCTCGTCCTCTCCCCGACCCGCGAGCTCGCCGCCCAGATTGAAGTCGCCCTCCGCGGCCTCGCGAAAGGCACACGGATCCGCGGCCATGCCGTCTACGGCGGCGTCGGAATGACCGCGCAGGAACACGCCCTCCGATCCGGCGTCGATGTCGTTGTCGCGACGCCGGGGCGACTCCTCGACCACATGTCCCGCCGGAACGTGGACTTCCGCGGTCTCCAGGTCCTCGTCCTCGACGAGGCGGACCGCATGCTCGACATGGGATTCCTCCCGGACGTTCGGCGGATCGTCGGCGCCCTTCCGCGAGACCGCCAGACCCTCCTGTTTTCCGCCACGATGCCGCCCGAGATCGAGGCCCTTTCCAGAACGATCATGCGCAATCCTGTCCGCATCTCCGTCTCGCCACCGCATCGGCCTCCCTCGACGATTCGTCACGAAGTCTACCCAGTCCCTCAACACCTGAAGACCTCTCTTCTGGTCCGGCTGCTCGGTCGGGAGGACATGATGTCGGTCCTCGTCTTCGTGCGGACGAAGCGGCGCGCAGACCGCGTGGCCCGCCAAGTCAGCGCGGCGGGTTTCGACGTCGCCCGGATCCACGGAGACCGCAGCCAGAGCCAGCGGGAGACGGCGCTCGCGGGCTTCCGGAGCGGGCGGCACCAGATCCTCGTGGCGACGGATGTCGCGGCCCGCGGGATCGATGTCGAGGGCATTTCTCACGTCATCAACTACGACGTGCCGGCTGTCCCCACGGACTATGTGCACCGGGTCGGTCGGACGGCCCGGATGGAGGCCGCGGGCGAGGCGATCACCTTCGTGACGCCGGACGACGAAGGGGATCTCCGAGGAATCGAGCGGGCCCTCGGCAAGGCGATCCCCCGTGTCACTCTACCGGATTTCGACTACCTTGCCCCTCCCCCGCCGAGAGTCCGCGGGCACGAGGGAACACGTCGCGAGCGGGAAACGCGATCGGGCGGT
>VBMG01000046.1 GCA_005878485.1 Methanobacteriota archaeon | reverse complement strand
GCTGTTTTACGCGGGCTACCTCGCCGTCTCCACGAGGGTCTCTAGCTTGCTCACGTTCAGCCTCGTATTCATCCTGAGCCAAATTGCCACGGTGAACGCGATCCTCGCGGGCTTCAACATGATCCCGGTGATGCCGCTGGATGGAGCCAAGGTCTGGGCATGGAACAAAGGCGCCTATGTCGCCCTCGCTGCAGTGGCGGTGGGTCTCATCGTCCTCAACCTGCTTCCCGGGCTGCTCTGACCGGACCTACCGGTTCATCATCGACGCCAGATAGCCGGCGCCGAAACCGTTGTCGATGTTCACGACGGCCACGCCCGGGGCGCACGAATTCATCATCCCCAGGAGCGCCGCCATCCCATCGAAGCTCGCTCCGTAGCCGACGGACGTCGGGACCGCAATCACGGGGACGTCCACAAGGCCCGCGACGACGCTCGGCAGCGCACCTTCCATTCCCGCGACCACGACAATGACCTTCGCCTTTCGGAGGAGATCGCGGCGGTCCAACACGCGATGGACGCCCGCCACGCCGACGTCGTAGAGGCGCGTGACCTTCGACCCCATCAGCTCGGACGTCACCGCGGCTTCCTCCGCGACCGGGATGTCCGAGGTCCCTGCGGTGACGACGAGGACGGCGCCACGTCGCGGGACGGGTGGCTTCCCGACCGCGATGATCTTCGCGGCCTCGTGATACACGACCTGCGTTCCCTTCAGCGCGTCCTTGAGGCGTTTGGCGATCGGCGCCGAGGCGCGCGTCGCCAGGACGAGGTTGTGATTCCGGCTCATGTGCCGCACGATCTCGACGATTCGCGGCGCCGTCTTCCCGAGGCACAGCACGACCTCGGGAAAGCCGCGCCGCAGGTCCCGATGGGAATCGACCTTGGCGAAGCCCAGGTCCTCGTACGGGAGGTCGCGGAGGGCCTCCATCACCTCGCCGACGCTGACGGTCCCCGCCTTCAAGTCGCGGAGGAGCGACTCCACGCGATGCCGATCCAAAGGCTCACCGGATCTGTTCCCACTTCTCGAGCTCGAGCACGGAACTCAACGTGCCGCCCCGCTTGATCTCCTCGCGGATCCGGTTCTCCCGCTCGAGCACGTCGAGCGCGCGGTTCGCCATCTCGACGGCCTCTTCGCGCGCCACGACAATCAGCCCGGACTCGTCCCCCACGATCCAGTCGCCCGCATGCACTTTCTGGCCGCCGCACTCGATCTCGCTCCCGATCTCCCCGAGGCCTTTCGGCTCGCCCGCATGGGGGGCCACGTGGCGGCTGAAGCAGGGGAAGTTCAGCTCGAGGATCGTGTCGAGGTCGCGAACGGCGCCGTCAATCACGACCCCGGCCACGCCCTTCACCAGGCAGGAGTTCGACGCGAGCTCGCCCCAGACCGCCGTGGGCCCACCGCCGACATCGATCACGATGACGTCGCCGGGACTCGCGCGGTCGATCGCCTCCACGGGTTTCGCCCAATCCCCGTCCGCCGTCTTGACGGTCACGGCAGTTCCGACGAGTTTCGTCCCGTGGCGGAGCCTTGGGACGAGGCCCGTCATCACGCCGCGCTTCTGCATCGCATCCGCGAGGTTTGGCGTGGAGACCTTCCGGAAGGCGTCGCCGACATCCGCATCCGTGTACTTCTTGTAAAGGCCCGTCGGGATCGCTTTCCGCTCGAGGATCGCTTTCTTGATCGTGCGTGTTGCGTCGGCCACGTTCTCCGCTTTGATGATCGCGCCGCCGACGATGACGATCGAGGCCCCGGCTTTCAGAGCCTGTCCCACGGTCTCCGAATTCAGCCCGCCCGCCACGGCGACCGGAAGCGACGTCGCCGCCGCCACCGCCTTCAGCTCCTGAAGAGGCGTGTGCGCGATCATCTGTTCATCGATCGACACGTGCATGTTCAGATAGTCCACGCCGAGCTTCTCGAGTTCCTTCGCGCGGGCCGGCTTGTCGGCCACGCGCATCAGATCGACCATGATCTTCGATCCATACCGCCGGGCGGCCCGCACCGCCTCGAGAATCGTCGCGTCGTCCGTGACGCCCATCACGGTGATGACGTCGGCACCCGCCTTCGCCGCGATCTCGACCTCGAACGCGCCGGTGTCCATCGTCTTGAGGTCCGCGACGATCGTTCTGCCAGGGAACGACTTCTTCAGCTGGCGAACGACCTCCATGCCTTCCGACTTGACGAGCGGCGTCCCCGCTTCGAGCCAGTCCGCGCCGCCCTCCACGGCTTCCTTCGCCGCGAGCAAGGCGCGCTTCAGGTGCATGTGGTCCAGGGCGACCTGGAGGACGGGCTCCATGGACCGTGCTTACCTCGCCCTCATCTTAAAAACGTAACGACTCCGGCCGCGTCGCGACCGGTTGATTGTGCGACGACCCAAAGGCGGAAAAGGAACGGTCGTCCTCCTCGCCCCATGCGCGTAGGCGTCTTAGGGAGTGCGGATGTCGGCCAGGCACTGAGTCGTGGCTTTGCGAGTCGCGGACACGATGTGAAATTGGGCTCGCGGAGCCCGAAGAGCGAGGCTCTCACGGCCTGGCTGAAAGAGGTGAAAGGGAAGGCCTCGACCGGCACGTTCGAGGAGGCCGCACGACACGGCGAGACGATCGTGATTGCGACCCGAGGATCCGCGTTCGATGAGGTCGCGCGCCTCGCGGGGCCCAAGAACTTTGCGGGCAAAGTCGTCATCGACGTGCAGAATGCGCTCGAATTCTCCGGGGGACCGAACCCCGGTCTCTTCGTCGGACTCAACGACTCTCTTGCGGAACGAGTCCAGCGGGCCCTTCCGGAGGCGAAGGTCGTGAAGGCCTTCAACACGGTGCCCAACACGCAGATGGTCGACCCGAAGTTCGTCGGGGGCGCGCCGGAGATGTTGATCGCCGGGAACGATGCGGCCGCGAAGAAGAAAGTCGTCGGAATCCTGAAAGAGTTCGGATGGCCCGGGGCCATCGATGTCGGTGGGATTGAGGGGGCCCGTTGGATCGAAGCGCTCGTGCCCCTCTGGGCCCTGGTCGGCTCCGTCACGAATCGATGGGACCATGCGTTCAAGGTCGTCCACGGGTGACGTTAACCTTAAACAAGGTTGACTTCTCGCGGCGCCCGAACCCGTGGGTCCGGCCGTGATTTCGGATCTGATACTCAGCGCGTTCATCTCATATAGCGCGCCCCGAGTTGGCTGCATGAGTCGATGCCCACGAAGGAGCGCGACGCCGGTGAGCGGGAGCGATGCGTCACCGGCATCGACGCGATCGATCACATCCTGAACGGCGGGATTCCCCGCGGCAACACGGTCCTCATCTCCGGATCCGTCGGGACGGGCAAGACCTCGATGTGCATCGAGTTCCTGATCCGCGGGGCTTTGGAAGGCGAGAACAGCCTCTATCTGAGCGTCACGGAACCGACGGACAAGCTCCTGATGAACGTGATCCCGTTCGATTTCTTCGACGACAAGCTGGCGAAGCAGGGCAAGCTCCAGTTCATCGACCTCCCGAAGATCTACCAGGAGCTCGGCATCGACAAGGAGGAGATCGACTTCGAGCAAGCACGGCTCCTCGCGGACACGATCGCGGGGATGGTCGAGAATCAGAAAATCCGCCGACTCGTCCTGGATTCCGTGACGTCTGTGTGCTACCGGATCAGAGACCAGGAACGGATCCGAGACTTCCTCCTCCGCCTCGGGACGGTCCTGAGCGCGAAAGGCTGCACCTCCCTCCTCGTCTCGGAAATCCGGTCCTCGGAAGAAGGGTATTCCCATTGGGGCGTCGAGGAAGCCCTGGCGGACGGCGTGATCGTGACCGGTAACCTCGAACGTCGCGGCGACCTGCTTCGGACCCTCCAGATCGTGAAGATGCGCGGGACGACGCACAGCCGCGCGAAGTACGTCCTCGACCTGACAACGTCCGGCGTCCTGCTCGTGCCTCTCCTGAAAGGCGGGAGCGTGACCGGCGGTGGCTGAGATGAGCGTCTCCGGGGAGGTCGCGGAGAAGCTGTCGACCCTCCGGGAGGCTTCAGCGGTCGCGTTACGGCTGAAGACGGTCCAATACTTCGATGCGATCCAGGGGATGCTGGACCGTTTCGCGATGAAGAAGAACCTCGAGGTCGTCTACGTCACGACAACGATCCCCGCCCAGAGCATCTTGAGCGCCCTGGAGGTCCTCGAAGTCCCGATGGATCACATCTGGCTCGTCGATTGCATCAGCCAGATCATGATGTCCCCGGGAAAGCAACACCCGCACGCGATCGTCGTCGAGAGCCCGACGATGCTCGAGAACATCATGCTGAAGGTCGAGTTCCTGCTCCGCAAGCACCCGGACCGGAGCGCCCTCGTCGTCCTGGACTCGATCAACAGCCTCGCGATCCACAACAACACGAAGATCCTGAGCGAGTTCCTCCACATCCTCGTGAACAACCTTCGGGCCCGCGGCGCCTACACCGTGATCTTCTCGATGCTCGAGTACGAGACGGAAGACATCCGGAACATGCTCGTCCTCGTGAGCGACGAGACGATTGAGCTGGGGGACTAGTTTAAGAAGGACCAGCGCTCGGATGGACCCTCCATTCCGTTCGAAAAAGGCGGCGCCCATCCATGCGAAGGACCCCCCATGATATCTGATTCTCAACATCGAATATTAACCGCGACACGTTTAATAGCGTCGGTTCCCCCGTGCAGAAGACAGCGGCGAAAGCCGCAGGAGGACAAAACCATGAATCGCATCATCCGCAAGGATGAGGCAGCTGTGTCTCCCGTCATTGCGACCATCCTCATGGTCGCGATTACGGTGGTCCTGGCGGCCGTGCTTTACGTCATGGTCAGCGGCCTATTGGTCGGACCTGGCGGCGGCCCCCAGACGATTGGAGTGAATCGGCAGGACACCTCGACGAACTGGGTCTTGCAAATCTCGACCGTCCCAGCGCCGCATGCGCTGACCACGACGACGTTCCTGATGCGCTGGTCCTCGAACTCGACGATCGTGACTCCGCCCGGGTCGGCAACCCTGAACTCGCTCAAGACGGCGAGCGGGGGCATTCAGTTCCTCCCCGTAGGCGGGGCGAGCCAGACTGACCTGCGCGCGAACGACGTGGTCACGATCTCGAAGTCGTTGACCTACAGCACGGGCATGCCGATCACGATCACGGATGGCAGCTCCATCCTGTGGCAGGGCACCCTCTAGGCAGACGGATCAGGAGACCAAGACCATGAATCCCATCATCCGGAAGGATGAGGAAGCGGTATCCCCCGTCATTGCGACCATCCTCATGGTCGCGATTACGGTGGTCCTGGCCGCGGTACTGTACGTGATGGTATCCGGCCTGTTGGTCGGTCCAGGCGGTGGCCCGCAAACGATCGGCGTCAACCGGCAGGACACCTCGTCGAACTGGGTCTTGCAAATCTCGAACGTCCCAGCGCCGCATGCGCTGACCACGACGACGTTCCTGATGCGCTGGTCCTCGAACTCGACGATCGTGACTCCGCCCGGGTCGGCAACCCTGAATTCGCTCAAGACGGCGAGCGGGGGCATTCAGTTCCTCCCCGTAGGCGGGGCGAGCCAGACGACGCTGAAGCCGAACGACGTGGTCACGATCTCGAAGTCGTTGACCTACAGCTCGGGCATGCCGATCACGATCACGGATGGCAGCTCCATCCTGTGGCAGGGCACCCTCTAGGGTAAGACCAACAACACGAGGGCCTAGCGGCCCTCCCCTTCAATATTTCTCTTGTATCGCCCCGCGGCGTCCGCCTTCGTTGGGGATGGGAGCGGCGTGCCCGCGAATCGCCAAGTCGCGCCCGCCCTCATGGGATTTCACGGGTGTACAATAATCCCTTAATAGGGATGGGTCGTCCATCGGCCCGGGAGTTCGGCCGACCGGTTCCGCTGATGCGCCGGTGCCGCAACCCTCTCCCTCCAACGCGACACTGGCGCTTTTACCCCATGCTCACCGGGTCGCGGGAGCCTCCAGTCAAATCAAAGCGGGTTCGAATCGGCAGAGATCGGCTCACCACGTCCACTTGAACTCTTCGATCGGCAAGGCGAGGGTTGTCGTCGCGTCGGTCACGCGGCTGAACTGGACGGTGAAGTCCGCGGCGGTGGACGCGTCGGGCGCCTCGAAAATCACGATGGCATCCGGTTTTCCGAGGAGACCGAGGAACTCGTGGACCATGACGTTGTTCGGGATCTTCGGGTGTTTGAATAGACGGGTCGCATCCTCCCATTGTCCCGGGAGGACCCTCAGTTGCGTCACGAAGAGCATGGCGTCACGGGAGGCGCATCATGGGCCGACGGTATATAATCGTGCGCCGCACGTCATCGGCCGTTCGCATCCGCGGCGTCCAGCGGGTGGACGCGGACGTGAATCAGGTGGGACTGCGCGACGGTCGTGCCGAGGATCTTGTCGGACCAGCGCTGCCGCGGATCCCCTTCGACGATGAGCCCCAGGAGCGTGTCGAGGAGCGGGAAGGCGAACCAGAACAGCTTCGGGAAGTTCCGAACCGCCGCCTTGGACAGGCTCATGGGCCCGCGGAGGGACCGGATTTCGAGGCCGACGATGTACTTCCCCACCGTGGTGCGTGTGACGGCTTCGGAGAACGTCGAGTACGCGTACAACGCGATGCCCCCCACGACCCCGTACACCCACGCCGCCCGGATGTTCTCGAAGAAGAGGAACGACCACAGCGGCGCGAAGACCGTCACGAGGTCGAGGAAGAAGGCGATCACGCGCTTCAGCCAATGGATCTGGAGCGTGCGGTTGTGGCCGAGCAAGTCGAAACCGCTCACCATGAGCGCATCCCGGATTCTCATTGGCGTCTCGCTATTAAAACATCCGTCCGAGGGACCGGCCGCGTTGACAAATCGATGGGCACTCAGATGGCGACTTTATTTTGATGGGGTGTTTGGACGGACTTAAAAGGCGTCAGAAATTGTCGCTAGAGTCTCTTTCCTGTTTCCCAAAGAATCCGCGCGCACCAGATTCCTTTGGAGAGTTCCAGAATGCATTCCGCCTGAAAGCCTCCTTCGCCGTCGTCAACAACGAGGACGCGGATACCTTCTTTGACTTGACTCCCCAGTTTCTCGATATCCTGCTTCGAAACCGGCGTATCGAGTCGCACCCGGCCTTCCTCATCTTTATCGTTGAAATCGCCACGGATCTGCAGCATGGTTCAGCACCAATGGACGAATTAATTCATGCGAATGATGGCCACTCAGATCGCCCATCATTCATCACGGGTCAGCATCGGTTTGATCATCACAGTGGCATTCAATGAAGGGCCCCGCGGGGGATAGGCTTTGTGCCGCGACGGAGCGCGCGCGGGCCCATCTGACGACACCTATATGACGCGCGCGCCTCTTCCTCGACTTTCGTGGCGACCGGGAGGCATGCCAGGGAGCGAATCGATCGGGTCTTGATCGACATCGTCCGCCCTGCCGACTACGTGAGATGGGAGTACCTGTCCCGGCAGCGGCTCCTTGCGACGAACATCCTCCACGCTCGCGGGGGAGCTCCAACCACGATCCTCGACATCGGGTGCGGTCAAGGGGCGTTGTCCCTGACCCTCTCGGAGAGTGCGGGCCTCGACGTCGTCGCGATGGACCTCCTCCCGGAGCGCGTGTCCGCCGTCCGGGCGAGGGGGTCCAGTCGGAGTCCTGGGACGGCCGACCGCGTCCGAATCGTCTTGGCCAACGCGGAATCGTTGCCATTCCACGACGAAGCGTTCGACGCGGTCGTCGCGACGGAGGTCCTCGAGCACGTCGACGACCCGGCACAGTTGTTCCTCGAGGTCCGCCGCGTCCTCCGGCCTACCGGACGATTTTTCATGACCACGCCCAACGCGGAGGCCCTCACGTATCGAGTGTTGCGGTTCCTGCCGAAAGCCGCGGTCGACAAGTTGGCCGCGTCCCTGGTCCACGAGTGCCTGCATCCGGAACTCTTGCACGACCACGCCGCCGCAGGACGGGCGCACCATCCGGATCGGCATCGCCGCGAGGGCTTCACGATCGCGGAGCTCGAAGGGCTCGGCGACCTGACGGGAATGCGAATGCAAAGGGCGTACACGTACCGGATCCCGATCCCGGACCGGGTGATGGGGTTGACCCCTCGGCGCTTTTCGCGGCGCATCGCGAGCCTCGGTACTCGGCGCCTCCCGCTCGGTCTCCAGTTGTACGCGGAGTTCATGAGACCCTGAAGGACGCCATGAAGACAATCCGACTGCTGGCCTACCACGCCGGACAGTGCGACCCGAAGCGGTGCACCTCCCGCCGACTCGAACGGCTCGGGCTCATGACGTTCGTCCCGCGACCGAGCGCTCTCCCGAGCGGGGCGATCCTCCTGACGCCGGAGAGCGATCGCGCCCTGTCCCGCGCCGACGCGCCCCGTGCGGAACGCCGCGGACTCGCCGTCGTCGACGTCTCGTGGAAGCGCGGCGAATTTCCGAAGGTGCCCCAGGCAACTCCGCGCGCCCTCCCGTACCTCCTCGCCGCGAACCCGGTGAATTACGGGAAACCGTTCGTCCTGTCCTCCGTCGAGGCGCTCGCGGCGGCGCTCGTCATCTTTGGCCGCGAGGACGAAGCGCGGACGATCCTCGCGAAGTTCGTTTGGGGCGGACAATTCCTCACTCTTAACCGCGAGCCGCTCGACGCCTACATGGGGGCGAAGGACAGCACAGGCGTCGTCGCGGCGCAGGCCGAGTTCATTTGAAATCGGGCGGAAGCAGGTCCGGGATCCCGTCCTTGATCTCGTACCGATGATTGCAGTTCTTGCAGAACAGCGAGCCCTCGAGGATCTCTCCCTTCTCCACATCGACGGTTAGAGCGAGATCGCCCTTGCAGACGGGGCAACACAAGATCTCCATGAGGTCCCGCTTCATCGGGCGCCGGAAGGCGGGCGGGCGTCTTAAGCCCATCGCGCGCTGGCCTCCAAGGTCCGTCCCAAAAGGCTCTTGTCGGGCCGCCCCATCGGGAGGCCGCACGCCCTCGGCGGAACTCCGAACAAGCGATATATAGGCGTTCCCTCATGGGCGCAGCCTCCCGGAGGTTTATCGCGTCGTGGACGAAGGGAAGGGGTGGCTTCGCACCCACTGGCGGACCGCCGTCGCCCTCGTGTTGATCTTCGGCCTCGCGCTGTTCCTGCGCGTCTACTTCGTGTACGGGATCGCCTTCCATCCGGTCCCGCCAGACTGCACCGCGATCTACACGCCGCCGTACTCGGGCGGGTCGGACTCATACTATTGGGATCGGGCCCTGTGTTATTCGTTCCAGACGGGGCGGGACCTGGGTCGCGACTCCATGCTCAACTATCCCGTTTCCTTCCAGAACCCGCGGCCGCCGCTGTACCCGTGGTTCTCGCTCCTCGCCGGACGGCTGTTCGCGCCCCTCTTCAGCGACCCGTGGAACTCGGTCGTCTTCGTCTGGCTGCTGAGTTCGGGGCTCTTCGGGGCCCTCACGGTCGTCCCGACGTACGGCCTCGCGAAGGAGGCGTTCGGCCGGAAGGCGGGGCTCGTCAGCGCGTTCCTCCTCGCGGTCAGCGTGGGGAACCTGCAGCGGAGCGCTTCGACGGATGCGGACCACGACGCCTTCACGCTGTTCTTCGTCGTCGCGACGTTCTACTTCTTCCTCCGCGCGCTGAAGACGATGAACCGCCGGCGGTGGGTCGAGAACTGGTTCCGACGGGAGGCGATTGCCACGGGCGTCCGGGCGTTCTTCCGGGAGAATCGGTCCAGCGTCCTGTATGCCCTCTTCGCCGGCCTCAGCGTCACGGTGATCGCCCTCGCTTGGCAGGGCTGGGCCTACGTGGTCGTCATCATGCTCGTATGGTTCGCCGCGGAGTTGTTCCTCGCCCGGTTCCGGAACGAGGACACGATGGGGACCTGGCTCCTGTTCGCGATCGCGCTTGTGACGCCGCTCGTGCTGGCTTTCCAGTGGTACTACGTCCGGGTCCAGATCCGTGTGTGGTTCGACGTGCCCGCGTATCTGTTCTTCGCGGCGTTCATCCTCGGCCTCGCCTTCACCGTCACCCGCGACTATCCGTGGACGCTCGTCATCCCGAGCACGTTGATCGCGGCCGGCGTGGGACTCGGCGTCGGCATCCTCGTGAACCCGACCCTCGCGAGCGCCTTCTTCACGGGCGCCGGGTACTTCGTCCAGACGAAGGTCGTCACGACCATCGCGGAAGACCAATCGCCGGGGATGTCCCAGATCATCCTGTCGTTCGGCGTCTTCACGTTCGGCGTGAGCCTCGCCGCGATCGCGTACCTGCTGTGGCAAGTCCCGCGCCGGAGGGACCCGGCGTACAGCCTCGTCACGGTCTGGGCCTTCGCCGCGGTCTTCATGGCGATCACGGCCGCGCGGTTCATCTTCGACGCTTCGCCCGCGTTCGCGATTTCGGCGGGCTTCGCGATCAACCAGGTGCTCGTCCGCGCCGATTTCGCGGGCATGCGCCGCACGTACCGGTCCCTCGCGGAAGGCAGTTGGCGGAACGCGGTCCGGAAATCCGTGAAAGTCCGGCACATCCTCGTGGTGCTCGGTATCGTCTTCCTGGTCGTCCTCCCGAACGTATGGTGGGCGATCGACGCGTCGATCCCGTTCGAACTCAAGTCGCAGTACGATCAACAGGTCGCGAACCTCCTGCCCTCGTTCCTCCGCGCGCCATACGACCCGAGCAGCGGCACGTTCTACTTCGGGGCGTTCGGGTACGGTATCCCGAAGTCGACGGACTACTATCCGGCGGCCTGGCAGTGGTTCGCCACGCAAGACGCGGCCACCCCGCCCGAGCTCCGGCCCGCGTTCCTGTCATGGTGGGACTACGGCTTCGAGGCCGTCGATCGGGGCGTCCATCCGACCGTCGCGGACAACTTCCAGAACGGCTACCAGCTCCCGGGCCAGTTCATCACGGCCCAGAACGAGACGGAGGGAATCGCCCTCCTCGTGATCCGGCTCCTCGAAGGCGACTTCGCGGCGAACAACAAGAACTTCCGCCCGGCCGTAACGGCCGCCTTGGAGTCCGCGGGAGTCTCGTCCGCCGTCGTCCGCAACGTGTTCCTCCACCGGGACGCCTACGTGTCGGTCGTCCAGTCGGACCCGACCACGTTCGGGCTGTGGGCCCCGGATCTCCAGCCGACGAACGCCGCGTATGTCTTCCTGACGAACCTGATCGCCGGCCACTTGACGGAGAACAGCGTCGTCTCGTTGTATCACGCCATCCGCGACGTCACCGGATGGAACATCGGATACTTCGCGGTGGATTCGCGGCTCTTCCCCATCAGCGCGTCGAACACGGGCATCTTCTACGCGCCGGTGAAACTCTCGGACCACCGGGTCCTGAACCTCCCCGATGGCCGCGTCTTGCCGATCGACTTCTTCCAAATCTTCGCGAATACGCAGAACGCCCAGAACATCCCGCTACAGCTCGTGCAGCCGGGCGACCAGGTTTCGAGCACGACAATCGTGTACCAGCCGGCCTTCTACAACTCCATGTTCTACCGGGCGTACATCGGTTACGCGCCGAAGGACCTGAACTCCACGGACACGGGAATCCCCGGGTTCAGCACGGCCCTCCGAGCGAATCCGCCCGTCCCGGCGTGGAACCTCACCCACTGGCGGGTCGTCTACCGCACCGCGTACTACAATCCGTTCACCGACCCCGCGAACCACACGACGGCGTGGCAGGCGATGAACTACGACCAAGCGCAGAAAAAACAATCGCAGATCGCGGCCGGGACCATCAAAGGGGTCGCGGACCTTAACACGCGGTCGACCGTGGAGAACGGCGTCATCTTCCTCCGCTACTACGACGGCGCATGGGTGAACGGCACCGTGTGGTCCGGCGCGCAACCGCTGCCCGGCGTGCGGATCACCGTCACGGATGAGCTCGGGACGCCGCACTACGTGACCCAGACGGATGCGAACGGCCGCTACAGCGCCATCGTCCCGTTCGGCAACGTCACGATCACTGCATCCGTCGGCGCGGTGACGAGGACGACCCTGATCGGCGCCAGCACGTTGGCATCCGTCCGAATTCCGGTGACGCTCGACCAAGCGATGCGGGTGCCCGCGGACGCGAACGGGGACGGCGTGCCGGACTGGATCATGACCCAGGATCTCCAAGTGACGCCGCACTCCGCCCGCGGGACCGTGTTTTTCGACTTGAACCATGACGGCTCCTTCGGAACAGGCGACCAGCCGGCGCCCGGGGCCGTCCTCACGTTGACGGACGCGGACTTCGCATACACCCGGAGGACGACCTCCGCGAACGACGGGACCTATGCGATCGCCGACCTGCCCGTGGGCGTCTTCACCGCGACCGTCGCGACGGCGGGACGCACCACCTCCGTGGCCATCGTGTCGATCGCGACGACGGACGCCACGCACGACATCAGCGTGCCCTTCGTCGAGGTCCACGGGTTCACGCAGTCCGGTGCGGGCGGCTCCGTCCCGTCCGCGGACATCACGTTCCGCGACGAGACGAACTCCACGATCATCCCGCTCATCTCGGGGGCAAACGGAGCGTACGCGGTCCGTCCGCTCCTCGCCGGCAACTTCACCGTCACGGCGGAGGCCGGGAATCTCGCCTCGGTGCCCCAGCGGATCCGCGCCGGGACCACCGACATCGCCCTCAACCTCACGCTGCTGCCCTCGGGGACCGTCGCGGGCACGACGACCTTGTTCGGGACCGCGCAGCCCTTCGCGAGTCTGGATTTCCAGTCCGCCACGGACCCGCGGACGATCCGGTCCACGACCTCGGACGGGACTGCGCGCTTCTCAATCCGTCTCGGGGCGGGAGAATGGTTTGTGAGCGGACGGTTTTACGGCTCGAGCGGGCTCTTCGCGACGCTCGGCACCGTCGTCGTCCCGGCCGGAGCGACGACCTCGTATCAGGCGATGTTCGTCCAGGGCGTGCGCTTGACGGGGACGGTGAAAGACGCGAACCCTGCCGTCCTGAATCCGGAGGCGACGGTAGCCTTCGTCAGCGCCTCCGGACAGCGATGGCTCCGGACGGATCCCACGGGCGGCTACCTCGCGTTCCTCCCCGCGGGTGCGTACGACGTCGAGGCCTTCAACCAAGATGGCGCGTCCTTCGCGTCGGTGTCTCTCTCCGGGACCCCGACCCTCCGAATCGCCCTCGTCGGGACGTCCGAGATCGTCAGCTGGAGCGTCTACCGGGACTTGAACGGGAACCAAGCCGTCGATGCCGGGGAGGCAATCCCGGGCGCCCATATCGTCTTGACGGACGACCGCGGGGTCCACATCACCTTCACGACGAATGCGACGGGCGAGTTCCGGATCCCCCTCTTCGGGAACCGGACGTACTCCGGCACCGTCGACGCGGCCGGCTACGCACCGCGGTCGATCCCCGCCTCCGCCCCGATCGACCTGCGCACGAGGATGCCGGTCGCCCTCACGCCTCTCTCCGTCGAGATCCAGGGGAGCGTCCTCCTATCGGGAGCCCCGGTCCTGAACCATCCAATCGTGATCCGGGCGGTCGCCCTCGGACCGGGAGCGGTCGCCGCAACGACGTCGACGGACTCGAACGGCGGCTACGGCTTCAGCCTCGCTCCGGGATCCTACGCGCTCGTCGTCGACGAGAACGTGTCCTCAACGCGGGACTCGCGGTACCAGAACGTTGGCACGGACCGGATTGTCGTCGCCGTGGGCCAGACGTCCCTCGCATACGACATCAACATCGTCATGAGAACGCTGGTCCGGGGGAATGTGACCCTCGGCGGGACGAACACCGAGGCCTCCCTTCGGTTTGATGGGCCGGAGCAACGAACGGCCATCGCGACCGCGCAAGGCTTCGAGGTTTATCTCGTGCCCGGCGACTACGCGGTCGTCGGCAACGAAACGATCGGGTCGACCCGATACGTTTTCATGGCGACCGCGAAAGCACCCTCCGCGACGAACCTGACGTTCGCTCTCTTGACGGCCATCATCGTCTCGGGAAAGGCGCTCGTGAACGGAGTCGCCGTGCCAGGGCCGATGCCCGTGTCGTTCGTGCGACTCGAAGGCGGCTCCGTGCCGACCTCCACGGACACGTCTGGCGCATACATCGTGTTCCTCGCGCCGGGAAATTACTCGATCCAATTGAGCGGCACAAACAACGCGACATCGGGCGGGGTGTCCCGCTTCTTTCAGTACGCGTTCTCGGGGAGTCTGACGGTCCCTCCGGACGCGTCGGCGCTGGCGTTCGACCTCCTCGTGACGCGGACGCTCGACAACACGACCGTCTCCGGAACGGTGAGCCGGAGCGGAATCGGCGTCGACGCGACCGTGTCGTTCTTCGCGCGCGGCGGCGGGTCGATCGCGTCCCAGACGGCCGCCGATTCGAGCGGTGCCTATTCGGTTTCCCTCGCGCCGGGGACGTACGACGTATACGTGACACGGGCCTCCCGAGACAGCGCGTTGCTCGCACGGATCACCGTGCCCCACGCGACCTCGTTCGCGCAGAACCTCGCCCTCGCGAACGCGTTCCGGCTGTCCGGGGTCACGCTGAATGCCCAGGGGGCGGGGACGCCCGCGTCGATCACGATCCAGTCGGGCGGCCAGCTCAATCTCACGTCGAATGCCCAAGGGGCGTACCAGGTCGTCCTCCCGACCGGCCTCTACACGATCGAGTCTTCGACGACCGCGATCGAACACGGGATATCGGTCACGTACCGCACGACGTCCTCCGTCGAGATTGATGCGGACACGATCCTGAACTTGGCCCTCGCCAAGGTCGTCAGTCACGCTGCCACGCTCACGTGGGATTCGTCGCAGGAGCAGCAGATCGCCGGAGGCGGCTCCGTGACCTACGTCGTCGTCGTGCGGAATTCGGGGAATGTCGCGGAGACGTTCGACCTCTCCGGCCAGCCGACGACCTGGCAATTCTCCTTCGCTCCTCCGTCGGTTGCGTTGGACTTCGGCACGGGGGGAACGGCGTCCGCGGTCCAGGTGACGATCAAGAGCCCGGCGGACGCGCTCGTCGACCACGGCACGATCCTGATTGGAGCGACCTCCCGGGACGCCGGGACCACCGGGGGGACTGTCGAAGTGAGGGTCGGCATCCAGCGGGTGCGAAGCCTCGCGCTGTCCCTGGATCCCGGGTCCGCGGTCTTCGACGGTCGGTTCTTGAACGACACGCTCGTCGTGAAGAACTCGGGCAACGCGGCGGAAACGGTCACGGTCGCGATCACGAACCCCGACGACCTCGTCGCGGTGGGATGGACTGCGAAACTCGCGACGACCACCGGATCCCCGACGGGTCCGACGTTGACGGGCGTCACGGTCCCGGCGAATTCGACGGTGCAAATCCGGCTCCATGCCAAATCTGCGAGCGGGGCGAGCGGCGCGACGGCCGTGGTCCAGGTGTTCGCACAGGACTCGATGGCGGTCTCCGCGACGACCGTCTTCACGCTGCGGCTCCCGGCCCTGGACTCCGGCGCGCCGACCGTGAGCGGCCCCGACATCACCTCCACGGCGCCGTTCAACCTCCTAATCCTCGCCGCGGTCGTCGGCGCCGTGGCGGCGGTTGGGGCGGGATTGTTCCTGACCCGGCGGAGGCGGTGACGTGGCCGCGCGACCCCTCGTTGCCGGACTCGCGGTGCTGGCTGCGTTGGTCCTCTCGGTCGTCCCGGCCTCGGGCTTGGGACCGCTCTACGGCAGCTTGGCGGGTCCCGATGCGATCGCCCCTGGACAGGCCGGGGTGTACAATCTGACGATTTTTGGCGGTCCCGATGGAGCGGTCAGGTACACGGTCCAATGGCACATCACGGGATCCAACGCGGCCGGCGGGCTCCCGACCGCTGCGAATCCGACGACCGCGACGGATAATCGCACCACGTTCCGGCTGAACGTCACCGCGCCGCAAGCCGAGCAGACGATCACCCTTTTCGTGAAGATTTCGGCCTCGGTCGGATCGACCGTCGAGAACACGACCGTGCAGAAGTCGATCGTCGTGGTTACCCCGGTCGTCCTGAGCGCGACGTTCACGAACCAGGGGACGACGGCCGCAGTCAACGTCACCGTGCGGTTCTACGTCGACGGAGCCCTCGTGGGCACGGAGACGATCGCGCGAATCAATCCGAGCGGCTCGGCCACGGCGACCTTCAATTACTTGCCGGCGAACTTGCAGTCTGGGACCCATCAGGTACGCATCGAAGCGGACCTGGATCGGAACGGCGTGATCGATCCGGCCCGAGGCGAGGTCGTCGTCTCGAGCCTCTTCTACCGCGGCAGCGCCCCATTGAGCACGGGTTGGACCGTCTTGATCGGGATCGCGGTGTTCGTCCCCGTCCTGATCGTCACGATCGGGCTTCGCCGGCGCCAACAGACCTGATCACGCCGGCTCGAGCAACCAGACGTCGGAGTGGTTCCGCATCAGCATCCCGAGCCGCGTCCGGCTGATTCCCGCGCGCTTCAGGAGGGATTCGAGCTTCGGCCCCTCCGGGACCTGGACGTTTCCGTCGACCCATGCGGACGCGACGGGCTCGTACCGGACCCCGTCCTTGCCCACGTTGACGCGCGCCGCCGCGGCCTCCCGGAACGTGTGCAGCACCACGTGGATCGAGGTGACCGCCGTCGGACGGACCTTGTGGTTGTAGTATTCGGCGACCTCGCGGTGGACCGGGGAGAACGCCCCGACCCGCTTCGCGTACTCTCGCCAGCCGCGCTCGAAGGGGGATCGGTACGTCGACATGCAGTGGTCCGTCACCGGACGCACTTCCTCGAAGGTCGAAAGGATCGACTGGCCCGTCGAGAGCGCAGAGAGGAACTCGGGCCACGTGGCATACTCTTCTTTTGGCATCGATGCGGCGAGGTTCTTCGCGAGCGCCACGAGGTAGTTGTTCAGCCCGGCGATGCCGACCTTCGTGGCGATGTCCTCGAGGAACAAATGGGTCGCGATCTCGACGAACGGGTTGCTCTCCGGGAATCGCGAATCCGAGGCCATCTCAACGGTCCCCCTTGAGGCGCGCCCCGCGGAGGACGAGCGCGTACACGCATTCGTAGTTCCGCAGGAGCGCCCGGACATGGTCCTCGTTGATGTTCACCTGCGCGACGTTCTTCGGAGAAATCTTCGTCTCCCCGCTCCAGCCCCGGGTCGCGAGCAAGAAGCAGGCGAGGGGGTTCCCGGAGACGGTGATGTTTTTCGCGATCTCTTCCCGGAACCGCTCGTGGAAGACGCAGAAGTTGCACACGGCGATGTTGTGGACGTTCTCGTTGTATTCGTCCGTCACGGTCTTGTCCGCGGGACTCATCCGGCCGACCGCGTACCGAGTCCGGAAGATCGTGGGGACGTAGCAGCACTGTCGCATCGCGTACAGGTAGCCGACCACGTCGCCGTCGACGTCCGTGATCGCCATGTCCGTGAGCGGAGTCACCTCGCCCTCGATGCTGAACGCCGTGCGGGCTTCGCGCACCGCCACGTTGAAGGACGTCCACCCGAGGTACGCCTCCTTCCCCATCCGGCCCGCGAGGTTGTCCCCCACGCGCTGCCAAAACTCGACGACCCCATCGGCGCCCGCCTTCTCGATCATGTCCTCGATTAGGGATGCGAGGGCAACGTCGATCACGAGGAGCCTCCGGCCATGTGCATCACACGAACGAGCTCAGGACTTGCTTGAGTCGCGCCCGCCATTCCTTCTCCGCCTTCGCGGCGACAGTGTCCCCTTCGAGTTCCCGCAGGCGGTCGACGACGATCGTCACGAACCGCTCCCAGTGGGCCGCCGTCATGTACGGGGCCGTCGTGCCGACCTCGTTGTACGCCATCGTGACGATTTCCTGCAGGGGACCGGGTCCGACGAGCGCACCGAGCTTCGCCTGGAGGTACTGCGCGATCTCCTTGTTCTTCTTGAACTCCTTCGTCTCGGCGAACTTCTCGACGAACAAGATCCGGGTGAGCCGCTTCAGTTCCCCCGCGACGGCCTCGTCGTATGAGGCGAGGACCTCCGGGGTGATCGGCTTGGACTCGAACAGATGGCGGACGACGATGGACGTCTTGAGGACGTTCGCGAGGACCCCTTGCATCTTCGTGATTTCGACGGGCTTCGTCGTCAGGAAGACGAGGAACGCTCGGTCCCCCACGCCTGAAATGATGATTGTGCCAGCCTCGAACTGCTGGACCGACATCATCATGTTCTGCCCGCTCAGCTGGTTGCAGATGTGCGCCAGGTTGCCCTTCAGGAGGTTCAGTAGGCGGTACTCGCGGGGATCGAGCTGGTTCGGGATGGACGATGAGAAGATGCGGCCGTCGACGCCGGAGAACATCGCAATGTCAAGGCGGTTCTCCTCCCGTGCCCGCCGCAACTCCGTCTCCAGGAGGAGCTTCAGATGGCCGACCGTTTCGGCGCCCATCGTCTTGTCGACTTGGCCGGCATACGGCATCTAGCCGCCCCGCTTCAGCCCGTACGAGTTGAACAGGATCTGGAGGGCTTCCTCCGGAGAATAGTCGTAATCCCAACTCTTCTGCATCCGTCGGATCCGCTCGACGACCCGCGGCGGGGCTTTCATCCCTTCTGCCGTCCGGACCGCGTCTTCGAACACTTTCCCGTGACTTCGAGTCTGTTCGTCAGGGATCTCGGTCGGGCTCGCGCGCACGATGATACCCACGCCGCGCGCGAACAAGTACGGATACACGCCTTCGCCGTGATGGACGCCCCGCATCTTGAGGAGCTTCAGGGTCCGATTGAACGCGCCGCCGATCGGATAATATTCGAGGTGGATCGCCCCGTCGGACAAGTAGATCGGCAGGAGGACGTCCTCGCCGATCGTCTCGCCGGGTTTCGCGTGCTCTTCGACCGTACACAGTACGACCCCGAGTTCCTTGAGCGTGTAGAACAGCTTGCCGATCAGCTCGCGCTGCTCCAACTTCTCCGCAGTGGCCCAGATCACGGGCGTCATCGGATCGATCACGACACGCGTCGCGATATTGTAGTCCGCGCGGGCCTTCACGAGCTGCGGGAGCTGCTCCTCGATCATTTTCTTGAAATTGCGGCCCTTGAGGTGGATGAAGAACAGGGACTTCTCGTAGTACTTCCGCATGTCGAAGCCCATCAAGTCCGCCTCCCGCATGATCTGTTCCGGCGGTTCCTCGAGGGTCACGTACAGCGCCTGCTCACCTTGTTCGATCCCTTCCATCAGGAACTGGATTGCGAACGTGGACTTGCCCGTCCCGCTCGAGCCCAAGATCACGACCGTCGACTTGGGCCAGAATCCGCCTTCGATCAGGTCGTCGAGTCCAGGGATCCCGCTCGCCACTCGCTGGATGTCCGCCATGGTGACGTCCCCCCGAGCCCGCTCTCTAGGAGGGAGGGCGGGGCCTCGCTGGGTCGAATGGACGATTCGATGCCTGCGGCTTTTTAAATGAATTCCGACCCCGAAATCGAGCCTGATAACGAGTTGCCTACAGCTTCCCGCGGACCGCATCGAGCTTGTCCGCGAGTTCCTGGCTCCGCGCCGCGACGGCGACCTCGCCGCGGGTCTTCTCGATCAAACTCCGCGCGACATCTTGCTTCCGCTTCAGCGCGACCAACGCGGTCGGGTAGTCGAACCGCATGAGCGCGTCCAAGATCCGCTCCATCTTCTCCAGGAAGGCCGAGGCCAGCGTCACGTTGCCGCGCCGCAAATGCTCCAGTGCGAATCGCCGCAACTCGCCCACGACATCTCCGAGCCCCAGGAGATACGCCGTGTCCGTCAGGCCGAGGTCCTTGGGACCCGGGAGTGACTCGTGCTCCAGCATCGCCTGGACAAGGAATGCCTCTCCCGCCTCTTGCATCGCGTTCTCGACGATCCCCGTGTGATAGAGGTCCACGTGGTCTTTCAGGAGGCTCCGGAGCTTCAGGATCTCTTCGCGAATCTCGCGGAGCTGCGCGGCAACATCCAAGCCCCGGTGCATGCCTTGGATTGCGCTGCCGCTCAGCCGCGCGATCGTTCGAGAGGACTTAATCGTGAGCTCCCGGACCTCGTCTTTCTCGTCCAACCGCGCCTCGATCTCCGAGATGACCTCGTCGAGATTCTTCACGGCGCGCGGATGGCCCATCTCGTTATTTGAGGGTTAGCCCGCAGAGGCTCCGTCACAAGTCGAGTGGTGTCGTCGACGCCACATGGGTGTTACAAGTCGGGTGACCGCGTGGCATGAGCCAAAGAAGAGATTGAGTTTTCTCTCCCCTCCCCGAAGATAGAACCCGGATTCGAGCACGTCGAACCTGACGCCCCTCGCCGGTCGGCCGATCAATGGCCCTGCGTATCGACCACGCAGAAGAGGTTGCCCTCGGGGTCCTCGAGGACGACGAAGTCCTCGTCCGGCTCTCGCGGCCGGTAGCGGGTCGCGCCGAGGCCAAGCAACCGATTGACTTCCCCCTCCTGGTCGTCCGTGTAAAGGTCGAGATGCAATCGGCCCCGTTCGGGCGGCATCCCGTCGACGGAGACGTTGGGCCTCTTTCCGGCCGGGTCCTTCAGGATGACGAACGGGTTTCCGGGAGTCGGCGGCCTGCTCGGGACGTATCGAAGGGCCGCCTGCCAGAACGCCATCATCCGATCGAAGTCGTTGACGTCGATCACGATCGACCCGATTCGTACCGTGCCTTTCTCCATGCGCACAGGACCCAACAGTCGGGCGATAAACTTTGCTTCGGTGCCGACGGAATCAGAGACCTTGTCGAAGCTTCTGCATCCGCTCGACCTTTTGCTGGACGACTTCGGGCTTGCCGATGTCGCGTCGCGCGTAGAAGCTCCCCGCGACGAACGCGAGAGCCTCCTCGGAGATCGACTCGGCCTCCTCCAGGTCCCCGGCGATTCCTACGACTGCGAGGGATCGAGACGTGGTCGTGTACAGATGCCCGCCCTTCCCCTCTACGCTCGCAAAGAAGAGCTTCGCCCCGGTGCGGCGGATGCTCTCTTCGTCGACCTTGAGCTGCTCCCCCGCCTTCGGGCGCGAGCCGTAGCCCATGGGGACGACGTACTTGCACACGGTCGCCTGGGGCGCGAACTTCACGCTGGCGGGCAGGTTTCCTGTCGCGAGGCGGCCGCAGAGATCGAGGAAATCGCCCTCGAAGATCGGCAGGACGTTCATCGACTCCGGGTCCGCGAATCGCACGTTGAACTCGAGGAGTTTCGGGCCGTCGTTCGTCGCCATGAAGCCGCCGTACAGGATGCCTTTGAACGGCGTCCCCCGAGAAGCCATCGCCTGGATCGTCCTCGTCATCGTCTCGAAGGCCTGATCGAAATCCTGCTTCGACAGGAAGGGAAGCAGGTGGTCCGCGTTGCTGTACGACCCCATACCGCCTGTGTTCGGGCCTTTGTCTCCTTCGTACGCGCGCTTGTGGTCTTGGGCGAGAGGCATCGGCACGAGGGTCCGTCCGTCGCAAAACGCTTGGAGGGAGAACTCCTCACCGACGAGCTTCTCCTCGACCAAGAACCGCGATGTGCCCCCGATTTTCTTCTCAAGGATTTCGCGACCGTACGCGAGCGCTTCCGCCTTGGTCGAGAAATGGTCGCCCCAGACTCGGACGCCTTTCCCTCCCGTCAGGCCGAGCGGCTTGATGACGAACTCGAAGTCGGAGTCGTTCACGAACTCTTCGAACCCTCCGAGGTCATCGAACGCCCAAAACTCCGGACGTCCGGGGATGTCTTCGCGTCGCATGAGCTCCCGCGTGAACTCCTTGTTCGTTTCGAGTTGGGCCGCCTCGCGCGACGGGCCGACCGTCGGGATCCCCGCGGCTTCCAGCGCATCCGTGATCCCCTTCTCGAGCGGCGCCTCGGGGCCGATGACCGCGAGATCGACCGCACGCTCCTTCGCCCACGAGACGATGCGCTCGACCGCGGTCACGTCGCCCAGGAGGACATCCTTTGATCGCCGTCGAATCCCGGGATTCTGGTTCGCCATCGCGGCAAAGATGTCCGCGTGGTTGCGATGCAGCGCCTCCACGATCGCATGCTCGCGGCCCCCTCCCCCGACCACCAGCACGTTCATGGGACGGGTGTGAGGAAGCGAGGCGCGGGATTTCTAGTTTCGCGAACTCCCGATCGGAGGCTCGCCCATCTCGCTTACTTCGGCGGCTGCATCAGCTTGAGGAAGTTGCCTTCCGAGTCCTCGAAGGTCACCACGCTGCCCCAAGCGTAGTCGCCGATTTCGCTGGCGAACCGAATGCCCTTGTCCCGAAGGCGCTTCGCATCGGCCCGGATGTCGTTCGTCTTCAGGGTCAAGATCGCCCGCTTCGGCGTCGGCTTGCCTTCTGTCGAGTCGAGTCCCACGCGGAGCCCGCCCACGTTGAAGGCGCTCCAGTCTTCGCTCTCCTCCGTCACGCGCAAACCCAGCACATCCCGATAGAACGCGACCGCGCGCTTCATGTCCTGCACTTCATAGTAGACATCTTGGACGCCCGTGATCAAGTGGCCACCCTCCCGAGAGAACGGTAAGACACGCCGGGATAATATCCGTTACGCGGAACCTTCGGCTCCTGCGGACAAGGCCTGTTCGGCCGCGAGCACTGTGTTCGACAACAGCATCGCGATCGTCATCGGGCCGACCCCTCCCGGGACCGGGGAAATCGCCTTCGCCTTGACCTGGACCCCATCGAAGTCCACGTCGCCGACGGTCCGGTAGCCACTCTTTGTCGTCGGGTCCGGAACTCGATTGATGCCGACATCGATCACGACGACACCCGGGCGCACCATGTCCGCCTTGATAACTCGGGGCGAGCCCATCGCCGCGATGAGTATTTCCGCGCGCCGCGTGTGGGCCGCGAGATCGCGCGTCGCACTGTGAGCGACCGTCACTGTGGCGTTCGCCTTTGGCGCTTTCTGCATCAGGAGTGCCGCGAGCGGCTTCCCGACGATGTTGCTTCGGCCGACGATCACGACATCCTGACCGCTCGGATCGTTCCCGCTGCGCATGAGGAGCTCAACGACTCCGGAAGGCGTTGCCGGCGCGAACCGAGGACGCCCGATCAGCACGAGGCCGACGTTCTCCGGATGAAAGCAGTCCACGTCCTTGCGCGGGCTCACGGCCGAGACCGCCTTCTCTACGGAGATTTGATGGGGGAGCGGCTGTTGGACGAGAATCCCGTGGACCTTCGGGTCCTCGTTGAGACGGGCGATCTCTTGGAGGAGTCGCGATTCCGGAACGTCCTCCGGAAAGTCGGTCGTCCAATGGGCCATCCCCATTTCTTCGGATGCTTTGCCTTTCATCTTCACGTACAGCTGCGATGCGGGGTCCGCTCCGACGAGGATCGCGGCCAGCCCCGGGACGACGCCGGCGGCGGACAAACGTGCGAGTCGCGGCTTCAGGTCGGAGCGCACATCGTCGGCGATCCGCTTGCCATCGATCAGCTCGCCCACCGGGATTCCACCGGCAGCGAGAAACGGCCTCGCCGTAAAAGCCTTGAGCGCTCGGGTCGCCGAGGCGTCAGACACGTCACGGCGCACCGCAGAATCGTACGCCGATGTTGTCAGACAAAGACCCTTCGGCGGCGTTCCACGAAAACGCTTAAGACGGGCTCCGTCGTTGGCTGCGCGGATGCACTCTAGCGACTGGTCTCGCCTCCTCACGGAACGTCAGCGAGAGGTCCTCGCGATCGTCGTAGAGAACAAAGTCTACCGGAACCGCGACTCAAAGATCCCGGAGCTGGCGGCCGTGATGGGGATCGCGCCAGCCGCGGTTGCGAAGCACCTCCTCGAAATCGAGAAGACCGCATTGCTGAACGTCGTCGTCTCGCCGTCGGAGCAGGGGAAGCGGGTATACGAGCGGCTGGCGCTCGAGCCGAGACCGCAAGAGAAGCAGACCGCGGAGGCGTTGGACCGGAACACGCTCACGGTCCTCCGGTTCATCCGCGACCATCCGGATGCGAGCGCGACGGAGATCAGCGAGGAACTCGGCCTGTCCGAATACACGACCGTGAATAGCCTTCGGGTCCTCACCGCCGTCCGGCTCGTCACGAAGCAGCGCGGCCCGGCAATCCGACGGGGCGTGCCTCCGTACGTCTACCGGCCGACGGCCCACGGCGACGAGCTCGCGGCGCGGTTCCCCGCCGAGGCGACCGCGTAAGGCCGATATAGCCGCGACTTCCTCTCGGCACCGAGTGTACGACGCGGTCGTCGTGGGCGCGGGACCCTCCGGGGGCATGGCTGCGCGGCAAATCGCCGCAGCCGGTTTCCGGACCGTCGTCCTCGAAAAGAAACGGATCGTCGGAGAGCCGGTCCAGTGCGCGGAAGGCGTGAGCGAATTCGGACTCACGTCGAACGGACTGCGGCCTCGGGACGAATGGATTGCGCAACGCGTCTCGGGCGCGAAGTGCGTCGTGCCAAGTGGAAAATGGTTCTACATCACCCGTCTCCCGGGCTACGCGCTCGACCGCGCGGCGTTCGACCGCTGGCTCGTCGATGGCGCCGTCGATGATGGCGGCGAACTCCACACGTCCACCAAGGTCACCGGGATTTCCCGTCACGACGGAGGATGGCGGGTCGAGGCGAAGGGCGAGACGATCGACGCACGCATCGTGATCGGCGCGGACGGGCCGGCAAGTTTCGTCGCGCGCCAGGCCGGTCTTGTTCGGAGCCTCGAACGGATCGGTGCGTACGAGTATCGTTTCCGTCGCGAGGACGTCCCCCTCTTAGAAACAGAGTTCTTCCTCCTATACATCGGCCAAGTGTACAACGGGGGCTACGCCTGGATCTTCCCAAAAGGCGATTCCGTGAACGTCGGGGCCGGAGGCCATATCGACGCGCACGCGGCGACCGTGGCGTTTTGCCGCAAGTTCGCAATCGACGTGGACCGAAAGACACAGACCATTGCGGGTTCGATCCCCGCGCGGTACGACCTGACCTCTCTGGCGGCGCCCGGCCTGGCCATTGTCGGCGATGCAGGGGGCATCACGAACCCGCTGAACGGGGCGGGGATTCATCCCGGTATCTTCAGCGGGCGGATCGCCGGTGAGGTCGCCGTGACCGCGTTGGAGCGGGAGGATCCGACGGCGATGATGGCGTACGACCGGGCGATGAAAGCATCCCCGTTCCTCGACCCCCTCCTATTCTGGATGATCGACCGGATTCGCCGATGGAGTGATCGTTTGATGGATTCCGTGGGCGCGGAACTGGCCGGGCGGGATTGGCGTTCCGTCAACCCGCGGATGATCTTGTCCGTGCTGCTCCGTAAACCGTGGCTCGGAATTCACGCGCGCGAATTCTATCGGATGATCCTCGCCCTCGAACTGTGCGAGCGGTACGGTTGGTAAACGGTTTCCTCATGCAAATGACCGAAGGCTAGATACCGCCCGCGGCACTCCCGCGCGCGATGCCCGCGGAGGTAGCGAGCCGTGCGATCCGCGCGGGCAGCCATCTCGAACGAATCCTCGCCTCCGGGGAGTTCGCGGTGACCGCGGAAATCGCGCCGCCTGCGTCCGTGGACGCGTCCGAGATCCGCAGACATGCATCCCTGTATCGCGGGACGGTGGATGCGTGCAACGTGACCGACGGCCAGCGTGCCCTCGTTCGGATCTCCTCGATGGCCGCCGCGACGATTGCATTGCAAGAGGGCGTCGAGCCGATCATGCAGATGGTCTCCCGAGACCGAAATCGCATCGGCCTCCAATCGGATCTCCTCGGTGCCGCGGCCCTCGGGATTCGCAACGTGCTCTGCCTATGGGGAGACCCGCCCACCGCGGGCAACGAGAAGGACGCCAAAGGGGTGTACGACCTGAGCACGGAGGAAATGATTTCGACCTTCCGCGCGCTTCGCGACACCGGCGTCCTGCGGGGCGGGGAGAAGGTCGACCAAGCGCCGAAGGTCTTCATCGGCGCGGCCGCAGACCCATTCCGCGGATCGAAGGAGGAATCGTTCGGCAAGCTGCGCGGGAAGGTCACCGCCGGCGCCGACTTCGTCCAGACGCAGGGCGTCTTCGACGTCGACGCATTCGAGGAGTGGATGCGCCTCGTCAGGAAGGAATGGCTCCACGACAAGGTGTTCATCCTCGCGGGCGTCATCCCGCTGAAGTCTGCGAAGATGGCGCGGTTCATGGTCGAGAAACTCGGTGTCGTCGTCCCAAAACAGATCGTGGACCGGATGGAGCGGGCGCCGAATCCACGGTCGGAGGGCGTCAGCATCGCGGTCCGGACGATCAAGGCCCTGAAGAAAATCGAAGGCGTCCGCGGCGTCCACGTCATGCCGATTGGGTGGGAGGAAATCGTGCCCGCGATCGTGAAAGACGCGGGCCTCCTCCCGCGACCGGAGCTCGCCGCGTGACGCGACGACTCTTGGCCCCGACGAGTTCGGCGGTCCACCGAAACCTTAATTGGGTTCTCCCCATTCCGACTCGGTAATAGGGATGGTTTCCCCCCGGCGGGCGCTCCTCAGCGTCTCGGATAAGGAGGGCCTTGTCGAGTTTGCGCGGGGCCTACGAGATCTCGGTTTTGAGCTGATTGGCACGGACGGGACCGCGAAGACGCTGAAGGAGGCGGGTCTCCCCGTGACGACGGTCGCGGACTATACGGGCCTCCGAGAGGGATTGGGCGGACGGGTGAAGACGCTCCATCCACGAATCTTCGCGGGAATCCTTGCGCCCCGCGGGGATGAGAAGGACCTTGAGGATCTCGGAGCGGTGGCCATCGACCTCGTCGTGGCAAACCTGTATCCGTTCGAGGAGACGGTTGCGAAACCGAACGTCGGGTTCGAGGAGGCCATCGAGAACATCGATATCGGTGGCGTCTCGCTCATCCGCGCAGCGGCAAAAAATGCGAACCGCGTCGGCGTCGTCGTCCGACCCGCGCGGTACTCCGAAGTCCTACGCACGCTGCGGCAACAGAAGACGATACCCGAGAAGCTCCGGAACGAACTCGCGCTCGAGGCGTTCGGGTACACGTCCCGATACGATGCCGCGATCTTCAATTTCCTTGCCCGGCGTCAAGGGTACGTCCTCCCGCCGGCACTCCGGATCGCGGATGACAAGATTGCGGACCTCCGCTACGGGGAGAACCCGTATCAAAAGGCAGCGCTCTACCGGGAGCCGTTCCCGTCGGCCGCGACGGCGACCGCGGACAAGCTGCAAGGGAAGGAGCTCTCCTACAACAACTTGATCGACCTCGATGCGGCCCTCCGGATCGCGACGGAATTCGAGCGGCCCGCGGCGGTCGTGATCAAACATACGAACCCCTCCGGGGTCGCCCTTGCGACGACTCTCGTTGAGGCATACGAGGCGGCTCACGCCGCCGACCCGGTTTCGGCGTACGGCGGCGTGGTGGGCCTGAACCGCTCGGTCGACCTTGCGACGGCGAAGGCGATCAAAGGCGACGTCCTCGATGCGGTGATCGCTCCGGGATACGAGCCGCAAGCCCTCGAAATCCTCAAGGCGAAGAAGAAAGGGTCCTTCCTCATCCTCCAGACCCGCGGACCGTTTCGAAAGGATCATGGCGTCGACATGGTTCGGGTCTTGGGCGGCATCCTCCTGCAGACGACGGAATTTCCGGAGCCGAAGCCTGAGGCGTTCAAGGTTGTGACGAAGGCCTCTCCCAGCCCCGCCCAGCTGGGCGACATCTCCTTCGGAATCGTCGTGAGTCGGTACGTGAAGTCGAACTCGATCGTCCTCGTGAAGGGGGATCGGACGGTCGGCATCGGCGCGGGGCAGATGAGCCGCGTGGACGCGTGCATGCTCGCATGCTACAAAGCGAAAGGCGCGGCGGGTGGGAGCGTGGCGGTCAGCGACGCGTACTTCCCGTTCCGGGACGGTATCGACGAACTCGCGAAAGGCGGCGTCGCGGTCGTGGCCCAGCCGGGCGGGTCGATCCGCGACGACGAGGTGATCGCGGCGGCAGACGCGCATGGAATCGCGATGGTCTTTACCGGGATCCGTTTGTTCAAACATTGAGGGACCACGATGGCCCGAATCCGAGTCGGGGTGCTCGCCTCCGGGAGGGGAACGGACTTCCAGAGCCTCGTCGACGCGCGGAAGCGCGGGGAGCTCGACGTCGACCTCGCGGTCCTCGTTTGCAATGTCCCCGGGGCCCCCGTGCTCGCACGGGCGAAGACCGCAGGCGTTTCCACGGTCGTCGTCGATCATCGCACGTTTGGGGCAAATCGCGAGGGGTTTGAGCGAGAGGTCGTGAAGGTCCTCAAGGACAAACGCGTCGACCTGGTGGTCTTCGCGGGCTTCATGCGTCTCGTCTCGCCGTATTTCGTGAGCGAGTTTCCCAACCGCATCATCAACATCCACCCATCGTTGCTCCCCGCATTCCCCGGGGCCCACGCCCAGCGGGACGCACTCGCCGCCGGCGTGAAGGTCTCGGGCTGCACAATCCACTTCGTCGACGCCTCCGTGGACGGAGGCCCCATCATCCTCCAGAAGGCGGTCCCGGTCCACGAGGGTGACACGGAGGAGGCGTTGGCCGCGCGCATCTTGGAACAAGAACACATCTTTCTCCCGCTCGCGGTTCGGCTGTTCGCGGAGGCCCGCCTCACGGTCGACGGTCGCAAGGTGGGAATCGATTCACGCGGGATTAGATTCCCGCCGATGGCCTAGCAGAGTCCCTGCGTCTGGGCGACGACCCGCGAGGCGGAGTGAGACCGAATTCGATGCTCACATGACGCGATTCGACGCGGTGGAACCGATCGGCGAGAAAGGTTTCCGAACCATGTTTGAAACCAAAATAAAGGGCCGTCCAGGAATCCTGAACGGCCTCGTTGTGGAGGGATGCTTGTCTAAGCAAACCGGGAACACTCGACTCTATTAAACGCTTTTCGACAAGGTCGCGCGGTAGGGGGTCAACCCGCATGATTAACCGCAAGAAAAAGGGGCAAGGCCGTTCGTCGTATCAACAAAGCAGGAACGGCCTCGTTGTGGAGGGATGCTTGTAATCCTAGCTAGAAGCGTGCGATATATGAAGGTTTCACCATTTCCTTCGGACAATGCTCGGAGCGGAACCCACCGCGGCGCTTCCGCAGAGAGTTCGCGCAAGGGCCGCACACGCAGGGCGCGATCCGTGGCTGCATTCCGGAAGGCTTATGGCGGGCGCGACCGTTCGACGCGCGGCATGCGACGATGAAGGGCGTCGGCAAGTTCGGCGAGGTGATGGCCGGCGAAAAGGGGAAGGTCAGTTACGACGAGGTCGCCGCCCGCCTGGAGAAGATCATCCACTCGGGTAGTCAGCGAAAGCCGATCACCGACTTCGTGTGTCGGGAGCTCCGGAAAATCCCCCACTTCACATGGGTCGGAATCTACGCGGTCGACGGATCGGAACTCGTCCTCGCCTCATGGTCGGGGCCCTCCGCGACCCTGCATACGCGGATTCCGGTGGGCCAAGGGATTTGCGGAGCCGCGGTGACGGAAAAGGCGACGATCGTCGTGCCCGACGTGAACGACGACCCGCGGTACCTGCAATGTTTCATCAACACCCGCGCAGAAATCGTCGTCCCGATCCTGCGCGACGGCGCCGCGATTGCGGAAATCGACATCGATTCGGATCAGGCGAACTCCTTCACGCCGACGGACAAAGACTTCCTCGAATGGGTCGCGACGGAACTCGTGAGGATCCTCTAATCGGGGTCAGAGGCGGAACTCGCCCCAGACGCGGATGAACGTGTCGACCTGGTCTGGCGTCGCCAGCTCGTAGGTCGTCATGAGGCGGGCGACGGCCTTTGGGTCCCGCACGCGGTAGCCGCGCTCGCGCGGCTCCGCACGATCGATGAGCCCCGCGGTCTCCATCTTCTTCAGATGGTGGGACAGCGTCGACGGCGAAACCGGCACCTGCTCGAGGATCTCCTTGTGGGTCGCGGCTTCCCGCTCCATCAGGAAATTGATCACCCGGAGCGGGACCGGCTGTCGCAGGAAGGCCAGGATCCGCTTTTCCACGTCCGTGAGGGCGGCGCGGACCTCCTCCTGGCCCGGGCGGGACCGGGGGAAGAACCGCTTGTACTCTCCGTCCATCGCGGAGGTGATCAGCTCGTGTCTCTCGAGGAACCGAAGATGGTAGTCCGCGAGGGTGATCGAGAGGTCGAGAGCGCGGGACAGCTCCCGCAAATGAAAGCCCGGATTCTTGCGGACGAAGTCGTACAGGTCCTTCCGGGTCTTGACCGCGAGGATCTCCTTGTCCATGGAGACCACGCAGCGCTCAGCGCCGCAGCGTGAACCCGTAGAACAACGCCAGGATCACGATGTCAAGGGACCCGGACACCAAGAAAAGGGGCCGGAGGTCGATCGAGCCCATGAAGAGCAAGATCGTCAGGACCAGGCCTTTCACGAAGAAGACCGCGAAGGCGGCGGCGAGGAACGCGAGATGGACGTCCCTCGTCCTCCGGACCGCGATCACCCCGATGACCGTGAGCGCGAGAGCGAAAACCGACACGGCTGCCAAGAGCACGTTCTCGATGGCCACCATGGAGACCACCGTGCCCTGTAAAGGAAAAGGCCATTAAGGATTGCGGCCCAATTCTTCGCGCTTCTTGCGGCGGCGATTTGCGAAGACGATGGTCCCCGCGATGAGGACGGCCATCGCCGCAAGGGATACGCCGTACACCAGGGCGTCGCCCTGCAGCGGGGGCTGACGGCTGATGATACCTTCATAGGCCGCGCTGTCGACGCCGAGGACCGGGTCGTGGACGAGCTTGACCGACGGCTGGCTTGCCCCCATCGGGTACGCCAGATACAATTCGGACCGGTTCGGGTTCCCGTCCGCGGCGCTCGAGAACGTCACGGGGATTTGGCGACCGTCCGCGAATGCGGATTTGGACCACGAGAAGAACATGCGGGCCGGACTGTTCGCCGATCTCCCGGTGACGCTGATCGCGGCATCGTCCGGCGCGAACCCGTTTAGGTCGTCCCAACTGCGGTCCGCGTATGCCCAGCGGTCACCCGTGTCGATTCCCAGGTCGAGGCCCAGGTTTGCGTTCGTCGCGACAAAGACGCGGTTGACCGTGAGATCCAGCTTGACTTCCATCGGCGTCAGGACCCGGCTGCCGACTCGCATGAATCGTTCCGCGACCGTGACGTTCAGCCGCACGTCTCCGGACCGGCTACGGACAAGGAAGACGTTCACGACCCCGCCGTCGGCGTTGTCCATCCGCATCTTCGTGACCGGCACACCGCCAAAGGCCGCGGCCCCCAGCGGCGTCACGTTGACGATTTCGCTCGGCTCGATGCTGCGGTTGCCGTTCATGTCCACCCACTCGATGAGATTTCGGAACTCGAGATTGTAAGAACTCTCACCGCCGCCGGCCCGTTCGTAGATCACGCTGAAATTTCCCGCTTTGTAGAACACCTCGAACTGGTCCTCGTACGGGGCGCTCGCGAGCCGGCTCGAAATGTTGAATTCGTCCCCCGCGGCAACGGCGACGACGTTTCGCTGCGTCGCGTTCTCGATGTCGTCCGGGACGCCGTCTCGATCCGAGTCTCCGGACTGCGCGACGGCCACGGAGGACGCCAGGACCAGCGCGAGAGATGCGGAGGCGGCGAAGGCGACGAGAAGGGGTCGGGAACGGAGCACGGAACCGTCCTCGGGACTCGATGGGGCCGGGAACATATAAGGAGCTTATTTTACGCTTTTCGAAGCTGGGGCCGACATCCCGCTACGGGCTGCCCGCTCGGCCTCGCCTGCCTCCCCCGCACCGGCGCGACATCATTCGCGGACGACTTCGCCGAACGCCATGCGCCGGTGGACCTTCGTGATCTTGATCTTGACCTCGTCCCCGATCTTCGTCCCCGGGACGAAGACCACGAAGTTCGCGATCCGCGCGAGTCCATCGCCTTCCCTTCCGATATCCTCGATCTTGGCCTCGTAGACCTTCCCTTCCTCCACCGGAACGTTGGGAGGTCGGAAGCCAGACCCCGAATACGACATCCATCACTCCATGCGGCGGCCCCCTGCCGCCGACACGTTTCGCATCCGTTGCACGGTATTTAATGATATAGGGGTGGGGCCACGAAAATCCGCGGACCACTCACGACTCACGGAGGGCGCTGAGGTCCTTCTCGACATCCGTGGGCCGGGACAACCGCAAGCTGAGGATCAGACAGACGATACCCACGATGAGGACGATGAGCCCGACCGCGGTGACGAGCCGGTTGAACGCGCCGAACGTGTCGAAGGCGGTGTACTGCTCGACCGGGATCCGCAGCACGTCGTGGAGCCACGAGCCCAGCGCGATCCCCGGACCACCGAACACGATCAGGGCGATTCCGGTATAGAAGAGGAATTTCTCGCGGCGGCCCGACTTCTCCCGCGTCCCCTCGTCCTCTGAGTCTTCAACAACCCCGATTGCGCTGCCCGAAGTCCCTCTCGGAGGGACCTCCGACTCGAACTGCTCTCCGCATTGCGGGCATTCCGTCGCGTCGGCCGGGACGGTGGCCTGGCATGTCGGGCACTCGGCGACGAGGCCTTGCGACGGGGCCATGATCCCTCCCATCCGCTCCTGTGGTCTGGAGCTATAGTCGTTTGCGTTCCCCTATCCGAATTGATACAGAGCGGGAGAGGCACCCGGAAGCAACGCTCGTCGCCGCCCAAGGTGTCCGGCCGGCGCTCGCGCATCAAAGCGCGGGCTTCGGCTTCGCGAGCCAGGGAACGTGAATTTGCCCGACGAGATCCCGCCATTCGGCCGGCATCGGGGCGCCGGATTCGTCGCGGCGGTACCAGTCGAGCACTTGGTCCACTTTCACATCCCGGCCCGAGATCGTCACCATGAGCGCATTGCGGACGTTCGCCGCGGCCTCCGCGGCCACTTGGTTCTCGAAGATTGCCGCATACGGAGTCTGGGACATCCACCAGAGGACGAGGTAGTACGTCTTCCGGCCCGACATCCGTGGGCGTTTCGGTTTCATCGTGGGCTGGGGTCCTTTCGACGGGTGGGCCCGTCAACGGAAAGAACGACGCAGTCGAACGATAAAGCGGTTGTTGGACAGTTCTCGGCCCTGATAACTGGAGGGGAAATCAGTCTTCGAACCAGACGCCGCACGAACAGCGGATCGCATCCGACGCGACATGCGATCCGCAGCGGGGACACGCGTAGGCGTATCCGCCCGATCCGCTCCAGGGCTCGAATTCGACGCTGCACACGGGGCAGGCGTCCACATCGGAAGGCACGCGCGATGCGCACTGCGGGCACGCGAACGTCACCTCCGAGATTGGGGCGAAGCCGGCGCCGCAAGCGCATTCGCTCGCCTGCTCGGAAACGAATCGACCACACGACGGACACTGATAGAGGCGGACGGACAGCTCCTTCTCCCGCGGCCGTCCTCGGGTGAACGTCGGCTGTTCGTCCACCTGTTGGAGATCGTCGACGATCTCGGCGAGGGTCCGTTTCGGACGCGCCCGACCGGGCTTCCCAGCCGACACACTCCGGGGCGCTGGGACTCGGCCGGAGCTGTAGGCGCCGCCCGTGCTGCCCGCAAACGCGGAACTGCAATGTTGGCATCGGTCTAGCTCGAACGGAGTGAGCTTGTGGCAATTCCAGCAGAGAATCTGCGGCATCGTACCCAGCTTCGCCATCAACTTGTCGATCTCGCGCCGCGAGTTCAGCTCGTGATGCGTACTGCGCTGGATCATCGTTCGACTCCGCTCCAACTGCGCGGCACCGGATGGTGGTTTTCGGCTCATCACAACCTTGGTCAAAAAGTATTGAGCGTGATTATCAAGGCCGAGTTCGCGCACCGCCTTCAGGGGTCCGACGGCATCCCGAATTCTTTAAGGGAGGCCCCCTTCTTCTGGCGCGCGGATGACGAAGATCCTCGTGTGCGTGGCGTGGCCGTACGCGGCGGGCCCTCGGCACCTCGGTCACGCGGTCTCGACGTTCATCCCTGCGGACGTCTTCGCCCGGTACCACCGGATGAAAGGGGACGAGGTCCTCATGGTCGGCGGCAGCGACATGCACGGCACGCCGGTGACGGTCCGCGCGGATCGGGAGGGCCTCCCGCCGAGCGCGATCGCGGAACGGTACCACGCGCTCCACGAGAAGAACATCGCGCAGCTCGGCGTGCAATATGACCTCTACTGGAACACCGCCGATTCGCATCACAAACAGTGGGTGCAAGAGATCTTTCTCGCGCTCAAAGCGAAAGGCCACGTCTACGAGGCGTCGATGACCTCCCCGTTCTGCACGACGGACCAGCGGTTCCTGCCGGACCGGTACGTGGAAGGGACCTGCCCCCACTGCGGGTTCCCGCGCGCCCGCGGCGACCAGTGCGAGAACTGCGGGAGGCTCCTCGATCCGTTCGAGCTGAAGGACCCGAAGTGCCAGATTCACGGCACGACGCCGATCCCCAAGGAGACGAAGCACTTCTTCTTCCGACTCAGCGCGTTCCAGAAGCCCCTCACGAAATGGGCCTCGAAGGACAAGGAGCACTGGCGGCACCACGTCCTCACGTTCATGCGAAGCTGGCTCCGGGAGGGCCTGAAGGATCGGCCGATCACGCGGGACCTCGACTGGGGCATCGAGGTGCCGGTCCCCGGGTACGAATCGAAGCGGATCTATGTCTGGTTCGAGGCCGTGATGGGATACCTCACCGCGACGCGGGAGTGGTACCGCCGCCACGGTCGACCCGACGGATGGAAGGACTTCTGGTACGATCCGGAGGCCCGGCACTACTACTTCATCGGGAAAGACAACATCGTCTTCCACACGATTATCTGGCCCGCTTACCTCCTTGCGTACGACGAGGGGCTCGACCTACCGTACGATGTCCCGGCGACCCAGTATCTGAACATCTCGGGGGAGCGGATGAGCGCGGGCCGAGGACGGGGCGTGTGGCTGCCCGATCTCCTCGACCGGTTCGACCCGGACCAGCTCCGGTACTACGGGGTCGCGACGATGCCGGAGACCAAGGACACGGACTTCGAGTGGGCGGACTTCGCCCAGCGGAACAACAGCGAGCTCCTTGCGGTATACGGGAACTTCGCACATCGCGCCCTCACGTTCGCGGACAAGAACTTCAATCATGCGATACCGCCCGCAGGCTTCCTCGACGCGGCGGACAAGTCGATGGTCCGCGCAATCGAACAGCAGTGGAAGAAGGTCGGACAGAACTTGGAGTATGTCCACCTGAAAGATGCGATGAAGGAGGCGGTCCAGCTCGCCCGTTTGGGCAATCAATACTTTGATCAGAAGGCGCCGTGGGATTTGATCAAGAAGGATCGTGCGGCGTGCGGGACCGCGCTGCACGTCGCCTTGCGGGTGTGCCGCTCCCTCGCCCTCATCATGGCGCCGTTCCTGCCTTTCAGCTCCTCGCGGCTGTGGCATGCCCTCGGTTACGACTCCGACGTGCACGCGCAGAAGTGGGAGGGTGTCCTCGAGGATGTGCCGGACGGCCAGGAACTTCACGTGGGCAAGCCGCTGTTCACGAAAATCGAGCTCGAGGCGGAAGACGCCCCGATGGACCGCTTCGACGTTCGCGTCGCTCGAATCGTCGACGTCCAGGAACATCCGAACGCGGACAATTTGTACGTCCTCCAGATCGATCTCGGCGGAGAGCACCGGCAGATCGTCGCGGGGATCCGGAAGAACTACTCCGCCGAGCAGCTCCGAGGGCGGAAAATCGCGGTCCTCGCAAACTTGGAACCCGCCAAGCTGCGCGGCGTCGAGAGCCGCGGCATGCTGCTCGCGGGCGAGGACCCGAAGGACGTCGGCCTCGTGCTCCCTCCCGAAGACGCGGAGGTGGGCGACCAGATTCTCGGCACGAAAGGCGCGCGCGTCCTGCCGTTCTCGGAGTTCGAGAGATACAAACTCCAAGTGGGCTCCGGGGGCACCGTCCTCTTTCTTGGTCGGGACGGCGAAACACGCCTGACCCTTCTGGTGGATGGCGTCCCGCTCACCGTCGACAAGGGAATGAAAGAGGGGACGCGCGTCCACTAGCGCGTTCAGTGCGCTCCGGCCGCCAAGATGATCGCGGTTGCGAACGCTTGGGTCCGAAGGCCGAATCCCACCGCGAGCTCCCGCGCGATGTCTCGGAATTCGGGAGATATCACATCGAACCGGATGCCGCTCCAGGTTTCCTTGCCTTCCAAGACGCGTCGGTCGCCTTCGAAGACCCGGACCCGACTCCCGAGAGTCGAGCCGACCCGGTAGACTCGTCCTCGCCATGGGAACGTCGTGTGGCGCCATCGGAATCGGATCTCGAGCGACCCGTGAGGGGAGTCGATCGAAAGTCGGTCCCGCCATCCGTCGTAGTGGACCCGGCCCGCGGCGCCGTCCGGATCGACAATCAGATGGAACCCGTGCCGGCCGCGACGGACCTCGTACTCGGTCCCGTCCGCAAACACACGGTCGTGCAGCAGGCCGAACCGGGCCTCGACTGACACGGTTCCGCATACGGGCGGCAGTCGATAAAAACTCCGCGGGAATCCCCGCGCGCAAGCCTTAAGCGAACCGGCTTGCTTGTGCGCCCTCCTCGATGCTCCTGGATCTTCACAATCACACGCAGTACTCGCCGGACTCCCGGGTCGCCCCCGGCCAACTCGTCGCGGTCGCCCAGCGGATGGGCCTCGCGGGGATCGCGATCACGGACCACAACGCGGTCGGTGGAATCCGGGCGGCGGAGGTGGCGGCGAGCGGCAGCTTCCTCGTGATCCCCGCGATCGAAGTCTCGACGGAGGCCGGCCACGTCCTCGGGTACGGAGTCCGCGATCTCGTCCCGCGGGACCGTTCCGTTGCGGAGACCGCCGAACGGATCGTGGCGCTCGGCGGCGTCCCCGTCGCGGCCCACCCGTTCCGATTTTGGTCCGGACTCGGTCCCGCCGCCGTGAGACAGGCATCCTTCCCCGCGTATGAGACGTGCAACGGCCGCACCCTGCGACGCGGCAACGTACGAGCCCGGGCCCTGGCCCGCGAGCGGAAGGTCGGCGAGACGGGAGGGAGCGACAGCCACTTCCTGGACGAGGTCGCGAGGGCCACGACCGCGATCGACTCGGGGGCCCTCCGCCTGGACGACGTCCTCCAAGTGCTTGGTCAGGGGCGGACCGCGGCTCATGGGATCGATCGCGGGGCGTCCGCGACGGTCCGGTACGTCACGAAATGCGTGGGCCAATGGTTCCTCCGCGGGATGCGAAGGATCTAGCTCACAGGTGTTCCTCAATCCGCGGGATGTACTTCTCGACGGCGAGCTTCATCTTCAGCGGGTCCGCGGTCGTCGGGAGTCGCAACACGATCAGGGCCTTCCGGCCTCCGTGGATGATGAGGTACTTGTTCGACTTGCAGTGGATCACGACCGACTCCAGCGAATCTCTCGCCTCGGCCGTCACGGTCTCCGCCGACCCGATGAGGACCGCGAACATGGATCCGAAGGTGTCCACGTGCACACCGCGCGGGAAGCTGCCCGCGAGGTACGTCCCCGCGAGCGAGACGAGCATCGCTTCTTGGACGCCCTCGTTTTGCTCGATCTCGCGAAGCAGGGTCTCGAGACCGGTCGTGTCGACCATCGCGTGGGCTCCGAACCGGCCCACATGGACCGGCCGCGGGATTAAACCTTTACGACGTGAATCTCAGGGGGAAAACCGTTCACAATCCGCGCAGCAGCTCGTGCATTGCCAAGGCGACGTCGACGGCCTCCGCACCTTTGTCCACGCGGGCCATCGCTTGCTCGTCCGTCATCCCGGGGCCTGTGATTCCGAGGCCCACCGGTTTCCGCGTGTCCCGTTGCACGTCGAGGAGCGCCTTCGGGACGGCGGCCATGAGCGCCTCGTCGTGCAACGTCTCGCCCTTGATCACTGCGCCGATCGCGACGGCCGCATCGACGTCGGCGCGTTCGAGGAGTCTCCGTACCGCGAGGGGGATTTCGAACGTTCCGGGCACGCGGACGACGGACGTGACGCGAATCCCTCGTTCCTTGGCCCGCGCGAGCGCTCGCTCGACCATGACGTCCGTCACCTCGCGGTTGAACTCCGCCGCGACGATCGCGAGCCTCATGACCGCTTCACCTTGAGGGGTCCCGCATCCGCGAATCCCTCCCGCTGACCGGTCCCGGCCCTCGCGCGAATCGCCTCGGGCCGGAAGAGGAGGTCGTACGCGTTCACCGCATGCTCCCGCGTCCGCCGGTCGAACAACCCCGCGAGCTCGATCTCGTCCCCCGCCTCCTCCTCATGGACCATGACGCCGAGAATGTGCCGCCCGACCGCGGCCTGCACCGCTTGGAGACCGAAGTCCGCGGCGAGGGCGCAGTCCTTGTCGACCGGCTGCCGTCCGACCATACCGAGCGCGAGCACGAGCTCGCACCCGCGGTCGAACAGGATCCTGGCGCCCGCGGCGAGATCCTTGATCCCGGGGACCGTGTACCGCTCGACCGTGAAGCCCCCGCCCTGTTTCCGCAACTCGTCAATTGTGGCGGATGCCATGTCGTAACGGGCGAAGGACGTGTCGACGATCCCGATCCGCTTCAGGTGTTTCGCTTTCGTCGGCGAGACGGAGGTTGATCCGCGGCCCCGCGAGGCTTTGCGCGTTCGACCTCGCTGAGCCGCTCTTGGAGCGCGAGCCATTCGGCCACCTTCCTCACGATTTTGCGGGTGCCGACCAGGTCACCTTCGAACCGCGGGAGCCGGACGACCTTCGTGGCGAGGCCCCGCTTTCGGCATTCCTCCAGGATCCGCTCCTCGTTGTGGACCTGATCGTACCCGATCGCGATGACATCCGGGCGGATCTCCTCGAGGATGTCGTAGATGTTGCCTTCGTGGCCGAGGACGGCGCGGTCGACGGGCTTGAGCGCCTCGACCATCTGGAACCGGGCGGACTCCGGCATGATTGGCTCGTGCTTGAACTTCCGCGCGGTGCTGTCGCGCGCGACGACGACCCATAGCTCGTCGCCGAGCTTCCGCGCCTCGCGGAGGAAATACACATGACCGGGATGGAGGAGATCGAAGACCCCCGTCGCCATTACGCGGACCACGAACGCCACGCTCGGACGATGTCCTGCCCTTCCAGGAAGACGAGATTCCTCGCCCGAGCATATGCCTTTGCATCTTCCTTCGAGACGGCGTGTCCGTCGTCCGCCATCATCTCGCAAATCGTCGCGGTCGGCGCGAGGCCGGCCATGATCATGAGCGCCGTCGTGAGCTCCGTGTGACCGCGTCGTTCGGCGAGGAGCGGTCCTGCGGCGTTCAGGAGCGGCACGTGGCCAGGAGAACGAAACTCGTTCGCGAAGACGTCCGCGGCCCAGCCGTTCTCCCGCTTCGTGGCCTCCTTCGCGATGGCGGCCAGACGGGAAATCGTCTTCGCGCGATCGATGTCCGTCACGCCGGTGAACGTCTCGCGGTGGTTCACGGAAATCGAGAAGGCGCTGTGTCGGTCATATTTCATGTCCTCCGTCGAGATGGCACCGAGGACGGGATACGTGGGGGTCGCCCGCCGAAGGACGTCGGCCATGAACGGCAGGCCGATGCGCGCCCGGACTTCGCCGGACAGGGTCATGCAGATGAGTCCGCCAGCCTCTTTGCGCAGGGTTCGGATCGAAGCGGGCGATACGAATTCGCTCGCGATCGTGAGGTCCGTTTCCGCCTCCCGGCCATCGCCGTCATAGACCAGGATGAACGCGCCAGTCCGCAGCGCCTCGATGGCCCGTTGGAAATCCACGGCCGTTTGCAGCTCGGCGGAATATATCAAGATTATTGTAAGAACCAACTTTTTGGTTCCCACCTCGGAGGACGGAGTCCTTATTTCGGCGGGTCCCATGCCGCCCGGGATGCTCGACGCGCGGGCCGTCGCACGGGTCGACCCGGGAGGGATGCGAGACATCATCGCGTCCCTTCCGGACCAGATTTCCGCGGCGGCGATCTGGGCCGAGGGCAAGGCCCGGGCGCCAATCGCCGAGGCCCAACGCGTCTTCCTGATCGGGATGGGCGGCTCCGCGATTGCGGGGGATGTCTTCGCCGCTTGGGTGGCGGACCGTTGCAAAGTGCCCATCCAGGTCGTCCGGGACTACCGTCTTCCGTCGTACGCCCGTCCGGAAGACCTCCTCGTCGCCGTGTCCTACTCCGGCAACACGGAAGAGACGCTCGGGGCCACGGCCGAAGGCATCAAACTGGGGTGCCGGGTCATCGCGATCACCTCCGGCGGCCGTCTTGGAGATCTCGCACGCGGAGGCGGGTGGCCCGTCTTCGAGGTGCCCGCGGGGTTGCCACCGCGGGGCGCGTTCGGCCACCTCTTCGGAATCCTGTCGACGATCGGAAGCGGATGGACGTACGGAGACTTGCGAGGTGACGTGGAACAAGCCGTCGCCCACTTGAACGAATTGCGGACGCGCCTCCGTCCGGAGAGCGGCGTTCGCTTGAACCGGGCGAAAGCCCTCGCGCTCCGCCTCAAGACCACGGTCCCGATCCTCTATGCGGCGCCTCCCTTCACCGCAGTCGCGAGGCGATGGCAGACGCAGCTGAACGAGAACGCGAAGGTGCTCGCCTTCTCCTCGACCTTTCCGGAGGCGGACCATAACGAGCTCGTCGGCTGGGTCGAGGACCCGCGTGCTCGGTCGTATCGTCCAATCATTCTCCGAGATGCCGACGAGCCACCCGAGTTGAAACGGCAACTCGACATCACGACATCCTTGATGTCGAAGCGGACGAAGGTCGAGGAAGTCCACGACGATGGCCCGTCCCTCCTGAGTCGAATGCTCGGCACACTGTATCTGGGAGACTACGTCAGCCTCTACCTCGCGGCCCTGCGCGGCGTGGATCCGTTGCCGCTGAAACCGATTGAAACCCTGAAGGCAAAACTCGCCGCGGCGCGTCGAAAGAGCTGAACGCCGAGGGGGAGACTTTCAGGCAGCCGTCATTAGAGCGGCGGGAGCCATTTGAACTCCCGAGGGCTGACGCCCACCAGCTCTCCAGGCTGGCGCCCTACCGGACTAGGCGACCTCGGCACCCAGCGCTCGCACGATTGGCTCAGGCGTCTTAAAGGTTCTCAGGTCCGCTCGGATTCGAGGATCCGCATCTTCTGACGGGAGTGGCATGTGGCTTTTCAGATCCCTCCGACTTCCTGCGGTCCCGCGGCTTGCGAAGCAGCGAACGAGCGTGCGGAGTCGACGCGTTCACGTCCGGACGGATGGCTATAAAACAGCCACTTCTCCCAACGGCTCGGGATCGCCACGCCGAGGTTGCGGTCGTGGAGACGGACCATCGCCGCCGCGAAGGCATTCGGATTTCGTGTCAGCTCGAGGGAGAATCGATCCGCCCGGGCCTCCCGGATCCGGGACCACCATAACTCCACCGGACGAAACGGGAGGGCCGCGAGACTGAAGAGCACGGCAACAAGCGGCAGTCCCGCCATGTCCGCGATCGCCGCAATCCCGAAGGAGGCATGCGAAATGGCGTACAGCCACGCGGTGGGCGCGACGATGACGAGCGAGGTGAGGGAGCCAACGAGGAACCCCCGAATCGGATCGAGGTATCTCTGATGCGCGAGTTCGTGAGCGAGGACCGAGTCCACCTCGTCGATGGGGAAGTCGCGCAACAACGTGTCGGTCACGATGATCCTCCGCGTTCGGCCGAATCCCATCACCGCGGCATTCGATCTCCGCGTCTTCGAGGACGCTTGCAGTTCGAACACACCAAGCACCGGCACGCGGGCGCGAGCGGCGAGAGTCACGAAGCGCGTCCGCAGGCGCTCATCTTGGAGCGGACGGAATCGGAAGAAGAGCGGGACGAACACGATCGGCGCGAGGAACCCGAGAACCGCGGAGACCGCGGTGCCAAGGACCCATCCGACGAGCCACCACCAAGGCGTGGTCGCGAGGAGCCAAAGGAGCACGCCGCCGACGACGATCGTCGACCCGAGGCCGAGGGCCAACGACTTCCCGAGATCTTTCATCCATCCCGCGAACGTCTGCGTCGAGAGGCCGATCGCATGCTCCCACCGGAATCCGCCGACATAACTGAAGGGGACCTCCGCCGCGGCGAAGACGCCGAACAGCACCGCGAGGAAGGTCACGACGGACATCCATCCGGGCCAACCGAGCGACAGGACGAGGTCCCGGCATGCGGCCGCCCCGCCGAACACGAGGATGCCCGCGATCACACCGAAGCTCGCGGTGCGGACCGCGCCCAACCGCAACCGCCTCGACCGGAGGCGGCGCGCGACGGCCTGTCGCTCCTCGTCGAACCCCCAGGGGTCCACGCCCATTCGATCACTTCCAGAGCTTCGGATACGTGCCCGGATTCATGAGGACGCGGGCCGTGTCCGCCGCGGCACCGGATTTCGCGACGACGATCCCGTCCGTCGTCATGAGGGCCTTCGCGAGCGCCACGGCCTCGCCTTTTCCCGTGAAGACGCCAACGAGGTCGCCGGACCGAATGTGAGCGGAGAGCTGCGCAACCCCGGGGACCATGAGGTTCGCCCCGTGACAGATCGCATCGACCGCGGTGTCTTTGACGACCATCCGCGGCAGATGAAGAAGGAGGTCTTCGATCGGCCGGAGAAGCGCCCGAATCGGGGTTTCGTCCCCGTCTTCCTTCCAGTAGGCAATCGCGTCGCGGAACGCATTGAGCGGATGCGCATCCGCCTCTCCGAAAGTCGCCGTGCGCGTTCGACGGAGGTCGACCAGGTTCCCGCCCACGCCGAGCGCGTCACCGATGTCCGCGGCGAGCGTCCGCACATAGGTCCCGGATTCACATCGGACGCGAAACAGGATGTTTCGCCCTTCGACCTCGATCGGCTCGAGCTCGTACACGATCCGCGTGCGCTGCTCGCGCTTCACGGCTGAACGAACCGGTGGAATCTGGTAAATCGCCCCGACGAACCGTGCCATCATTGAACGCACGCGTCGCTCCTCGACGTCCTGGTGGAGCTGCATTACGCCAACGTACTCCTTGTCTCCCGCCAGGACGGCTTCGACGGCGCGGGTCGCGTCCGCCAGCGCGACGGGAAGGACCCCGGTCACGCGGGGATCGAGGGTCCCCGAGTGGCCCGCCTTCGGGACGCCGAACATGTCGCGGACCCAGGCGCTCACCTGATGGGAGGTCGGCCCCGCGGGCTTGTCGACGATCGCGACCCCGAGGCGGATCCGTTCCCCGATCGACCGCTCTTCAGGCCTCGTCCCATGCTTCGAATCCGGCACCTCGTGGAGGACGACGAGGTCGGTCATCCCCCCACCCGCGCGCCGATCATCGCCACGATCTCGTCCGGCGTTCGGTTTCGGGAATCGATGACGAGGTCGAAAATCCCGGTGTCGCGAACATCGATCCCGTAAATCGCGTGGTATCGGATTCGCTCCGATTTCTCGCGCGCGACAATCTCCCGCCTCGCCTCCTCGACGCTCTTCTTCTCCCGCCGGGAAATCCGCTCCGCGCGCAGGTCGAGGGGCGCATCGATGAGGACCTTGATGCACGGCACCCGTTCCTTGGACAGGAGATGCGCTTGAATCCGTCCATCGACGACGACGTTCGCGCCCGCGGCGTCGTACTTCCGAATCTCGGCGAGGATCGCCGCGTCCAGCGCCCGGTCAAGCATGGAATCCTTCTCCGCCGCGCGACCGAACGCCTCGAGGCTCATCCGGCGCTCCTTCGCCATCGCCCGGAACTTCGTGCCTGCAGATACGAGGACGTATGAGATGTATCGTAGGATGCGGGTGACGATTTGCCCGAAGGGGACCGCGAGGAGGGAGTACAGGAGAAGCCAGGCCGGCATGATGACCACGCCCAAGGGCAGGAACACGTGGGTGGACCATGGGACCGTGATCCACTGGTTTCCGTGGTCCAGCAGGACGGTATCGACGAAGAGGCGTAACCAGACGATCATGACGATGAAGAAGAACATCGTCCAGGCCGTCGCCTTGTAGGGGCTCGTCATCATCTCCATCTGATCTTTCGCGAACCCTTTCTGAGCTTCCATGAGCATCTGGACCCTCGTCTGCTGGCCCTTCCGCATGGCCTCCATCCGCTCGCGGGACCACGCTCGGATGACCCGCTGCGTCCGGGCCATCTTCACCCAGTTCGTGTAGTGGTCCCGGAGGACGGAACCGATCGTCGTGGTCGCGAGTCCCAGGAGCAGAATCGTCAGGACGGGCAGCGTACCGCCGAACCCGAAGACGGGGTAGAGCACGGAGCCCGCGAGCGTCGCAAACGAGGTCCCGACCTGTTGGTCGATGATGGCGTAGAGGGCCAGCAGGAACAGGAAGATCATCAGGAACCGCTCGAGGCTCTGGCGGTTGAACGCGAGGCCCGGGCGGGTCGGCGCGGCGGGCTCCCCGCCTTCCGCGGAGCCGGAATCGTCGGCCACGAGGTCGCCAATAAGCCTGCTGATATAAGGATTTGCGGCGGTGTTATCGGGAGAGAATTCAGCCCTCCGCGGCCGAGGGCGTCGTGCCGAGCGCCGATTGAATCTTGCCCGCGAGATCCTCGTACCGCTCCGACAGGGACTTCTCCTGCTTCTGGATCGACTTCACGCGGATCGTCAGGGTCTCCTTGTGCTCCTCGAGCTCCTTCTTCAGCGCCTCGCGGTCGTCTTGCCGCACGAGGAGCATTCCGATGCTCTTGTAGATCGGCGTCTCGCCCGAGATCTTCCCGAGCTCTTCGAGCGTTCCTTCGATCTCCCGCAACTTCGCCTCGAGCTGGACGCGCTGGGTCCCGAGGACCTGGAGCTGGTTTTGCAGCTGCTGATACTGCGCGATCTGGTTCTGGAGTTGCGGAGAGATGTCTTTCACCGTTTCACTTCCCGCCCCACCCGGACGGCCACGTCCGCCCATCGCAAGTACGAGTTCACGGCGGCCCTCAGGGCGCTCGTGTCGTCTGCCTCGATCCCGAGCGTCAGCCGATTCCGACGGGACACCATCGAGACGTGGGCCTTCGGCACGTCGCGTCCGGTCTCCGGCCGCAACGCCTCATAGACCATCGCCGCGTCGGCCCCATCGAACGTGATCGTCGCGCGTCGCATCGTCACAGCGCCTTGACGACCTTCTTGACGTTCGGCCGCTCCTTGTAGAACATCTTCGAGCCGCATCGCTCACACTGAATTCCCACCGTGTTGATGTTCGCTCGGATGGGCTCGAGGCACTTCGCGCACTTGTACATCTCAGGCCTCTTTCGCCTTCGGTTCGGGTTTCTCAGCGGTCTCGGCGATCTCGCGTTTGAACGACGTCGTGACGATCGGACGGTATGCGCCTCCCGCGAAGACGTAACCGCAGCGCCGGCATTCCCACACGCCGGTCGAACGACGGTGAACGGAGATCGCAGCGCATCGCGGGCACGCGTGCCGGTGCTTCAGGCCTTCCTCGATTTCTTGGACCCGTCGGCGGATACGCACTCCATAGCGGGGGCCGAATCGGCCAACGATGCCTGCCTTTCGCGTGCGACGGGCCACGGAAGACCTCAGGACGATTGAAGCAAGGGGCGGATGCGCCGCCCGACTCGCTGGGCGGTCTCGATAATCCCCTTCACTTCGTCGTAAGAGAAGGTTCCACTTAAGCCTTTTTGCATCGCGCGGATGTCTCCGTTCTCGTCCGTCGTCACGGTGAGCCGCGCGTCCGCCATCCGCTCTTCGTCGAGGCTTGGGTCGACCAAGAGTCGATCCTTGATCTTCGCCGTCGTGACACTCACGGGCCAGTGCTCGACTGGGAGCGGGAAGTCGTCCCCGAGCCCCAGGCTCTTTGCGGGCGCAACCGTCGACGCGAGGGCCGCCACGGCGGCGTACGAGCACGCGTCGAACAGGTTCCCGTCGTAGTCGAGGACATGGATATCGATGAAGAGGATCCAGACCTTCTCCTTCGGCGTGATGCAGAGCTTCTCCATGCTCACCATCTTCGACTCGCGAATCCCGCGGTCCACGACCCGTGCGAGTTCGATCGCTTCGGGTCGCGGGGGTCCCGCCTCGAAGGTCGGGCTCGCCATCGGGATCAGCTCGACGCTCGTCGAGAGGACGCCTGTGTTCGGGGTGTCGGGATACGGTTCGCCCACGGACATCTTGATGCCGACCAAGACATCCGTGTTGCCGAGCTTCACGCGGGCGCTCCCTTCCGCCGTCTTGACGAACGCCCGCTCGAGGCTCACCTTCCGCGGCTCGTCGAGAGCTCGGCCGTCCAGCCGCTGCCCCGTCGACGCAAGGCGGTAGACGTGAGCCCGCATGAGCTCGGACACGATCTCCTCGCTCATCAGATCCCCTCCGGACCGAAGTCGTCTTCGGACGGCAGCCGTCCCTCCGGCTGCATGGGCGACGGGACCGGCGGAGATTCCTTCAGGATGTCTTCAAGGGTGACGGAGTATCGTCGGCGGAGTGCGTCGCGCTGCAGGTCGTAAATCCGCCGAGCCGCGTCGATCGAGAGATCCATGGCCTTCTCGAACTCATCGGACGTGAGGTGCCCGTCCATCTGGAGCAGCACGATCTCCCCCGTGCGCGGGACGACGGCCGTGGGACAGTCTGCGTCCCCGAAGTTGTCCTCGTCCTTGTTCAGGTCGAGGCACACGACGCCGTCAATCTTGCCGGACGCGCATGACGCCACGAGGTCCCGCATCGGGACGCCGGCATCCGCGAGCGCCACGCTCGCTGCGGTCAAGCCCGCGCACCGAGTCCCTGCGTCCGCTTGGAGGACCTCGATGAAGATGTCCACGGACGTGCGCGGGAACTGCTCTGCGAAGACGACGGAGCTGAAGGCCTCGGAGATTACCTTCGAGATTTCGACCGAACGCCGATCGGGGCCCGGACGTTTGCGGTCCGTGACGCTGAACGGCGCCATGTTGTACCGACACTGGACGAGCGCCCGCGCCGGATCTTGGAGGTGCCTCGGGTGGGCTTCGCGCGGACCGTAGACGGCCGCGAGGACCTTGTTCCCGCCCCATTCCATGTACGCGGAACCGTCCGCGCGCCGCAGGACTCCGGCCTCGATTCGGATTGGTCGCAGTTCGTTGAACTTGCGGCCATCCAGCCGGCGTCCGTCTGCGTCAATCAACTTCATCGCCTTCGCAAAGTGCTCGATGTCTTCCATGAAAACCCTCCTCACGAGGGCCTCGGCCCTCGCGCTTCCTTCTCGATCAGTTCCCGAACCGCCTCGGTGAGGCCGGACGCTTGGGCCCGGTCCTCGATCAACCGAATCGCCATCGCGGCGAGCGCGGTGCTGCGGTCGTCCCCGTCCAGCCAGATTCGACCGTTCTGACCCACGTAAATCTGGCAACGGGTCAGGTCTTTGATCAGGGACACCATGCTCGCCTGCTTCCCGATCACCCGCGGCACCTTGGTCGGAGAGACCTCCATCAGGATGCCGCCGCTCAGCTTCCGCGCTTCCCGCTCCGACATCGTGAGCTGGACCCGTTTGATCTCATCGACGCTCAGGACGTGGCACATGATGACGTCGCCGACTTTCAGGTATCGCGAGGTGTCGCCGAACTCGACGCGCCAAGCGGACTCCGTCGCGTGGAGGGGAGCGGGATACGGGGAGTTGATGTCCACGAGCCAGTGGGAAGGACCGAGGTCGACGATCTCGCCGATCACGGCATCGCCGCGCCGCGGCAGGTACCGTCCGTTAAGGGGAATCACGCTGACCAGGCCATCGTGCTCGTCCCGAATGCCCAGTTGCGCCGCGAAAAGTCGTCCGCCTTCGCTGTACGTTCCGGGGCCCGGTTTCAGCCCGGGGCCACCGACGGCTTCGCCAGGAATGACGATCGGGCGAAGCGACCCACTGCCCTGCATTGGTTTCTCTCTCTCACGCACCGCTTCGAAACAGCGGCGCCTACTTGAGGCTTCCGGTTTCAAGGGACGCGCGAAGGCGAATCGAGTCCCACTCGCCGGCTCGGCTGGGCGACCTCCGCAGGTTCAAATATCTCGTCTTGGTGAGGGCGGAAGGATCCGATGACGAGGTTCAACGTACGGTACATGGTCAACGACGTCGATGCCGCCGTTGCCTTCTACACGACGCACTTCGGCTTCAGACTCCTCTCCAACGCAGCACCGGCCTTCGCCGATGTGCTGCTCGAGGACCTTCGGTTGCTGCTGAGTGGCCCGACCAGTTCGGCAGGACGACCGATGCCCGACGGCCGCCAGCCGGCTCCCGGCGGATGGAATCGGATCCAGCTCGTGGTGGACGACATCGCCGCCGAGGTCGCTCGGCTCCGCGCGGCCGGCTTGCGGTTCCGCAACACGATCGTGACAGGACCCGGCGGGTCCCAGATTGTAGTCGACGACCCATCCGGCAACCCCATTGAACTCTTCCAGCCGGCGCGCCGCTGAGATCTTACCACGACCCATTGCCGTCTGCGAATTCCTCGGTCGGGGCGCAGGCCACGAGACAAGAGCGGCTAGATTCGTTGATCTGCCTTCAGGATCCGGGTCTCGACGTTGCCCTTCGTCTTCGCATTGAGCCGCTCAAGGAACTCCGTCTGCAGGCCGGCGGGCATCTCGACGACACCGATCCAGGCGCCCGTCGGAGACCACTCCTCTTTGAGAATCAAACCGAACGACTTGAGGTCCCCGTAGGCCTTCGCGCTGTCTTCGGCGCTCAACTTGACGGCGATCCGGACCTTTTCGAACCGGATCGGAATCAGGGGCCGCAACGCGTCCAGGACCTCCTTGACCTGTTCTTCGACGGCCTTGAACGGATCGACATGGACCTTCGCCTCCTCCATCGCGATCTCGATCCGCTGCGGAGGATGGGGCGCGCCCGTCTGCGGGTTGATCGCGTTCGCCGCGATGTATTGGACGATTTGCTTGCGCTTCGTCTCGAGCATCTGGCGACGCTGTTCCGTCGTGAGCTGGATCTCGCCCCGTTGGATGATCTGTTTCGCGACGGCGAGCGCCTCGGTGGTCCCGAAGAACTCCGTCATCTTCTCCTCGGACGCCTTCGATCCTTTGTGGGCATCCTTGAAGATCTCGTCGATCGCGAGCTCGCGCAGCAGGTCCACGTCCTTGCCGTCCCGAATCTTCTGAACGGCCTCGGGCTTCACGAGGACCTCGAACTTCTCGCCCGCTTTCTCGACGCGGGCAATCACATATTCCTTGAAGATATCGTCCCGACGGTCCGATCGTAGCTCTTTTGGCATGACCTCGCCTAAGATGCCGCGGGGAGTCGAGTGAGATATTGCCCGACTTCCGCCTCGGACAGTCGGCGGAACTTCTCCCCCTCGACGATCAGGCCGACCTCGATGGCGCGGGCGTCGAGCTTCTCGCCTTCCGCGGCCTTCTGAAGCCCTTGGAGTCCGAGTAGCATCGCGTCGTCCTTCGACATGGCCTCCTTGTACTTCTCTTCGAGGAGCTCCATGACGGCCTGGCGGCCCTGGCCGATGCTGCCGGCCTTATACGAGACCAGGGCCCCGCTCGGGTCCGTCTCGAAGAGATGGGTGCCGAGGTCGTCCACGCCGGCCACGAGGAGCGCAGTCCCGAACGGCCGGACGCCGCCGTACTGCGTATAGTTCTGCTTGTAGTCGCAAATCCGCTTGACGAGCAAGTCCACGCCGATCTTCTCGCTGTACGTGACCTTGTTGATCTGGGCGACGAGCCGGGCGTAGTCCACGAGGACCCGTGCGTCGGCCACGAGGCCGGACGTCGCCGCGCCCACGTGCTCGTCGATCTGGAAGATCTTCTCAATCGACGAGGTCTCAACGAGCCGCGACCCGATCTTCTTGTCGGCCATCAGGACGATCCCGTCCTTGAACTTCAGGCCGACCGTCGTGTTGCCGCGGGTGACCGCGACGCGAGCGTACTCAACCTGGAAAAGGCGGCCGTCGGGGCTGAAGACCGTAATCGCACGGTCGTACGCCATCTGGCCCGGTTGCATATGATAAACCTCGGGTCGCTAATAAAGCGGTCACTTATAAGGGTTCTTTCCGGGTTCTCGTGGCGGGCTGTCCACCCGGCTCAGGTACTTCCGCGTCGCCGCGCGAATCGTCCCCGACGTGCCGACCGTCGTCACGCGGACCCGTTCGCCGCCCATGGTTCCGATGGCGGTCAGCGCATGAATCGCGGCGTCTTTGTCAAGATGGTTCGTCTGGACGAGGCCCGACGTCCCTGCGAAGTCCACAAGCCGAAGCCGCGGTGTCGTCGTCCGAAGGGCCTCGAGCACCTCGTCCCGACGGAACGGTCGCGGGCCTTCGAGGCGGAACGCGATGTACCGATACCTCGGCCGCCGCGTGCTCACGCTCGGCCGATAGAGGAGAAAAGGAAAAAGGTTCGGGTAAAAAGAGGAGGAGGTCAGCGTACTTCGTCCACTTCGGCGGACGTCTTGACGGGGCCCGTGTAGATCTCCTTACCGAGCAGCGACTTCGACTTCACGCCCGTGATGACGAGGAGCACCCGGGCCGTGTGGTCCAGCGTGTCCTCGACGGAGCAGCCCCAGATGATCCGCGCCTGCGGGTTGATCTTCTGGCCGACGATTTCGGCGGCCTTCTCCGCTTCCGAGACCGTCAGGTCGGGTCCGCCGACGACGCGGACGAGGGCGCCGCGAGCGTGGGTCAGGTCGACCTCGCCGAGCAGCGGGGACTCGAGCGCCTCGTTGATCGCATAGTCGATCCGATCCCGCTCTTCCTCGCTCTCGCCGATCCCGATCATCGCAACGCCACCGCCCTTCATGATCGTCATGAGGTCGGCGTAGTCGAGGTTCACGAGGCCCGGCTTCGTGATGATCTCCGTCATTCCTTTGATCGACTGCATGAGGATCTCGTCCGCGACCTTGAACGCCGCGTTGATTGGAAGGCGAGGCACGAGCTCGAGGAGCTTGTCGTTGTAGATGACGATCGTCGTGTCGCTGAACTTGCGCAGCTTGTCCAGGCCAGCCTCCGCGTTCTCCATGCGGATTCGGCCCTCGGACTTGAACGGCATCGTGACCACGCCCATCGTGAGGGCGCCTTCCTCTTTCGCGACCCGCGCGACGTACTGCGCGGAGCCGGTCCCGGTCCCGCCGCCCATGCCGGCCGTGATGAACACGACGTGGGCGCCGCGGAGAAACTCACGGATCTCCTCTTCGTTCTCGTGAGCCGCCTGCTCCCCGACCTCGGGGAGGGCGCCCGCGCCGAGGCCTTTCGTGAGCCGCTTCCCGATGAGGATCTTCTTCGGCGCGTGGACGGACAGCAGGTGCTTCGCATCCGTGTTCACCGCGGCGAGCTGTGCGCCCGTGATTCCGGCTTCGCTGCACCGGTTGATCGTATTCGATCCGCCGCCGCCGCAGCCGACGATCTTGATCGAGACGTTGATCGATTCGACGATCTTCTCGATCTCTTCATCGTCGCCCGTCTTCTTGTCGACGGCCTTAGGCTTCGCGGCTTCGCGCTCTTCCTTTGCTTCGGCTTCCTGGTGTCGGGCCAGAGCCTCGTTGAGAAGCGATTTCATTGTGCCATCCCATCCCGAAGGAGACTGACGGCCGGCCGAATCCATCTGGCCCTATTTAAAAGTAGTCATACATATGTCAGACAAACTCCGCGTTGACATCCGCCGTCGGGCTGCCGCGAGAAAACGGCGTCCGAAGGCGAATTGAGTTTACGCCGCCGTGTTCAGGACGATCCCGGCGTTCGTGATGTCGAACGCGTAGACGAATTCGTCGTGGGAGGAACCCTTGTACTTCTCGACGGAGATGAACCGCTTGATCCCCGTTTCATCGCGGAGCTTGTGCAGTCGGATTTCCCCGCGGGCGAGGAAGGCCTCCGGCGGGACCTCGCCCTCCTCCGGGAGCTCGAGCGTGAGCAGGGAGGTCACCTTCGACTCCGCGAGGTACCGCATGAACGACTGCGTCGTGACGGCCTCCTCGAACTCGCGCATGCAGAAGTACTTCAACGCGGTAATCGAATCGATCACGACCCGCTCGTAGTTCCTCTTGAGCAACAGGGTCTTCAGCAGCTGTTGCAGCGAGTGGACCGTGACCTCTTTGCTCTCGAAGTCCGGGGTCTTGCGGATCCGATCTCCCAAGGCTCGGACTTTGATCGGCTCCTCCTCCGTCGAGATTTCCAGGATTGGGGTGGGCTCGAAGCGTCGGATGTCGGAGTTCGCATCGAGGACGTCGAGGTCGTCCAGGTTCCAGCGGAACCCGCGCATGTTGATCTTCAGCTCGTTCGGCGGCTCCTCGAGTGCGACGAACAGGCAGCGTTCCCCGCCCTCCAAGCCCTCGCGGAGGAACTGCATGGCGAGGATCGTCTTGCCCGCGCCGGGCGGGCCGGACACGATGTATGGCCGGCCGGGGACGAATCCGCCGTGGAGCATCTTGTCGAGTCCGGCGATCCCCGTACGGATCTTCGCCGCGGCCGTCATCGGGCCACCAGCGGCGGTCGGGGTGGAATCGCCGTGGGCGGCGCGGGCGGCGCCTGGCGCAGTCGTTCTTTCAGGTCCGAGTCGCAGCCGAGCGCGATCTTCATCGCCTTCCGGTAGTTCCGGCGCTGGAACGCGAGCATGGCGCGGGACAGGGACACCTCAACGTCGCGGATTGGGACTTGGCGGCGGTGGGCATCCTCGATCCCCTTCATGACCGACTCGATCACGTTCGAGACTTCGTCGATGAGGCGGGTCTCGAGGAGCGATTCGCCCGCGATGGGGCCCGCCGAGGCGACGCGCGTCTGGGCCGGGCCGTCGAGATAGACGACCATCCCTTTGTCCGTAATCGACACGGGTCGCATCTTGTCGTCGAACGCCGAGCCGCGGAACTTCTCGATCGAGATCGCCCGGCGGACCACGCTTCCGTCGACCCACTTGTGCAGGCGAATCTCGCCGCGGGAGAGGAAGAACTCCGTTTCGAGGATCTTCCGGTCCAGGCGCTCGGAGACGATCAGGGTCGTCGACTCGAGTTCGGCGAGGAACCGGAGGAAGGACTGGGTCAGCACCCGGCTGTCCTGGCCCTGCATCGAGAACATCTTGAGGGCCGTCATCGAGTCGATCACGATCCGCTTGTAGCGCTCCTTCGTCCGCTCGAGATGGTGAGCGAACTCCTGTTTGATCATCTTCTGGACGCTGTGCACGTTGACCTCGAGGGCGCGGATCCCGGAAGACTGTCGGATCTCCGTGACGTCCTCCATGTCCCGGACATCGAGGGCCGTGCCGACGTCGATCACGGACCGCTGCCTCTTGTGGGCCCGGATGTCCGGGGTCGCGTCGAGGATCTTGAGCCGGTCGAGGTTCCACCCGAACGTCGCCATGTTCGACTTGACCTCAATCGGAGGTTCGTCGAGGGTGACGAGCAGGCAGGGTTCGTGCTGGCCGAGCCCCTCGAGCAGGAAGTGCGCCGAGAGGATCGTCTTGCCGCTCCCGGTGGGCCCGGAGATGACGTACGGTCGGGCGGGCAGAAGGCCGCCGTTCAGCATCGTGTCGAGGCCCACGATGCCCGTCTTGACGCGATCCATCGAAAGCCTGCCGGACCACCCGAGCCACTGCCGATAAACGTTGCGACGTGAGAATCAGGCCGCAGTAGTTTGTATAGGAAAAGAGAAATCCCGGTTAACCTTGAACAAGGTTAACATCGTCACGCAACCTCGGGAGCCGACCAGGGAGACCGCGTCGCGTACGCCCGCGTTCGATAGCGGGGGATGGACGTCCCGGGCCGGAGGGGCGTCCTCGCGGCCCTTTTGAACCATCGATCTCCGGGTGTCTCACCGGGGACCTGGAGTCCCGAGCTATGAGCCCGACGGGATATCCTGGCTACCCCACCCCGCTACCCGAAAGCATCGAGCCGCAGGCCCGCGACGGCGGTCGAGCGTCCGGATTGGACGGAGTCGGATAAACCTATCGCGGGGGGGCACTCAGAAGAACTTGCGGAATCGCGCGAGGTCTTCGAGGCTCCCTTTGAACTTGATCTTCCCCGTCGCGTACGCCTTGAACGGTCCGATCTCACGCAGGATGAGAGCACGGAGCGTGTCCGCGTCCGTCGAGATCGTGATGTCCGCGTGGTCCGCGCCGCCGTCGAGGAGGCCCGCGACTTTCTGATCGGCGAGGGTGAAGTGGTACATCGTGCCGTCCTTCAAGTCGATCAAGACCGTCTTGCGGAGGTCACCCACTTCGGCGCGCAGCGCCGGATCGGACGCCACCTTCGCATTGAACTTGCGGATCAGGTCCTCGAGCATCTCCCTCATGACTTTCCCTCCCCGAACTCCTCAAGCTTCCGACTGCGGGACTCCGCGAGCAGCCGCCGGGCGGTGTCCCACGACGTGCGCGTGTGTCGCGGCAGAGTCCCCGTCTCCCTAATCCACTTTTCCAGGAAGGCGATCGTCTGCACGTCGTGCGAGTAGCCGGAACCGATCGGCACGCCGAACTCCTCTTCGATGGCTCGCATTTCTCGGTCGCGGCGGACCTTTGCGAGGATCGACGCCGCGCTGACGACGGGGAAGAGCTCGTCCGCGTTGTGCTGCGAGATGATCTCCACAGCGAACGACAGCTCCCGCTGGACGCACCGTTTGAACTCAATCTCGTCGACGTCGGCCGCGTCGACGTACGCGGTCTCCGGGCGCAGACGCTGGATGAGTTCCGCGAACAGCTTTGCCTCGAAGTCGTTCAGGGACATCTCCGCGCGCATCGCGTCAATCCGTTCGGCGGGGACCACGACGAGTTCGTACCGCGCCACCCTCTCGATCTCCGGCGCCAGCGCCTCCCGGCGCTCCGGGGAGAGTTTCTTCGAGTCGCGCACGTTCATCTGCCGCAACGCCACGTCGGTCTCGACCGCGACGCCGGCCACGACGAGAGGCCCGAGGACGGGACCTCGCCCCGCCTCGTCGACGCCCACGATCACGGCTCACGCCTCAAACAGTTCGTGGGCCGTCTCCTGGGCCCGTGCGACGACATCCGCCTCGTCGACCGTCCGCACGACGCCATCCGCCATGAGGATCTGGCCATCGACGATCGTCGCTCGGACATCGCTCCCCCGGCAGCTGTAGACGAGGCGGCTGATGACGGTCTCCGGATAAAAAGGAGTCGTGTGGACGCCTTTCAAGGAGACGACGGCGAGATCGGCGCGCTTGCCGACCTCGATCGAACCGATCTCGCGATCCGCGTGCAACGCTCGGGCGGCGTGGATCGTCGCGAGGTCGAGGACCGTTTGCGCGGACATCACGCGCGGATCCCAGCGCGTCGCTTTGTGCAGGAGGGCGGCGACCTTCATGTCGGCGAAGACGTCCATCCCGTTGTTCGACAGCGGCGAGTCGGTCCCGAGACCGACAAGGACGCCTTCTCGCATCATCTCCGGCACCGGGGCGACCCCGCCACTCGCGAGCTTCATGTTCGACACGGGGCAGTGGGCGACGCTCACGCCGTGCCGGGCGAGGATCCGCACCTCGTTCATCGTCACCCACACGCAATGGGCCGCGGTGACCCGATCGGTTAGGAAGCCGATCTTCTCGAGCCACTCGACGGGTCGGAGGCCGGTCTTGTTTCGATGGCCCTCGACCTCGGCGCGGGTCTCCGAGAGGTGTGTGTGGAGTCGAACGTCGTGGCGATCCCCAATCTCCCGTGCCCTTGCGTACGTCTCCTCCGACGCCACGTACACGCCTTGGACGCCGAGGGACGGCGTGACGAGGGGATCGTCTTTCTGCTTGGCGACGAACACCTCCGCGTTCTTCAACGGGCTCCCGTGCTGCGTCGTGAACGCATCGTCCAAGGTGACCCAGGATAGGAAGCCGCGCATCCCGGACTCCCGAACGGCCCGGGCGACTTCGTCCTCCCAATAGAAGAGATCGTGAAAGCTCGTCGTGCCGGAGCGAACCATCTCGACGCATCCGAGGAGCGCGCCGATCTGGACGTCGCGGCGCGTGAGTTTCGCGTCGATTGCGGACGCCTTCGGGAGCATCTCTTCCAGGGGCCGGTCGTCCGCGACCCCGCGCAGGAGCGTGTTCGCGACGTGATGATGGAGGTTGATGAAACCCGGCAGGACCGCGGAACCCGCACAATCGATGACCTCGTCCCCCTCGCGATCCACGGAACCGATTGCCGTGATCCGGCCACCTTCGACGAACACATCGCCGGCGAGGAGGCGCCGCTGCGGATCCTGCGTGACGATGAGCCCACCGCGGAGGAGGAGCGACATTCGAGACGCCTTCGATGGGCCCGCCCGTAGAAAGGGTTTTCGCGGAACGACCCGGACGGGAGTTCTGGAGGGCCGGATCGCCCGTCCAAGACGCCCAAAATGGAAACGTAATGCGGGATTGAGTTGATACGGGAGCCGTGGACGTGGACTTCGGGCATGCCCTTGCGACCTGCCTTGACCAAGTGGGACCCGGCCGGGTCGCAACCTGCGGCGCGATTGCGCGGGCGCTGGGCGATGTCCGAGCGGCTCGGGCCGTCGCAACGTGGCTCGTGGATCATCCCGACCTTCCCGGCGCCCACCGCGTCGTCCGCGCGGACGGCCGGCCGGTCCTTCACGGCGCAACTCAGCTCCTGGAAGGGGAAAGGATTCGTGCGGTTCATGGCCGAGTCCCGACCGAACGAATCGTCGGCGCGCTGAGACCCACGAAATTCCTCGCGGCGCTTCGGGACGACCAGAATCACTTGAGCGCCCAAGTGACCGAGCGAGATTCGCTGGGGGACATCAATCGAATCGGGGGCGTTGATGCGGCGTATGATGGCGACTCGATGTACGTCGCAGCGGTTTGCCTCGACGCGGACGACCTCACGCCAGTCGAGATCGTCACGGTCCGGTACGAGACGACCTTCCCGTACATCCCGACGTACCTGGCCTACCGCGAATCTCCGGGAATCGAAACTACCGTCCATCGGCTGACGCATCAACCTGACGTGCTCCTGGTGGACGGCCATGGGCGACTCCATCCGGCCTTGTTCGGCGTCGCGTGCTACGTCGGGGTCCGCCTCAGCCTCCCGACGATCGGCGTGGCGAAGCATCCGCTGGTCGGGAGGGTTCAGACGAAACGACGCGGCTCGGAGCCGGCACTTCCGATCGAATTCCGCGGCCGCGTGCAAGGATACGCGTGGATCCCACCGGGCCGTGCGCGTCCGATCTTCGTCTCGGTCGGCAACCGGATTTCTCTGAATCGCTCCCTAGAAATCGTCCGCAGTTCGACGCGACACGGGTATCCCGAAGCCTTGCAACTCGCAGATCGAGTCTGTCGAGAAATGAAGAGGAATGAAAAACGGGAAAAGGGTGCAGCGCGGTGAGTCCCGAGAGGGCGAGTCACCGCCAGGGTTGGCCGGGCAAGCGCCTATCTCTTCTTTTTCTTGCCCTTCTTTTTCTTGGCCACTTGTTTCCTCCCTATTTTCTGTAATGGATGATGGGCACTTAAAAGTAGCGAAGCGAGAAAAATCGCGCATTCTCGGAATTTTATAAGAACGCGAGAATGTCAAACGCCCATCGAAACCGTTTTTGCCGCGCGGACACATCCTCCAATCGTGGAGATCCTCGTCCTCGGAGCCGGCGCGATCGGCAGTTTCTTCGGAGGTGTTCTCTCCCGTCGTCACGATGTGGTTCTGATCGGAAGGACGGAGCATGTGGCGGCGATCCGCTCCCATGGGCTGCGAATCTCCGGGAAGACGGCATTGATTGCGAAACCCCGGGCGGCGACGCGGATTCCGCAGAACGCAAAACCCGAGCTTGTGCTCGTCACGACAAAAGCGTACGACACCGCGAACGCAATGCTCGCGGTGCGCCCGTTCGCGGATCGCGCGATTTTTCTCACGCTCCAGAACGGCCTCGGCAACGCAGAGACGATTGCGAAGACGGCACGGCGCGTCGTCGCGGGCACGACGGCTCACGGTGTCACGTTCGAAGGCCCGGGCGAGGTGCGGCACGCGGGCGTCGGTGAGACGGTCCTGGGCGGATGGGCTCGCGTCCACGAAGCGGATCTCGTTCGATTGCGAGATATCTTCGCGGACGTCGGGATTGCGGCGCGGGTCACCAGCGACATCCGGTCGGAGCTGTGGTCGAAGCTCGTCGTGAACGCGTCGATCAATCCCATCGCCGCACTCGCCGGGGTTCCGAACGGCCGTTTGGTCCGCGACCGTCGGCTTCAGGAAGTCCTCGGCGACGTGTGTCGGGAAGCCGCGGCGGTTGCCAAGGCCGAAGGCGCCCGCGTCGATTCGGACGAGTTGTACAAGCGGACGGTCCTCATCGCGAAGCGGACCGCCGCGAACCGCGCGAGCATGTTGCAGGACCTCGAGCGACGCCGGCGTACCGAGATCGAGGCCATAACCGGCGCCATCGTTCGGGCCGCGGACCGGCACCTGATTCCGGTGCCGCTGAACCGGATGCTGTTCGCCCTCGTGCGAGCGCGCGAAGGAGCCGTTCACGGGGGCACAGACGCGAACCAGGCCGACTAAAGCTTATAAAGAGCCTTTTAAATCTCCCACCCACTGACGGCCTCTGCGGAGCCCCTCCGGCCCGCTGAGGATCGGAGGTGTACCTTTGGCCAAAATCAAAATCGAGAACGTGGTCGCCTCGACGTCCTTGGGGGAGGAGCTGGACCTCCAGGCGATCGCGCTTGCCCTCGGCGGCGCGGAGTACGAGCCGGAGCAGTTCCCGGGCCTCATCTACCGCCTCAAGGAGCCGAAGACCGCGACCCTCCTCTTCCGAAGCGGGAAGGTCGTCTGCACGGGGGCGAAGAGCCTCGAGCACGTCAAGACCGCGATCGACATGGTCGCGAAGCAGATTGAGGCCGCAGGCATCCCGATCAAAAAGAATCCTGTAATCGAGGTCCAGAACATCGTCGCCTCCTCGGACCTCGGAACGGAAATCAACCTGAACGCCATCGCGATCTCGCTCGGCCTCGAGAAGGTGGAGTATGAGCCAGAGCAATTCCCCGGTCTCGTGTATCGGATCGACGTACCGAAGGTGGTCGTCCTCCTGTTCGGCAGCGGCAAGCTCGTATGCACCGGCGCCCGCAAACCGCAGGACGTCGAGGAAGCCGTCGAGAAGATCACGCAGGAACTGAAGGCCGCCGGCCTGTTGCGTTAGGCGCACGGCCGCCCGAGGATTCTATGAAGGAACTTCGGACGGAGATCGAGATCCACGCGCCGGCCGAGCGGGTGTGGCGGCACCTCACGGATTTCGCGGCATTCCCAGAATGGAATCCGTTCATCCCACGAATCCGAGGCGAGTTACGAGTCGGCTCCCGGCTCGAGGTCCTCCTCCAAGCGTCCGGCACGAGAGGGATGACGTTCCGACCGACCGTGAAAAGGGTCGAGCCCAACCGCGAACTCCGATGGCTCGGGCATCTGGGCCTCCCGGGGCTCTTCGATGGCGAACACATCTTCGAGATCACGCCCGCGGGCAACAATCGGGTCCGGCTCGTGCAGCGGGAAGAGTTCCACGGCCTGCTCGTCCCCCTCCTCCGTCGAAGCCTCGACCGCGACACGCGGCGAGGATTCGAGGAGATGAACCGAGCCCTCCGCGCACGTGCCGAAGAGTCTTCGTCAACCTAAGCCGCGACGCGCGCGAGGGGCGCGAAGACCTTATCCGACTCCCGGGGTTCGGTTTCGAGAAAAGGGTCAAATGGCCGCGCGGTTCCCAATCTTTGACAACCACATCCACCTGCGACCGGAGTTTCAGGGGGTCCTGGCGGCGAAGGCGTTCGAGAAAGCCGGCGGGACGGCGTTCCTCTTGACGCACGCTCCCGATGACCACATCCCGATTCACCGCGGCGAAGATTATGGACCCGCGTACCAGAAGACGCTCCGAATGGCCGATGCCGTCCGCGGCGCGACCGCCATCCAGGTGTTCGTGGCCCTTGGACCGTACCCGGTGGACTATCTCCATCTTCGGGAGAGCCTCGGACCCGCCCCAGCGATGGACGCGATGCGGAAGGGGATTGACCTCGCGGCCGCCCACATCGCGGAGGAGAGGGCGGTTGCCTTCGGTGAGATCGGACGGCCCCACTTTCCCGTCGACGCCGAAATCATGGCGGCGTGCAACGAACTCCTCGGATATGCCATGGCCCGTGCGAAAGAGCTTGATTGCGCCGTCGTCTTGCACACCGAAGACCCCACACGCGAGACGTTTGCGGGACTTGCCCGGATTGCGGCGAATGCGCGGCTCGATCCGAAGCGGGTCGTCAAGCACCATTCGACACCGCTGACTCGGACGGAGGACACGCACGGGCTCGTTCCTTCGATTCTCGCAAAAGAAGACCTCGTCGTGGAGGCGCTCAAGGGCCAACCCCGTTTCCTCTTGGAGACCGATTACATCGACGATCCGAAGCGACCGGGCGCGGTGTTGGGGCCGGCGACCGTCCCGAAGAAGACCCGGGCGTGGATCGACAAAGGCCTCCTGACCGAGGCTGCCGTGTGGACGATTCACCATGAGCTGCCGGAGACGACGTATCGAATTGAGTTGCGGTAGCCACTCGAGGACGATCAGTGCTGAACTTGGAATCCGCGAACGTCGCCCCGCGGTTCCGACCAATTGACCTCGACCGCCTCGACGCGCGCGTACGGTTGCGACTTGCGGTTCCAATCGATGCACGTTTCGATGAGCGACTTGTCTCCTTCGAACACCGCCTCGACGGTGCCGTCGTGCATGTTGCGGACGTATCCGTCGAGCCCGAGTTCTTCCGCTTTGTCCGCACAGTTCGCCCGGAAGTAGACGCCTTGAACGCGCCCCCGGAAGACGACGACCGCGCGGGCTCTCATTGCCAGACGAAATCAATGGGTCATGAAAGAACTTTATTATACGCAGGCCCGCTATCGCATCCTCCCCAAGCGGGTTCTCCATGAAGCGGAACAGGGTCCAGGACCTGCCGGTCTCCGCTTACATGTCCACGGACCTCGTCACCGCGACTCCGGACGACACGCTCGGCGACGTCCTCGGCAAGATGAAATCGAACGACGTCCACGAATTGCCCGTCCTGGAGCGGAAGAAACTCGCCGGCGTCGTCACGATGCGGGAACTCATGCGCCGACGGAACCTGCCGCCGACCACGAAGGTCTCGAACGTGCTCGAGATCGCGCCGGAAATCACCCCGGACACGGCCCTTCCCGAGGCCGCCGAGAAGATGATCTCCGCCGGATTCCGGGCGGTCCCTGTGGTGAAGGGGAAGTCGCTCATCGGGATCGTATCCCGGAGCGACATCGTCCGAGCCCTCGTCGATACACGGGCGGTCGAGGGCGTCGCGGTGCGGGAATTCATGACGCCGAATCCCCAATGCGTCGCGGAGGACGACACGGTCGAGCATGCCGTGCAGATCATGCGATCCCTCGGCGAACGGTCCGTGCCGGTCGTGGACAAGAATCGCCATCTGAAAGGCGTGGTCGGGCTGAAGGACGTCGTCGAACTGTTCGCGCGGCCGAAGGTCCGCGAGCATTACGGCGAACGCGCCGGCCGCGAGGAGAAGGTCGGCCTCGAGGTGAAAGGCGTCATGCGTTACCCGCCCTATACCGTCGGCCCCGACGCAGACGTCCACCACGCGGCGGAACTGATGGCGAAGAATCACATCTCCTCGATCATCGTGACGGAGAACGACGAACCCGTCGGGATCATCACGACCCAAGACCTCATGCAGTTCCTCGCCGGGCTCCGGGAGCGGCAGCAGCTGTTCGTCGAAATCGGCGGACTCGAGGACGACCCGAAGGACACGTACGACGAAATCTATGACATCGTCCAGAAGGAGATGCGGCGGATTGCGCCGCTCGTGGAGCCGCGGACGCTCGCCATCCATCTCCAGAAGTACAAGCCGGAGGGAGACCGTTGGAAGTACTCTCTGCGCGCGCGCTTCACAACCGCCCACCGGATCTACTACGCCCACCACTTCGACTGGGATCTCCACGTGGCGCTGACCGGCCTATTGGAGACGTTGTACAAGCGCATCGTGAAAGAGAAGGAGCGCAAGGTCACGGAGCGGAAGCGGCACCACTCAGCGTAGGTTCCAGAACGCCCCGTGAGCCCGCGTCGTCGCCTCGATGGCGCCTCGGCCGTGGACGTCGCTATCGAGGACGTCCGTCAAGGTGTATCCGATTGACCGACCCTGCAGGCGCCCGACGACACCCGCGAGGACTTCGCTGAGCGCCTCGAGGTGATACCCGCCCTCCAGGGCCACCACGACCCGATTTCCGCAGAGCCGGGCGGCGAGCGCCGCGGTTCGGCCGAGCAGGTCCACGTATCCGGGCGAGGAGAGCACGAGGGACGTGAGCGGGTCCCGGTAGTGGGCGTCGACCCCGAGACTCACGAGCAGGACATCGGGGCGGAACTGCTTGAGGATCGGCTCGACGATCGCCTCGTACGCGACAGCGTACGACGCGTCCCCGCAGCCGGCCCGGAACGGGATGTTCACCGTGAACCCGCGGCCCTCCGCTTCGCCGACGTCCTCCGCGGGGCCCGTGCCCGGATAGATCCCGTACTCGTGCGTCGAGAGATAGAGCACGTTCGTCGAATCCGCGAAGATGTCCCGCGTCCCGTTGCCGTGGTGGGCGTCGTAGTCCACGATGGCGACCCGCTGTCCCTCGGCGACTTGCGCCGCGGCGGCGATGGCGACGTTGTTCAGATAGCAAAAGCCCCCGCCGTAGTCCGGACCCGCGTGGTGGCCCGGCGGCCGGACGAGCGCAACCGTCGGCCGACCGTCTCGGACGGCGATGCGCGTCGCGTGAAGGACCGCTCCTGCCGCGAGCGAGGCAATTTCGAACGTCGAGGGATGGACCGCGGTCTCCGGGTCCAAGAGCCCTTCCCCGAGGGTTCGGAAGAGGTTCAGGTAGGGCGTCCGGTGGACCCGTTCCAGGTCCGCGAGGCTCGCGGGAACCGCCTTCGTGACCTCCGTGAACAGACCCTCACGCTGGAGGCGGGTGACAATCGACCCGAGGCGCTCCGGCCGCTCCACGTGAAGGGGCGAAGCCACATGGTCGAGGAACCGCGGGTCGTAGACGATCACGCGCGAGGGAAGCCCCCGCCGACTTCAAGGCGTTGTCGAACCGACCTTTCGGCGGGATGGACCAATCGTATCAGAGTTGAAAATCACCCGGCGGAACATGTGAGAATTGTGTCGGCACCCTTAAGGAAACCGGTTTTCATATCTTTGATTCGGCCGCGGAACGGGACGGGATGAGAGCCTTTTCGTTTAAGCTAACAGTGTTCATCGTCCTCGTCGCAGCGGTCACCGCCGTGAGCTCCGTGCACATCGGGGCGCCCGCATCCCGCGCGGATTCCGGTGCGATGACCTTCTGGGAAGCTGCGGGTCGCGGACTCGTGACCGCGACGGTCGTGAACGAGACGTACGATCGGGACGGCCACACCGTGACGTCGCCGGTCGGGATTCGCGTGAACAACGCCGCGAACGTACCTGTCGAAGTGACCGAGCCGGCGGTCCTCATGAGTCCGCATCCGCTCGCGTCGCCTCCACCGAATCCCACGCAAACGACGCAAGACGGGGTCCTGACGGTCCAGACGATCCCGGCGGGCGGCTCCCTTCTATATTCGTACGGAGAAGAGGTTCTGCAAGGCTTCCTTCCGAAACCCTCCTGGTGGTGCTCCGAGGAATTCCAGTTCACCCAAGCCGACATCCAATACCGGATCGGAGGCGAGACGCTTCCGTTCGCGGTGCGGCCGATCCTGGGGAACGCGCACTACGACGGACCCGATTCGAACCCGCAGAGCGACTTCTGGGCTTACCTCCACGCGCATGCGACGGTGGTGATCGGCAAGGAACCGCTCTGGACCCAGATCGACGGGATGGCCGGCGCACGAATCCATGTGACGATCGACGCGACGAACATCGCCGTGTACACGTTCGACGACGCGATCACCGCCGACGTCAACGTGACCCACGGCGTACTTGAAGACGATGTGCCTGCGGGATGGAGTGTGGAGGAGGGGAGCTATTCCGTCGCGCCGGATGAGATCGTGGCCCATCCGGACGGATTGGCCACTTTGCGGTGGTTCGTCGATCTCCCGGCGGCACTCGCGAGTGGCTCGGACGACCCGCGGTATCCGTCCGCCTATGAGCCCGTCATCCGATCGTACACACTCGTCGCACCCGCGCTCGGCGCCGGACGCATGGAACTCTCGCGGGCCCGGTCGGACATGGACGCAAACGGGGTGCCCGACGCGACCTCCGCGGCGCCCGTTGTCGACATCGTGGCGGTCGGCGCGCCCGTGCCGGACGCGGGCGGGCCGTACTCCGGTCACGAAGGCGATACGATCCTCCTCAACGCCACCGGCTCGAGCGATCCCGATGGCGATTCGCTCTCCTTCCGATGGGACTTCACGGGCGATGGGGTGTTCGACACCGTGTGGTCGCCGACGCCGACCGCGGCAGCCCAGTACAGCGACGACTTCTCCGGCGCCGCGGTCGTCGAGGTGTCCGATGGTACGCATGTCGCAACGGCGCGGGCCGCCGTCGCAATCACGAACAGCCCACCGGAGGCTCGGCAGCTCGATGCGGTCGCCCAAGCCTCGTTCCGGATCGAGATGGCGGGCGAGAAATGGCACGATCTCACGTTCACCGTCACATCCGACGCCGGCGTCCTCGCGTCCCTGAATCTGATCCGGAGGCCGGGGAGCCCGGCCTCCCAGGCTGCGACGACGGGCCTCGTCACGTTCTCCCTCCGGGACCATGTGACCGCGACGCTCGCATACACGCCGGACAACGACCCCATGAACGGTGGGCCGGGGGGAGACAACCCCGCTTGGATCATCGTCGTCTTCCCCGACGGCCAAGAGGTCCGGATCCACCACAACTTCAATGTGCGACACGGGTCCACCTGGATGTGGACCGAGCCGGACCTCGCGGCGTTCTTCTTGCACGCGGGCGTCACGTTCCGTGCCAGCCTTCAAGATCCCGGCAGCGACGATCTGACTGCAACCTGGGACTTTGGTGACGGCACGAGCGTGACGCAGACGTTCTTCAACAACGGTGTGTCCCCGGATCCGTGGCAGAGCCAAGGGGGGACCGTGCCGTTCGTCGTGGCTGCCAGCATCGTCCACGCGTACGACCCGGCTGGCCCGTTCCTCGTCACGTTGACGGTCCGCGATGACGATGGCGGCTTCGCGACGACGACGCTCGTCTTATCGAATACCTGATGCGGAAAGCTCTTTAGCATCCGTCCGTGTGCGGAGCCCGTGCTGGAGTCCCGGCGGGTGCTGCGAGGTTCGCGTGTGCTCCTCCGGCCCCTTGCGTCAACCGACCTGAGGCGCTGCGTGAAGTGGTTCTCCGACGCGGAGGTCATTCACTTCCTCGGACGGACCGCTCCCGTGACGATGGCCGAGGAGGAGCGGTGGTTCCGGGACTACGAGCGCCGGACCGACGAGCAGATCTTTGCGATCGAGGTCGAAGGGAATCATATCGGGAACCTCGGCCTGCACAAGGTCGATCGGGTCCACCGCAAGGCCGACGTCGGAATCGTGATCGGCGAACCGACGCTCTGGTCGAAAGGATACGGAACGGAGGCGATGCGCGTCGCCCTCCGATACGCCTTCGACGTCCTCGGGCTGAACAAAGTCTCCTTGGACGTCCTCGAGTACAACATCCGCGCGATCCACACCTACGAACGGCTCGGCTTCCAGCGGGAAGGCCTTCACCGCGAGGATGTTTACAAGGATGGCCGGTTCGTCAATGTGATGCGGATGAGCATCCTGGCCCGCGAGCTGGAGGAAACCCCGAGTCCTTGAGGGTTCAGAGCTCGCGCAAGTCCCGGGGAGCGGTACTCATGAAGCGGGGCTCGCCCTTCGTGATGAGGACGTCGTCTTCGATGCGAACCCCGCCGAATCCCGGGACGTACACCCCAGGTTCGTCGGTGAAGACCATGTTCGGCCGCAGGACGAGGTCGCTCATCGAATTCAGCGCACCGCCGTCGTGGACCGCGAGGCCGATCGAATGGCCGAGACCGTGAATGAATCGGCCTTTGTATTTCGAACGGTCGATGAGGGTCCTCGCGGCGGCGTCGACGGACTTCCCGGTCGCTCCGGACTTCATCTTCGCGAACGCGGCGGCTTGCGCGCGGGCGACCGTCTCGTGCATCCGGCGCTGCTCCTCCGACGCCTTCCCCACGACGACCGTCCGCGTGACGTCGGAGCAGTACATGTGGTACACCGCGCCAAAGTCGATGACGATCATGTCGCCCGGTTCGATCTTCCTCGATCCGGCGGTGTAGTGCGGCTCCGCCCCGTTCGGACCGGAGCCGACAATCGTGTGGAACGAGGGCCCGGTGGCGCCGTTCTTCTGCATCCGGTAGACGAGCTCCGAGGCGACCTCCGCCTCCGTCACCCCGGACGGGATAAAAGGCAGGACCTCCTCGAAGGACCGTGATGCGATGTCGCACGCGCGTTGGATCCGCTCGATCTCCTCCGCGTCTTTCACGAGACGCGCCTGGACGACCGCCTCAGAGACGTCGACGAACCGGGCGGACTTCGGGGCAAGCTTGCTCATGCGCTCGAACGCCGCGTGGGTGAGCTCGGAGGCGTTGATCCCGATCCGTTGGTGGCCGCGCAGGGCCGCCTTCATGAGTTTCGTCGACTCGTCCCGGGACCGGAACACGTGGAGCGGCAGCGCACTCTTCTTGGCCGCCTCTTCCTCGAGCGCGGACGTCGTAATCTCGCAGCCGCCGTCCGGGGTGAGCCAGGCGCCGCAGCCTTCGAAGAGGCCATCCGTCAAGCCCGTTGCGTAGAAGAACGATCGGTCGATGTGCGGCTCCGTCGAGTTGAGGAAGACGATCAGATCGAGGCCATCGCTGACGTTCCGGTAGATGCGACGGACGCGATCGCGCACGCGGACCCCGGCGCGTAAGCGGCGGCGCGTAGTTAAAGGTTCGTCGGCCCAGAGGATTTTATGGGGTGGAACGAGTGTGTGGTCCGATGGCGCGCCACCGGCACCGCGGCATGGAGCGGCGGATTGCCGTGGAACGGATGACGACCCTGTTCCGCCTCGCCGAGACCGAGTCGCTGCGGAGGCATCCGGGACGGGCGAAGCGCTACGTCGAGTTGGCCCGGCGGATCGGGATGCGCTACAACGTCCGCGTGCCGGCGCCGTTCAAGCGGTCCTTTTGCAAGAAGTGCCTCGCGTTCCTCCTGCCTTCCGTGAGCGCGCGCGTCCGCATTGGGCCGGGCCGAATCGTCGTCACGTGCACGGCGTGCGGCGCCATCCAACGGTATCCGTATCGCCGAGAACAGGTGACCCGTCGCGCATCGCGGGGCTAGTAGGACGTCGTCATGTCGATCTTGCCGGCTTTCCGGGCAAAGTACTCCCCGATCTTGTAAATGAGGACGCTGAGGCCGAAGAAGCCGACCGACGACACAACGAGAAACAGCAGAATGGTCGGCGCGTCGTACCCTCCGAGAGTCGTGTTGACCGTCGAACCCTCCGTGAGGAGGCGCCGGGTGATGTCGAACCAGTAGGTCAGAGGAATCGCGCGACCAACCGCTTGGCCCCAATTCGGAAGGACGGAGAGGGGGAACAAGACCCCACAGAAGACGTAGAACAACCCCGGGATGCCTTCCGCGAGACCGTGCGTATGCTTCGCCGTCAGGAACGAAATCCCGCCAAGGCAGATGCCGATCGCCAGGAGGACCGAGAGCCCAAGGGCCGTGCTCACGAGGAACAGCGGAACATCGGTCAACGCCAAGTGCAATCGGACGCCGAGGAACATGACGCCGAACACCAAGGTGATCGCGACCGCGAACACCGAGACGGCAATCTTGGATGCCGCTCGACCCAAGATGTACACGTAGTACGAGATGGGCGAGATGTACACGTACCGAATCGTTTGGTACCATTCCCGATCCGACTGAATCACCTGGAACGTGCCGAAGAGCACGGACGCGACGAAGATGAAGAAGGAGTTCCCGACGTACATGTAGGAGAATGCATCGGGGTCGCCTTGGGGTCGGCCAATCGCGACGAACACGATGTACATGAGGACGAGGATGAAGGCGCCGGCCACGGGCTTGATGACGGAGTAGAGGACGAACAGCCACGGCTCGGTCCAGTTCGAGTCCATTTCCCAGCCGAGCCAGGCCGCCGTCTTGAAGGTCCGCCAGTACGTGCTCATTGATGCCGTGAGGTCAGCTTCCCCTCTCGCTTCGCGAGCGTCTCTAGGTATGCGAGGCAGTACCTTGCGAGGATCAAGAACAACACCGCCATGCCGACGAGGATCTCGAGTTCCGTCGTGACGTTGAAGATCCAGAGCGAGCCTCCGAACGCGGTCGACCCCAGGGTGAGCTGTCGCAGCGCATCGAGCCCGATCGACGCGGGGATGAACGATCCCGCAATCGCGACGGCGGGTCCCCAGCCGGGGATCCGGAACAACCCGCCCAGGGGGAAGTAGAAGCCGCTCGAGAAGAAGATCGGCTCCTCCATCAGGGCGGATAGGTTCCACGCCTCCCGTCCCCAGAGGAGATACAGCGAGGCGAACATCATCCCGAGACCGTACAGGGCGATCAACGTGGCGAAGAAGACGGCGAGCAGGAGCAGAGGATTCGCGACCTGGAAGATGACCCCGAAGACGAAGATGCCCGCCACGAGGGTCGAGACGGCCCGCATCGAGGTCATGACCATCCCGCCGACCGCCATGCCCCCGAGGAGCGCCATGCGGTTCATCGGCGCCATCATGTACAGCTGCAGGTTCCCGATTTCCTTCTCCCAGTACAGCTGGCTCGCCATCGACCACAGCACGTTCAGCCAGAAGGCGACCATCGTCCCGCCAAGGACGACGGAGGCGATGAGCGCGTTCGTGTTGGCGTTCACGGCCGCCAGGTATTGATTCTGCTCGGCCACACTCGCGCAGACATGGTCTCCGCACATCGGAGGATTCCCGAGGATCGCGGCCGTCGCCTGGAGTCCAAAGAACTGGTAGATGAACACGTACGCCGCGATTCCGAGGAGGGGAAGGAACGCCTCGAAGAAAATCCAGGAGGGCTCGCGGTTCGCGCCGACGATACGCGGGTAGGAGCGGCCGACGACCGCCCGCAGGTTGAGTCCGACGCGGTACTTCAGATCTGTCCGTCGGTCGGTCGCGACGCTCAATCGAGACCCCTCCCGACCATGCTGATAAAGACGTCCTCCAAGGTCGGCTCGGACTTTTGCAACGAATGGACTTTCGCACCCTGCGAGGTGATCGAACTCAGGATCTCCGCCACGGGTCCCTCGTCCTCGAGGATGAACGTGAGATGGGACCGGTTCTTCGAGATGTCATCTTTGTGGGAGAAGTTCTTGACGCCCTGGAGGCCCATGAACGAGGTCGTGTCGCGGATCGTGTCGACTTCCAGCTGGAACGTCGTCTCCGTGCGAATCATCCGTTTCAGATTCGCGGGCGTGTCGCATGCGAGGATCCGCCCTTTGTCGATGATCGCGATCCGGTCACACATCTGGTCCGCTTCGGCCATGTAGTGGGACGTCAAGAGGACCGTCTTGCCCGCCTGACCGCGGACCCAGTTCATGACGTACTCCCGGATCACGCGCGCCGCGTTCACATCGAGGCCGAGCGTGGGCTCGTCCAGGAAGAGGATGTCCGGCCCCGTGACGAACCCGCGGATCATGTTCATCTTCTGCCGCTGTCCCGTCGAGAGCATGCGGACCTTCGCGTCCCGCTTGTCCCACAGGCCGAAGATATGCATGAGTTCGTCGATCCGCGCCTTCGAGACCTTGCTCGGGACGCCGTAGAATTGTGAGAACATCCAGATGTTCTCGCGCGCGGTCAGAAGCCCGTATCCGGACGTCTCGCCGCCGGATACCATGTTGATCCGCTGACGGATCGGGAACGGGTCTTTTGTGACATCATGGCCCGCGACGAGCGCCTGTCCGGAGGTCGGAAGGAGGAGCGTCGCGAGGATCTTGATGAGCGTCGTCTTGCCGGCGCCGTTGGGGCCCAGGAGCCCGAACAGCTCCCCCTCGCGGATCTGGAGGGACACGCCATCGAGCGCCGTCACGGGCCCGAGCGATTCCTCCTCGTCCGGCGTCGGTTTGCGACGCCACCAGCGCTTCTTCTTCCCGGAGAACACCCGGGTGAGGTCACGAGTCTCAACGGCGTACGACATGGGGGGTCCGACCGCGGACGGAGCGGAGTGCGGATGTGGCGGCCTACAGGGCCAATCGGAGGCGGTACCGGGTGACGTACCCCGCGATCCGATTGCGCATCAGGACGCTCCGGATGTCCGTCAGTTCGGACACCATCTTCTTGTTGTGCTCGAAGTCGCCCGTGAACTCGTTCGGATAGAGCTTTGCCAGCTCGATCGCGACTCGCTTGATGTACGTCGGCCGGATATTTCCCAACGATTCACTCCGCTCATGCGGTCCGAGGGAGCGCTTCAAGGGGCGTGTGCTAAATAAAGGTTCTCAGCGGAGGTGTGACCGCGCGCGATTTTCGCGGGCCGGAGACGAGGACAGCATGCATCCGGCGAATCTGCGGGCAACTATTAAATAGGGACCTCGGATACGCCCGAATGGGTTCCCGCGCCGCACCGGCCCCCAGGAGCGGATACGGATGGAAGAATCCCTCGTGAACGTCGAGTTCCTGAAGAGCTCAAACAACTTCATCGCCCGGATCCAGAGCGAGCTCGGCGGGATGCGGGAGTACCGGAGTTCCTCCTTCGAGGAAGTGCTCGAGCAGGTCGTGATCGACCTCCAAGAGGAATTCGAGTCCTACTGATCAAGCGCCCGTCCACGCGGGCTTGCGTTTCTCGATGAACGCGCGCATCCCTTCCGCCTTGTCGTGCGTCGACCCGACGACCCCGAACGCCGCGGTCTCGAAGTCGAGGCCGGCGGACAACGGCATGTCCCATGCGGCGCGGAGGCACGCCTTCGCCAGCGCAATCGCGGCCGGGCTCTTCTCCAAGATCTTATGGGCCAACGCTTTCGCCTCCGCGAGGAGGCGATCCGGGGACACGACCCGGTTCACGAGCCCGATCCGCTCCGCGGTCGCCGCAGAGATTCGGTCACCGGTGTAGATCATCTCCGCCGCCCAACCCGGCCCGACGAGCCGCGGGAGGCGTTGGCTCCCGCCGAAGCCGGGGATGATGCCGATGTTCACCTCCGGCTGGCCGAGCTCCGCGCGGTCCGAGGCGATTCGGATGTCGCATGCGAGGGCGAGCTCGCAGCCGCCGCCCAGGGCGAAGCCGTTGATCGCGGCGATGATCGGCTTGTTGCACGCCGCCATCGTGTCGCCGAGCCGCCGGCCCATCTCCGAGAAGCGCTGCATCTCGAGGGCCGTCAGGTTCGCCATCTCCTTGATGTCCGCCCCCGCGACGAACGCCCGGTCGCCCGCTCCCGTGAGGATGATCGCCCCGACGTCCTGGGCCATCGAGACGTGCTCGATCGCCATCGACAGCTCCCGCAGGACCGCGGCGTTGAGCGCGTTCAGCGCGTCCGGTCGGTTGATCGTGACGATCGCGAGGCGGTCTTCCATCTCCATCTTGACGAATCCGGGCATGGGATTCCCCGTCGCGCAATGCCTCGATTGGGGATGAACGTTCCTCGGAGTCACCGGTAAGCTCATAGGCCCAAGCCGCACTCGGGGAACCAGGCGGGATGGATGCATACCCTCGCGCGGATTGTGGCCTTTGGTGTCGCGCTGCTACTGGTCGGGACCTTAGGGCTCGCGTTGCAGCCGGCGAAGGCTTCGATGGATCGGCCCACGTGGTCCGCCGGCAACTTCTGGGAGTACGCCGTCTTCGCCGGTTCCGGCGTACCGTCGGGGAACGTAACCTTCCGGATGGACGTAACAGGGACCGATTCCGTCACGCTGAACGGGACCGCCTATCCGTGTTACCACGTGAAATCGGACTTCAAGCTTCCCATCGGCGGGGGCCTGACCTTCGAAGTGTTCCCAGAGATCTGGTTTAGCGTGGACACCCTCGCAATCGTGAGGATCAGCGCCGTCATCCCCCCGATCGGGAACCTGACCACCCAGACCACGGTCGTGATCGCCGGCAGCCCGCCGGAGACGATCCAGTGGCCTCTGACGGCAGGCGCCAGCTGGGGCCCCAGCTCGACGGTCGTCTGGACATCGTCGACAAACGCGACCCGAACGACTTGGTCTCATACGACCTTGTCGAGGACCTTCCAGGTCCAGTCCGATGCAACGATCACCGTGCCCGTCGGGACATTCACGACGACGCCACTGAAGGAAACAAACGCGAGCGGAAGCTACACGATGAACTTCTGGTCCGCCCAGGTCGGCAACTGGGCGCGCGTGGGCAGTTACAACAGCAGCGGAGGAAATACCCAGAACTTCAACCTGACATCGTACAGCTACGGGGGTGGTGGCGGTTTCTCGATCACCTCAATCCTGCTCGGGTTGCCGGTCTGGATTTGGCTCATCCTGCTCGTGGTCATCGTGGTGGCCATCATCGGGTTCTTCGCTGTCCGCCGCCGGAAGCCGCCCGTGATGATGCCTCCGGCGATGCCGCCGCAGGAACCGCCGATGGGCCCGTAGGGTCGCATCACGCCCGAGGGTACTCGTACACGCCGCGGCCCGTCTTCCGCCCGAGGCGA
>VBMG01000196.1 GCA_005878485.1 Methanobacteriota archaeon | reverse complement strand
GTTGTATGCGATCGCGCTCGTCAGGATTGCGCCAATCGCGACGAACGCGACGCCCAGGGCGTACAGACCCTGCCGGGTCCGCCATCCCGACCGCGCATCGAGTTGCGCGGTCCCTCTCCTCCCTTGCAAGAACCCGAGGACGCCGGCCGGGAGGGCCCAGAACACCGCGACCAGGCCGAGGACGTAACCCGAAAACTCGTACGGGCTCGTCGGGTTCGCCAGCCCGCCGATGATGAAGGGGAGGAACACGATGAACAGATAGCCCACGGCGATCCCGGTCGCGAGGTAGAACCACGGGTTCGGCCTCCACGTCAGGAGGGCGAGGAAGACGAGACCGGGAATCAGGAACGCGCCGTAGAGCAGGAACGCGGCCGGAGAGAACCCTCCGCTGACAAGCAGGGCCAGGACGAGGTCAAAGAACGCCATCGTGAGAAGAAGTCGGTTGAACGTCCACGACCCGCGCGCCGTTCTCGCCAGTTCAGGTTGAGTCGCTTCCATACTC
>VBMG01000195.1 GCA_005878485.1 Methanobacteriota archaeon | reverse complement strand
CCATGCGTGCGGTCCGATTCGAGCGGGACGGGACGGCGAGGTTCGTCCAGGTCCCGAACCCGCAACCGGGACCCGAGGACGTCCTCGTGCAGGTCCTCGCGGCGGGCGTGTGCCACACAGACCTCCATCTCCTCGACGCGGTGAAGGCGGGCACCCACGACCCGCTCATCCCGGGCCACGAAATCGCGGGCCGCGTCGCGAAGGTCGGCCCGGACGTGTACGGATCGAACGTCGGAGATCGCGTCGTCGTGCACTTCGAGCAACCCTGCGGGACGTGTCGGCAGTGCAAGCGCATGCGGACGAACCTCTGCGAGAACGGGACCACGCTCGGTTTTGACGCGCCCGGGGGCTATGCGGAGTTTGTCGTCGCGAAGCAGACGACCGTCCTCCCGGTTCCGCCGAATCTGGAACCCGCCCTCGCGGCTCCCCTCGGATGCAGCGGCGCGACCGCGTACCGGTCCGTCGTGGCGCTCGGCCAAGCGGGGGAAGGCGATCTCGCGGTCGTCATCGGCGCGGGCGGGGTTGGGCTTTCCGCCATACAAATCGCGAAGGTCCATGGGGCTCGGGTCCTCGCGGTTGATGTGCGGGAAGAAGCCCGCAAGGCGGCCCTCGATTCCGGAGCCGACTTGGCGGTACCGCCGGATCGCGCAGCGAGTGCGGTCCGCGAGATCGCAGGCGCTCAGGGCGCGGACGTGTCGGTCGACTTCGTGGGGACGAAAGCTACGTTTGACCTCGGACGATCCGTCCTCGGATCCGGCGGTCGGTTCGTCGCCGTCGCCCTAGGGAGCGAGGCGGTTTCCGTCAACGCAAATGACCTCATCGACGGCGGCAAGTCGTACCTCGGCTCATACTCCTCGACGATGGCCGACCTCGCCCGTGCAGTCGCCCTCGCGGAGGCGGGGAGGCTGAGGCCCGTCGTCACCCGAAAGGCGCCGCTCTCGGAGGCCGCAACGGTGCTGAACGACCTGCGCGAAGGGAAGATTGTGGGTCGGGCCGTGCTGTTCCCGGGCCCGATGGAACCGTGAGACTGGGCTACGGAGACCCGCGAGCGGGGCGCTTCGATGACTTCCGCGGCGACATGAGCTCGATCCACGCGCCGTCAGGGTCCGCCACGTAGGCGAGCCGATCCGTCCCTTCGTCGAACGCCTTCATGACGACCCGGAAGTCCCCGCGGTGTTCCCGCAGAAATCGGTCGACATCGGGAACCGCGAACGCGAGGTGGTCGAGTTCGTCGCCCTGCCGGTAGACGCGATATCGTCCGCGGGGCGGATACCAGTTCAGCTCAAGCCGTTGCGAGCCGCGAGGCGATTTGAGGACCGCGATCGCGCCGCCCGTTTCGCGGATGCGCATGCGCCACGTCACCTGCATCCCCAGGACCTTCGTGTAGAAAGCGATGGATCGGTCGAGGTCCCGCACGCGAATGCCCGTGTACCGGAAGCCCATGGCCCCGCCTCGCTTCGCGGACCGCCGGTACTCCCATCAACTTTCTCCCGCCGCAGCACGGGTCCGGGCCGTCCAGTCAGGAGCGTTTCCGGACGAGGAAGTGAAACAGGTTTCCTTCCCGGCGTTCGTCGATGACCGGGTGTCCGGTCTGGTCCGACCACCGGACCATCTCGATCGGCGAGGTCGGATCGTCCGTCACAAGGTGGACGACCTCCCCGACCTTAACCTGGGTCAGCAACTCGTTCAGCTTCACGAGAATCGCGGCGCACTCGATCCCGATCTCGAACATCTCGTAATCGGGGAAGGCGGCAAAACAGCGGACGCGCAGGGCAGCGATCTGTTTCGCGAGGAGCTCGCGTGCCGCGGGAAACGCAAGGAGCGCGGACCGGTCGCCCGCCAGGTTCGAGGGCCGCAACCGCGCGACCCATCCGTCGCCATAGAGCCTCTCGATCATCGCTCGGGGCTTTGCCAAGACCGTTTGATTGACCTCCTGCAGAACCCCACCGAGTGGTGCGCGGATCGGGCCGAAGTACGTGCCGCTCTCGAGGAAACCGATTGCGGCCCCTCTCGCCAACGCGACCCCGGGAGACTTTGTGGTGATTTTGGCAATCCGCCCCGCAATCGCTGCATAGATGCTCGTGATGCCGACGAGAGCCTCCCCCGAATCCGACGGACGAGCCCAGACGAGTCCCTCCGAATCATAGAGGAGGTCATCCGGGAATTCGCAGCCATCGATCTTCATGCAGGACCATTAGATCAGGAGGACGTCGGCG
>VBMG01000194.1 GCA_005878485.1 Methanobacteriota archaeon | reverse complement strand
CGGAATCATCGTGGATAAGGAGCGCGTGCACCCCGGGATGCCGAGCGAGGTGAAGGACGCGAAGATCGCGCTAATCGACGCGGCGCTCGAGGTCAAGAAGACGGAGATCGACGCGAAAATCGAGATCACGGACCCGACCCAGCTCCAAGCCTTCCTGAACGAGGAAGAGGCGATGTTGAAGCGGATGGTCGAGATCGTCAAGAAGAGCGGCGCGACCGCGGTCTTCTGCCAGAAAGGCATCGACGACCTCGCGCAGCACTACCTCGCGAAGCAGGAGATCTACGCGGTGCGCCGGGTCAAAAAGTCGGACATGGAGAAGTTGGCGAAGGCGACCGGCGGCAAGGTCGTGACGAAGCTCGACGAGCTCTCGAAGGACGACCTCGGCTTCGCGAAGCTCGTGTACGAGAAGAAAATCGGCGATGACGAGATGACCTTTGTGACGGGCTGCAAGAACCCGAAGGCGGTCTCGATCCTCCTGCGTGGGGGCACGGAACACGTGGTCGACGAGCTGGAGCGGTCCCTCGAAGACGCGACGAGCGTCGTCGCGGTCGCCATCGAGGACAGCAAGGTCATCACCGGCGGCGGGTCGAGTGCGATGGAGATTGCGCTCGCCCTGCGTGACTTCGCGTCCACGGTCGGCGGGCGTGAGCAGATTGCGATTGAATCGTTCGCGGACGCCGTCGAGATTATCCCGCGCACCCTCTCGGAGAACGCCGGCCTGGACCCGATTGACATGCTCATCGAGCTTCGGAAAGAGCACAAGAAGGGGAACAAGGCCGCGGGAATCAACGTCTTCACCGGCAAGGTCTCCGATATGAAGAAGGAGAACGTGATCGAGCCGATCCGAGTCGGGACGCAGGCGATTTCCTCGGCGACGGACGCGGCGGTCATGGTGCTTCGGATCGATGACGTCATCGCGGCCAGGTCTGGCGCGGGCGCAGGACCCGGCCCCGGCAAGGGCGGCGAAGGCGGCGAAGGCGGAGGCGACGGCGAAGATTTCTGAGGCCCCCGCAGCGGGGGCCCCGGAGGTCCCCATGGTCTCGGAACCGTCCGGCGACGGGGAAGGTCACGTCCCCCACGTCGTCGACCGTGTCGTTCGGCGCCTCGGCGCGCACCGCAGTCTCCCATCGATCGAGAGGTCGAACCCTCCCGCGTTGGGACCGCCGTCGGCCGTGACCGACGAGAGCCGGTTGGTCCCAGACCCCGCTCCGGAAGTCGTCGTCGATGCGTCGTGGATCTACATCACGTTGGAATTGCCGGGCGCGTCGCGGGAATCGCTCGAAATCACCACGACGCAAGACCGTCTCACGGTCCACGCGTTAGACGCGGAGGGACGCGTGTTCCATCGGGAGGTCGAGCTGCCTCAGCCCGTGGAACCAGACGCCGCCAATGTGACGTACCGCAATGGAGTGGTCGACGTCACGCTCCGTCGGATCCAGGCCCATCGCGTGCGGATCAAGCGAGGTACGTGAGATGAAAGAGAAGTCACCCGGGCTCCAGGACGAGGAGGAGGCTCGAGAGGCCACCTCCACCGAGTCGAAAGAGGTCGCACCGCGCGACGAACTCGCCGAACTGCGCCGCCAGAATGAGGAGCTCGTGACGAAGCTGAAGTATCTTCAGGCGGAGTTCGAGAACTACCGCAAGCGGGCGGACCGCGATGCGGAGACGGTCGTGAAGTTCGCCCACGAACTCCTGTTTTCCCGTCTGTTGCCCGTCCTCGACGAGATGGACGCCGCGGTGGCGGCCCTGGACGGCAAGGCCAGAGAAGGGGTCCGGATGGTCCGCGACAACCTTGCGAGGGCCCTCCACGACGCCGGCCTGCAGGAGATCCCCGCCCAGGGGCGGGTCTTCGATCCGTACGAGATGGATTGCATCGAGCAGGTGCCGGAACCGGAGGGGAAGGACGGCACCGTGAAAGAGGTCGTCCGGAAGGGGTATCGGCTCCACGATCGCGTCT
>VBMG01000181.1:2994-4479 GCA_005878485.1 Methanobacteriota archaeon | reverse complement strand
TTCGAATGCAGACGCGTCTCGCAAGAGATCTCCCGGACCTATGGCGTCAAGCTCGGGCCTATGTCTCAGGCAAGCCTCAGGTAGTCACAGGAAAACCGGAGGCTTACAGTAAACCTGGGGGAAACCCGACCCATGAAGAGGAGGGAGAGGATGCCGGGTAAACCTTTCTTTCGGATTTACCTGGATCTGACTCACCTCACCCTCTATCCTGGGTTTTCCTCGGGTTTTCCGAAGGGCTCTGGGCTACCCTGCCTGGACCTATCTCGAAAACGTAAGGCCGGGATGAACCGCCGGCGCAGCCGCCCGCCGGAGGTCCGTCGATGAAGGTTGCCATCTACGCCCGAGTCTCGACGGACCGCCAAGAGTCATTGAATCAAATCGCTGACTTGCGCGAGTTCGCCCGTGTGCGCGGGTACGAGGTCGTGAATGAGTACGTCGACGCGGACGTGTCCGGTAAAGTCGAGCGCAAGCCACAACTCGAGGTGCTGTTAACGGACGCGCACCAAGGACGTTTCGAGGTCGTCGTCTTTTGGTCCTTCGACCGTCTTACGAGGCGCGGGCCTGACGATGCCGCGGATATCCTGGCGCGGATCGAGGCCACAGGCCGTGACTTCGTGAGTTATCGGGAACCGGCGCTAAACACGCTAGGACCCTGGCGCCGCGTCGTCGTAGACCTCCTCGCGATAGTGGCCCACATGGAAGCCCAGCGAATCTCCGAGCGGACCAAGGCCGGGCTTGCGCGCGCACGCGCGAATGGAATGCGACTTGGACGTCCGCCGAGGGACTACAAGGGCCTCACGGCGGCCGACGTTGCGCGGATGCGCGCCGCAGGGCTCTCGTGGTCCAAGATGGAGGCGGACGCGGGAATCCCCGCCGGGTCGCTAAGGCGGCTTGCCAAAATCGTCCTCGCGAAAACCGGATGAGGCCATGGAGCGGCGAACGACCGATTCCGCATTGTCAGAATTGCCCGTTTTTGGCGTGCCGCAATCACCTGATTTTGGCCCGCGGGCGAGGCGAACCGGGGAAGAGCCGCTGCCAGAGATCGCCGCCCTTGTACCTGAACAGGAAACCCAACACCGCCGCATAAGCGACCGTGGCGAGAATGACGTTCAGATTGCTTGGTCCGAGGAAGGCATAGAACAGCAGTCCGAATACCACCCAGAGGCCGACCAGGACTCCGAACGAAACCAAGAGGGTCCGCAAGATTGTTTTGTTCGCCGCAGTCATGCCGAAACCTCTATCCCTCCACATCGGCAAACCACTTTCGGCGGGGATTCACCTGGTTTTGGTAAACCCATCGTTGCTGGTTGCAACTCCACGATACCGCAGGATGACCCAAACAGCCATGCAAGCGCCGAACAACGCGCCGATCCCAAGTGCTCCAAGCCAGATAAGAGGGTCGAAAGGGACTATGAGAATCGCGACGAACCCACCGAAGGCGCCGGCCAGGATTCCGAAAAGGATCGCAAGGAACGCGCGTTTGAT
>VBMG01000181.1:0-2834 GCA_005878485.1 Methanobacteriota archaeon | reverse complement strand
GACGCGATGAGGCCGTACCTCTCGGATGGGACGCTCGTCCGGAAGGCGAGGAACCTTCGCACCATCGCTCGCGACCTGAAGACTTCGGTTGCTCCGTCCAAAGTCGGTGACGCGGAGATCGAACGCCTCTTACTCGCGTGGCGGTCCCGTGGCTTGGACGCCGCGACGCAAGCGAAGTACCTCGTCGACCTCGACGGGTTCCTCGCGTGGAACGGAAACGCGGCGATCACGAACCTCCGGAAGAACAAGCACGTCCGACTCCCGAGACCGGTATCGAAGCCCGTGCGCGTACTCGACGACGCGGAGATGGAACGACTCCGGCTTGCGGCGGAATCCATCGAGGGATGGTCGGGCGACGTCGCTCGATTTCTCGTGGCGTTTCTCCCGGCGACGGGCTTGCGTCGGAAGGAGATCCGACTCGCGAAACTCAAGGACCTCGACTTGAAGAAGGGCCGCATCCTCGTGGCTCATCCAAAGGGCGAGGGATCTTGGGCCGCGCCGGACTACGGGCCCGTTCCCGCCTTCGTGCGCCCCGCCCTCGAGGATTTCCTCGAGGCCCGACGCGCGTACTTGGACGGAGCCGATTCGGAGTGGCTCGTGCCGTACCGACGTGTGAGCGGTGAGATCGGATCGTGGTCCGACCCGATCTTCGGATGGCTCAAGTCCGAACTCGCGCGACGGAGCGGTGTGGTCTTCAGCTTGAAGACGTTCCGCGCGACGTTCGCGCAGAATGCTAAGGACCGTGGCGCTCCTATCGAGGCCGTGAGCCGGGCCCTCCGTCACGCTTCGACCCACACGACGGAGTCGTACTACGCCCGGATCCGCGGCGACGACGCTTTCCGCGAGATCGAACGTGCCTTCGCACGTCCGCTTCTCCGAGTCGAGTAGCCTCGTGCCAAAAACCCCCGAACTGCACTCGGTGCATGGGTCAACCAAATCCCGTCGGGAGCATCCCCGTACGGGTTTACTCCCGCGTTGGCAGTCCGGTCAGTCGCCGACCGGCAGTAGGTAGTCTTTCAGGACCGCCGCGAGGGCGCCAATCGCGGTCCCCATGCCGAACGCAACGCTCGAATCGAAGCGGCCCAGCACGGCCAATACCGCCGTCATGCCCGGGACAGTAAGGAACGCAAGCACGAGCAGTACGGACATGTACCAGTCGTGGGTCCTGTCGGGCTGCGTCGCTTCCCTCCAAGCCTTCGCGCCCGTCCGGATCAGCGACTCGATTTCCGAATGGCGGTCTGCGAGCTGATCGATCAGCGGTTTCGACAGCGCTGACCCCTGTGCTTCTTCTGGCATGGGCGGGCCGATGGACCTGCCCTGGAAAGCCTGTCGGACTCTATGGGCCTCTAGATCCGCCGGAGAGAGCAGGACCTGCCTGCACATGGAGTCCGTGCGAACACTTAAGTACGTGGGAACACGTAGGACTCGACCATGACCAATCTCACCCTCAGCGTCCCTGACGACCTCTACGAGGAAATGAAGAAACACCCCGAAATCCGATGGAGCGAGGTGGCCCGCCAGGCGCTCGCGAAGAAGCTCGACGACCTGCGTCGGCTCGATGCCTTGCTTCGCGACAGTAAGCTAACAGTGCGAGACGTCGAGGAGGTCGCCAAGTCGGTCAAGGAGGGCGTCTGGAAGAAGCATCGAAAGCGGAGGGCAACGGGTTCCAGGTGATGGACCCTGAAGCTCGTCGTCGACGCGAACATCCTGATCGCGGCCCTGCTGCGCGACTCCACGACCCGACGCCTCCTCGTCGCCGGCGGCCACGATCTGCACGCCCCTGAATACCTGTTCGACGAGATCGAAACCCATCGCGACGAGCTCTCGAAGCGGAGCGGCCAGACCACGGAAGCCCTTGAGGAAGCCCGGAGCATTCTTCGGGCTCATGTCACCGAACATGAAGAATCGGTCTATGGCAACGAACTTGAGAAGGCCAATAGCCTCCTCGCAGGGCGAGATGCGAAGGACGTTCCATACGTTGCTCTTGCTTTGGCGCTCACGGCGGATGGAATCTGGTCGGAGGATCGAGGGCTTGTCTCGTTGGGCGGCCTCGCCGTGTACCGGACGTCCGATCTCGTTCGGGTCGGACTGCGCGGCGCAAGGCGCGAATAAACGGCTTCTCGGTTATGGACCGGGAGTAACCCGGTAGGAGTCTACTCCCCGTCGGGAGCACTTGACCCATAGGGGATTGCCCCCGCGGGGGTTTTCGGCAAGGCGCGTCCAAGGACGCTCCGAGCTTTCCGAGCCTTGTCCGCTCATGCCGGGCCAGCGCGCCCGGCCTTTTCTGTTCTACTTCACCACGCGGAAGGTGTAGTCCGCCGGTCGGCTTATGTACTCCGCGCGCACAAATGTCCAAGCCGAGCGTCGCCTCATGTCCTCAATGATTCTTCGAAACTGCGCGATTCTTTGCGTTGCCGTCTCCAGGAGTTTCCTGTGTTTCTCATTAGCTGCTTCATCCTCCATTAACAGCCGGCCTTGGTAGAACTCCGACAACTGGTTGTGGATGTGGAGTGCTTCGTCATCGCCCCATAGGAAAGGGGCTTGCGCGATGAACTCGGTGTAGTCGGGAGGTATGTCTCTAAATGAGGTCGAGGGCTCAGGGGACATGGTTTGGAGGGTCTCGGTCCTACGCGATTGCTTCCGCGTGATCTTGTACCACGCCTCGAGCTGCCTCTCCGCCGACGCGATGGACTCTCGCTTATTCGCTGAGAATGCGAGATACGAAGTTCCGCCGAGGGCCAATAATCCGCCTATGATCGGGCCGACGAATGTTAGGTCCATTCGCTCCTTCCACCGCCCGAGACACTTAGGGCTTTTCCCTTTTACTTAATCCG
>VBMG01000180.1 GCA_005878485.1 Methanobacteriota archaeon | reverse complement strand
GTCCAGGAAGATCTTCACCATGGCCGGCTCGGTTCGACCGAAGGCCGCGGCCCGTTATGAGCATTTCCGCCCCGCGGGAGACGTCATCTCCTCCGCGGCGGGCGAATCTAGATATCGCGGCCGAACTTCCGGGCGCCTCGCATGGTCTGGTCGCGCCTACGGCGCCGCCGCATCGCGTGGTCGCCTCTGTGGCGCCACCGCGATTTCCTTCTCCTATGGGGCGGCCAAACCGTCTCCCGAGTCGGCGATCAATTCACAGGCCTCGCGGTGCCCTACCTGGCCGCGTACGTCCTCACCGCCGGCCCAGGGGAAATGGGAATCCTTGGGGCGGCCGGAACGGCCCCATTCCTGGTGTTCGGACTGCTCGTCGGCGTCTGGGTCGATCGGCGACAGAGACGATCGGTCTTGATCCGGGCGGATTTGGGCCGTGGAGCGATGATTGGAGCGATCGCGGTGCTCGGAGTCGCCGGTCTCCTTCACCTGACATACCTCTATGTTTTCTCCTTCTTCATCGGGGTGTTGACTGTTTTCTTCGATGTCGCCTACCAGGCCTACCTTCCGTCGCTCGTCGATCGAAAATTGCTGGTGGACGCGAACAGCAAACTCGAGATCAGCAACACGCTCTCCGGGTCCGTGGGCCCGACGGTCGCAGGTGCCGTCATCCAGCTCTTCACGGCGCCCATCGCGATGTTTCTCGACGCCGCCTCCTTCTTCGTTTCCGCGGGAAGCCTAGCTGCCGTCCGTGTCCGGGAGACGATCAAGGCAGCCGCCCCCGGAGTCACGATCCTTTCCCAGATTCGCGAAGGACTCCGGGTCGTTGTCGGGGACCGCCGACTCCGGCACATTGCCACCTGCACCGCCTGGGGGAACTTTTTCTCGAGCGCCGTCTTCAATGCTCTCTTCTTCCTGCTGCTGAAGGAGCTGGGGTTCGAGGCCTTTTCGCTCGGCATCTTGTTCGGCGTTTCCTCAATCGGGGGCATCGTCGGCGCGTTCGTGTCGGGCCGAATCTCCAAACGGATCGGCGTCGGGCCGGCGATCATCCTCGGAGCTGTCCTGTTCAGCCTGCCCACGATCCCGCTGCCCTTCGTCACCGCGGACTTGGCAATCCCGGTCCTCAGCGTCATCCTGTCCGTGGGGCTGTTCGGCAACCTGCTCTACAACATCAACCAAGTGAGCTTTCGGCAGGCGATCGTCCCGGTCCGGCTCCAAGGACGATTGAATGCCACGATGCGGACGATCGTCTGGGGCACGCTGCCGCTCGGCGCCCTCACGGGCGGGTTCCTCGGAGAAGTAATCGGCCTGCGAGCGGCGATCCTAGTCAGCGTACTCGCCGGCGCCGTCTCGTTCCTCTGGGTTCTCTTTTCGCCCGTGCGAGGGATCCGAGAGATCCCCGAGCCTGCGGAGTGAGCCTCCGACCTTGGGCGGATGGCGACGAGGCCATGGGCCCCGTCAGAACACTCCGAGGGCCTGGATCGAGACGAGCCCCCCGAGTAGCATTAGCCCGACGCCGATCGCCCTCGAAAACAAAACGGGTCGGGCGCCTGTTTTCTCCGCGAAGATCACGAGGGAGATCGCCCCCATCCAAACGAGGCTCATCGCTCCCGATACGAAGAGCACGAGCATGAAGAGCCAACAACACCCGATGCAGTAGAGCGAATGACGGAAGCCCATGCGCATCGCGCCGATGCTCCCGGATCGCCAGTGGCGCATGATGAACGACATCGGCGAGGTGCACGACGTCAGGCACACCTCCTTCGTCCGCGTGAGCTGCCAGAGGCCCGCGACGACGAGCGTCGCGGCCGACGCCAGGAGGACAGGGCCCATCACCGATCCCAGCAGGCCGAGCGCTGAGAGCGCGAGGAGCGCTGCGACCCCGAACGCGCCCCAGACCAGAAAGTACGGCATCAAGAAGAGCGCAGTCGCGGCATTGTCCGCCCGCTTCGTCGGCCGACCGCCTTCGAGCCGCGTCAACTCGCGGAAGGCGAGGATCATCGGCATGGCCGACGGCAGCATCATCGCGACCATCATGGCGAGGAGGAGGGCAAAGAACAGGGCGAGGTTCGTCGACGTAGGGATCGACGGCGCCATAAGAGCCATGAGGAAATCTGCGGACGTCCACGTCGCGTACCAGGCCGCGGCGACGACGAGAACCACGGCCGCCGCAACCGGAATCGTGACGCGCCGCAGGAGCGCCGTCGGCTCGGCGGGAACCGCCTCCCCCATCGGCCGTCGTGAACGCTGGTGTCGATATGAACGTGCGGACCCGATGACCTCGGAACCTCCGGAGAACGATTAAGTATCCGCCATACGTTGCCGAATCTGGGCGAGGGGGTCCAACCGATGCCAACGAAATGGAATTTTGAGGCGGAATACATACAGAGTTGCAACTGCGCTTGGGGATGTCCGTGCAATTTCGACGCGCTTCCGACGACGGGCAGCTGCGAAGCGCTCGTATCTTGGCACATCAAGAAAGGAACGTTCGGGACGACGAAGCTGGACGGCACGACGTTCGCGTG
>VBMG01000179.1 GCA_005878485.1 Methanobacteriota archaeon | reverse complement strand
GATCGTCGGCGGAAAGGAGGGCGGGGGCGTCTTCGCGATCTTCCCAACCACGCTCGCGAAAACGTTCCCGACGAAAACCGCGAAGATTGACTTCAAGTTCAAAGGACACGACAGCGCCTTCACCGTCGACGGAGTGGGCGAAGTGCAGAGCGAGCACATCCGGAACCCCGTGACCGGCGAGCCGTTCGAAGGCTTCATCCTGTTGCCCGGCGGAATCAACATGAAGAAGTCGACCGTGACGAACATCCGCCGATGGTCGCTCCGGGACGACGCCGCCGGCTGGAACATCAG
>VBMG01000201.1 GCA_005878485.1 Methanobacteriota archaeon | reverse complement strand
GCCCCACTTGAGGCCGTTCGGGGCGTTCCGGATCAAGGCGCCGATCGTATCCTTGCCGAGGATGTTCGGGGCCTGAGCCCACGAAACCTTCGCCACGGCCTCGTCCGTGTTGTCGAAGAACTCGACCCGGATGTCGTGGCGCCCCGCGGAGAAGCGCACATCGGCGAGGTAGGTTGTTGCAGGCTGCAAGATCCATGAATCGAGCACGCTAACGTTGTCGGCCCAGACCCGCATTCCGTCATCCGTCGTCATCGTGAACCGATACCTGCCGGAGACCGGGAAGTCCCAATACCCCTCCCATCGCACCGAGAACGTGTCCGGTCCGATCGAGGGATCCGGGGACCCCAAGCCCCAGTCGAAATTAATCGTCGCATCCGTGCGCACGAGCAGCCGGTTCGTGAGGTCCGCATTGTCGTAATATTCGCCGCGGAACGCGTTGACGGGAATCGTGCCGGGCGGCGGAGGGCCCGCAAACGTGATGCGCCGGATCGTCCCGCCATTGAAATCGACGTAGAACAGATCGCCCCCGGGACCGATCTGAAGCTCGACCGGGGCCGCCGCGGGCGCGACGAACGTCACGATGTTGTTCGGGTCCGGCAAGCCGTTCGAACCGGCGAGCATGGCCCAGATGCAGTTCCGGGAGTAGTCCGCGAAGAAGAGGGATCCGTTGTACGTCGAGGGATACGAGCCGCCCGTGTAGAAGGCCAGCCCCGTGGTCGACGACCCCCCGGTGGGGCAGGACTCTCCGGGGACGACCTTTGCGCTGTGCGCGTACGTGTAGTACGGCGGGTTCACCGCCCCTGCGCCGGCGGCATACAGGTTCTCGCAGATGTCAAGATTCGCGCCATCGTAGCCAGGTTGGCGGCCGGTCCCCTCGTAGCACGGCCACCCGAAGTTCTCGATCGGTAGGTTGGCGGAGCTCAGGATCCGGTCGATCTCTTCCCAGGTGTCCCAGCCGACGTCGGCGACCCAGACCTCGGAGGTGCCGGGCCGGATCGTGAACCGGAATGGGTTGCGGAGTCCGTAGGCCACGATCCGCTGGGCGTTCGCGTCACCGGTGTTCGGGTTGCCGGGCGCCGCGGCCCCCGTCGCCGGGTCGAGACGGAGGATCGCCCCGTCCAACGTCGTCGGGTCGGACGTCGTCTGGTTGTCCTGGCTGCGGAGCGCGCCCCCTTCCGCGGTCGGAGGCGTCTGCGTTCCCCCGACGCCGCCCGGTGGATCTCCACACGGATTCTTCGGGTTCCCCGCTTGGCCGTAGTCAACGTAATTGAAGGATGCCCCGTCGCCGGCCGAGGAATACAACATTCCGTCCGGGCCGAAGGCCAGCGAGCCGATCGAGTGGCTGGGGAACTGTTGGCACCAATCGTTGATCAGCACCTGCTCGGGGCCCGCAGAATTGCCGTTGGCCTCGAACCGGGACAGGCGGCCGCTCACCACGCACCCGTCGGTCGTGGCCCCCGGTGGCGTCGGACACGGGTCCGAATCGGCCCCGGCTGAACCCCACTTCGGAGCGGTGCCGCCGATGTCCGCGTCGTACGTATAAAGGGCGTAAACCCACGGGTCGGTCGGGAAGGTCGGGGCCAGCGCGAGGCCGAGCAGGCCGCGATCCCAGAAGTTGTACGCGTTGGTCCGGAAGTCGGCGAACGTCGTGGGCGACGTGTCGCTGAGGTTGTCGAAGACCTGGATGACTCCCCGCTTCTCGGCGACGAAGACTCGGCCATCGGCCGCGAAGCGGACGGCGGTGGGATTCGTCAGGCCGCTGAACACGACCGAGTCCGAAAAGCCCGCGGGGAGGGACTCGACCCCCACGACGCTCCTCCCGCCCCGCCCACCTGCGCTGCCGGAACGCGGCTGCGCAAAGTGGAGCCCTACCAATCCCGTGATCGCGGTCGTTACGAAGAAGATCGCGACGAGGGTCGCCATGAATTTTCTATGTCCGCTCGACGGCTCGAGACGGTCGATTATCCGACCTAGAGCATCCGCTCCCTGCACTTCCCCCACGCCCCCGAAGAACCGCTCACAAAAGGGTCCCCCAATATTTCATTTTATGGTAACGACCCTCACGAAGAAGCGTGGACACACGGCGACTAAATCGAATCTGCGATGGCCGTGTGCGGACCTACACCCGCCGAGCGCCTCGGCAAGGGAGCCGGAGACTTCCGCTTTCTGCCACCAGTTCGTCGAGCCGCGCTCATTTCTGCAGGTAGCGCGTGCTCTCGAGTTGGATCGTCTCTTTCCGGGCGCGGTCTGCCTCCGAAATGATGTCGACCGCGTGCTTCAGATTCCGATTATTCGCGGCGATGCCCCAGAGCCCAAGCAAGACCAAGGCGACCGCGATCGAGGGAGCGAACGCCCCACCCGCCACCGCCCCGGAGGCATTCTGAATGGCCGTCTGAACATTCGGCACGAGCGCGAGGATCCCGATCGTGACTCCCGCGATGAGGAGGATCGTCCAGAGGACCGTCAGGACGATCCGTTTTCCCACGTGCGCTTGCGAGCTCGCGGTCATGGAAGAAATCCTCTCGGCCGCAAAGCACGAACCAGGGTCTAGATAAAGGATTGGTCGTGGGTCTCGGCCTGGGGCATAGGTTCAAGGGAACGCCGCGGCGTTCTCCGGGCGTGGCCGTAGGGCGGACCGGACCCTGGGCGTGTTCCTCCCGGAAGTTGCGGTCGACTTCGTCGTCGGCCGGATACCCGGTGGGATCGAGTCGTTCTTCATCCGGAGCCTTGGCGAAGGCGCGAAGCTCCTCGCGCTCCTGACGGCGTTGGTCGTCTTCCTCGTCCTGCCGGGCATCTACGCGGTCCTGTTCCGTCGCGTGCAAGCGTGGCTCAAGAATCGCTGGATCGTGATGGCGTTCTACACGTTCACGTCCGCGGGAATCCTCCTCCTCGCAATCCTTCCGCTCCTCGACGCGGGCTTCCTCGGCTCCAACACATACGTCGGGGCGGGCTTCTCGACGTTGAGCCAACTCCTCGGCGCATGGATCTACGCGGCCCTCCTCGATCACATCCTCGTCGACGTCGCCCAGGAATACCCGGAAGGCTTCAGCCTCAGCCGGCGGCAATTCATCATCGGGAGCATCGGGGCGGTCGCGATCGCCGCGCTGACGTTCTACGGGCTCGCGAGCCTCATTTCGAGGAAAGGCCGGCTCGTGTTCGCATCGATCTCCGAGATGTTTGCGAACGAACAAACGCCGACCGAACGGTTCTACGTCGTGACGAAGAATTTGATTGACCCGGACCTCCATCCAGATGTGCAGGCGGGGCGTTGGCAACTCAACGTCGCCGGGCTCGTATCGAATCCGACCACGTACTCCTACGGTCCACAGCCGCCGCCCAAGATCGATCTCCTCACCCTCCCCACGATTTCGGAGTTCGTGACCCTCGAATGCGTGAGCAATGAAGTCGGCGGGAACCTGATTAGCACGGCCGTGTGGAAAGGCGTCCGCCTCGCGGACCTCCTCCAGGCCGCCGGTGCCGATCCCGCCGCGGATTGGGTCGTGTTCACCTGTGCCGACGGCTACACCGCCGCGGTCCCCATGGTGAAGGCGATGGACCCGGCCTCGCTCGTCGCGGTCCAAATGAACGGGGGAGAACTGACGACCGCCCATGGCTACCCGGCGCGGATCATTGTCCCCGGGCTGTATGGGATGTTCCATGCGAAGTGGATCACGAAGATTGAGGCGGTGACCGGCGCGGCCCTCGGGTATTGGCAGCAGAAGGGCTGGACGAATTCGGACGATGGGAATGGCCTGATCCACACGGTCGCGATCATTGCGACGCCGCCGGACAACACGGTCGTCCAGGGCGCGGTCACAATCGGCGGCGTCGCATTCGCGGGGGACCGCAGAATCTCTGCGGTGGAGGTGCGGATGGATGGCGGCGCGTGGCGCCCGGCGGCGCTCTCGCTGCCCCCACTGTCGAACCTGACCTGGGTCCTGTGGACGCTCTCCCTGGGGTCACCCGCGAGCGGATCCCACAAAATCGAGGCCCGCGCAATCGATGGGACCGGGATGCCGCAGGCCGCGACGCCCGCCCCGCCGTTTCCGAACGGGGCCGCGGGGTACGACTCGATCACGCTACTCGTCGCGTAGTGGCGGTCTCACGAGCTCTTCGCGACGCGACCGGTTCGAACGCCGAAGGCCACGATTCCGACTCCTGCCAAGCCCGTGACGATGCCAATCCACAACCACGTTGGGTCGTTCGACATGGGGGACCCCAGGAGATAGCCCGCACCCTGCAACGCCCAGACGGCGCCCGCCAGGAGGAGAATCACGCCGAGGACTACAACGATCGGACGCATGCCGCACGAGACCGCGAGTCGGGCATAAGGGTTCGCCTCACTCACGGACTTCACCGAAGGTCTTCCCGATCCGCCGTCGTCTCGGTTCCCCAGTCGTACAGGAGGTAGAACCGCTCCCGCCTCGATGGGAGCCGCACGCCTCCGACGAGCCACGGGTCCGCCATCCCGACCGCGTGCCATACTTCAAGCTGCTCGAAATATGCGAGCGATGCCTGCGCCCGTCTCAAGGCCTCGGCAGGTATCGCGTTCGCGCGATGTACGGGCCGACGTCTGAAGTTCCAGACGGTCCAATCCGCCCACAGGTGGGACTTTTTCGGGATCTCGGCCGCGAGCCGCGGCG
>VBMG01000200.1 GCA_005878485.1 Methanobacteriota archaeon | reverse complement strand
GCTATCTGTCTTATGAGCGACTGAACTGGGCCGCGTGCCTCGTCGTCGCCGAGAAACCGACGTCCCCATGAACGGTCCTGGGACGGCTACCCCTTTTCGGCAATTATGATGTCTTGGAGGCTCAGGAAATGGTCCCTGCCACACCAGTAGCCCCAGAGAATAGGTTCGATGATTTTGAAGCCGTTCCGTACATATCGATCGCGAAGGAACGCGACATCGTAGGCTACCGCTCGCTCCGGGTGAAGCCGATCCTGAAGTCGATATCGAACGTGATCGCTTGGGAAACTCGGCTCGCTCTTCCCAGAATTCATGAGGTTCACGGACTCCTCGTTAATTAGGTAGCAGGAGATTGCGCATTTGCCCCCCGTCCTCAAAACCCTCGAAATCTCACGCAGATAGTTCTCGACACCGGGTGGGAGCATGTGGGTGAACACTGACGTGAGATGAACGAAGTCGAATGAGCCATCGGAGTATGGGAAGGCGAAGTGGGCAGGGTCTACGGAACCGTTTGGATTGTACACGCCATTGTGGACGTCGACCAATCGGAAGCGAAAGTTCGGATGCAGCGGGGTGACCCTCGCCCGGCACCACTCCACCGCCTCGGGGAAAACGTCGAAACCTTCGTAGCTCCCTCGAGGATTGAGATAATTCACTAGCGCCGTGGCGACTCTGCCGAATCCACATCCAACATCCAGCACCCTGTCCGCCGGCTGGAGTCCCCCGAACTTGACGAAGATGTCAGCGAATTCTTTGCCGACCTTAGTCCAGTTTCCAAGGCCAGCGCGCACGCGGAATCTTATCGGAGGAACTAGCTCCCTGCGCCGAAACGTCAACGACGCTAGGTAGCCCAGTGGCGTCGTCGTGGCTTTGCGCAGGCTTCCGCGAACCGGCTCGGGGAAATTGGCAGTAAGCTCGTACCACGCATTGCGAAGACGATGATAAGCCGCCATCCGGACTTTCGCGTACGTGCTTGACGATTCTAAACCTTTGCCCACTAGACTTCCCGACATGTGGACCCGGACGTGTCGAAGGCTATGTGGATCCTTTCAGATGTGAAACACGACGCCCCGTTGTCCCCGCAAGCCCGTGCGCCTGCCGAGCCATCAGTGAGTGCACGCCGTTCCAATCCGCGAGGAGCCCTCGAAGCGGGAGAACTTGAGCCTCATCTTGGACATGTTATACGATCCGGACGACAACGAGTTCGTCGTCGCCAGCCGCTCCCGCAACCGAAGTAGGGGCAGACCCAAAGGAACCGAACGTCCGTTCGCCGAGGCCGAGTGCCGATCAGGGCGACGAACCGGCCTTCTCCTGCTGATGGATTGGGCACGGCCTCCCGGCCTTGCAGAAGCGGCACTTCTCCGGCTTCATGACCGGCAGCGGCTTGATCATCCGGCCGTACTTGCGTCGCGGCGTGGAAACCACCCGGAGGTTGCGGCCCTCAGACCGCCTCGACGAGCGTCATCTCCGCCTGGCTCCGCTTGATGCTCTCCGCGACTTCCTCGAACGCGTCGAGATGCCGAGCGACGTCGGCCTTCGTGTGCGCGACCGAGGTCGTCCATTGCTCGTCCGGACCGGTGGCCATCGGGATGATCCCGCGGTTCAGCATCGCGGTGTAGTAGCCCCACCATCCGCCCACGTCGACGTCCTGGAACGACCGCCAGTCCGTGACGGCGCCCCGCGTGAAATGGACGGTCCCGCTGATCCCACCCGACTGGACCTTCATCGGTAGCCGATGGTCCTGGATGATGTCGGCGTACCCGTTCGCGAGGTCGTTCCCAATCCGCTGCGCGTGATTCATCCCGGCGCGGGTGAGGATTTTCGTCAGCGTCACGAGGCCCGCGGACAGGCTGAGCGGGTTCGCGTTGAACGTCCCCGCGTGCGCGATCTGTCCGGGGACCACTTGGTCCATGATCGAAGCGGTCCCTCCGACGGCCGCGAGCGGGAAGCCGCCGCCGATCGCCTTCCCGAACACCTTGACGTCCGGGACCACCCCGAAGGCCTCCTCCGTGCCGCCGTACCACTTGCCGCACGTCTTGACCTCGTCGAAAATCAGGAGCGCGCCGATCTCGTCCGCGATCTTCCGGAGGCCTTCGAGGAATCCGGGTTTCGGATGGACGTATCCCATATTCATCGGCACGGGCTCGAGGATGATCCCCGCGATTTCATCGGCATGCTCCGACGCCAGCGCCTCCGTCGCTGCCAGGTCGTTGAAGGGGGCCACGACCGCCGTCTCGACGAGTTCCTTGAGGAGGCCGCGGGACGACGGGACGGGGTTCGGTCGCTTCGGATCTCCGGACACCTCCCGCTTCGGCTTGATCGAGACCATCAGCGCATCGTGGGATCCGTGGTAGCACCCCTCAAACTTCAGGATCCGTCGACGGTTCGTGACGGCCCGCGCGAGCCGCACCGCGAAGAGCGTCGCATCGAGGCCCGTCATCGAGAACTTGAGTCGGTCGACGTGAAAGCGCCGGCATATGTGGTCCGCCAGCGGGCCCGCGTCGACGGACTCGAAGCCGAAGATCGTGCCGGACGACACGCGCTCCCGCATCGCCCTCGCGAGGACGGGATGGCTGTGGCCCGCGACGAGCGCGCCGAACGCCATGTTAAAATCGGTGTATTCGTGGCCGTCCGCGTCCCAAATCCGCGAGCCCTTCGCCTTGCGGATGTAGAGCGGGTACGGGTCGACCAACCGGTAGTTGCTGTTCACCCCGAACGGGATGTTCTTCTTCGCGGCCTCCCAGGCCCGTGCGGACTTCTTCGTCCTCCGCTTGAACGCCTCGAGCTCTG
>VBMG01000199.1 GCA_005878485.1 Methanobacteriota archaeon | reverse complement strand
CGGCCTCCTGATGCGCGCGCTGATAATCGGCGACGAACCGCATGACCTGCGCGACCATCAAGATCCGGCGGTTCACACGCGCCGCGTCGATCATCGCGTCCGCGTCCCGCAGCGTGAGCGCGACCGGAGTCTCGCAGAAGACATGCTTCCCCTGGGCCAGGGCCGAGACGACCAGCGGACGATGAAGGCCACTCGGCGTGGTCACGTCGATGGCGTCGATCGATTCGTCTCTCAGGATCTTCTGCGGGTCCGTGAACCATGGCGCATGGACTTGCTTCGCGAGTCCGCGAGCCTTCGATGCAGAACGACTCACGATCCCCGCGATTTCAACGCGTTCCTTTTTTCCGAATGCCGCGTACGCGGTTGCATGGGTCGCGCCCATTCCGCCTGCGCCCACGATTGCGAGTCTCAACCGGATCCCGGCGGCAGCCAGGTGCTCGAGGCCATAAGGACGACGGCCGGATGCCTGAAAGTGACGGGAGTCGAAAGCGGATTTTCACGTTCGCGGTCCCCCCGATGGAGGGTTGAGGTTCGGCATGCTTTTACTCAATTGAGTAAAGTGGTGCAGCGACGATCGGTCCGCAGGGCCGTCGAGAAACGAGTCGGACTTTCGCAGGATTCATCGTCACCTGGGACGTGGACTCAGGAAACCTGTTGCAATGCACTCGCGTGCGTCGGTTCATCTTCGGTCACACGGTCTCGACCAACGGGAAGACGTACCACTACTCGGGCTTCGTGGAACACGAAGGTGTGCGGTACCTGGGTCAGTCCGTCCTGTTCGTCGACCGGGAGCAGTTGGATCCTTTGCGGGAATTTCTCCGTGCCAACGGCGTGGAGCACGTCATTTCCGAGGCCATGATGGGGCGAATCTTATCGAATTGAGCAGTGGAGCGGCAGAAACCTCGCACTCCCGTTTTACCCAACTGAGTAAAATCGATTGAGCCCCGTTGGCCCACCTTCGGACCGTCTTTACTCAACTGAGTAAAATGGCGGACAATGCCTGTCCGATCGTCGGTGCGGTGAACCCTTTTCTATGCTTCCGTCTTCCCGGCTCCCATGGCCCGTTTCGCGAAGCGCGTCCTCTCGATCGAGCCCTCTCCCACGGTCCGCATCAGCGACCTCATCGCAGAGTCCCAGGGCAAGGGGAAGAAGATCCTCTCTCTGGCCATCGGCGAGCCGGATTTCCCGACTCCGATGCACATCGTGGAGGCTGCGAAGAAGGCGCTCGACGACGGCTACACGAAGTACACGGCCGCTCCTGGGATTCGCGAGCTGCGCGAGGCGATCGCCGAAAAGTCGCAGAAGGAGAACGGCATTCCCGCGAAGCCGGAAAACGTGATCGTTGCGCCGACGAAACACACGCTGTTCATGACGTTCATGGCGCTCCTCGATCCCGGGGACGAAGCGCTGATCCCCGATCCCGGATGGGTCTCGTACGCCCCGATGGTGATCCTCGCGGGTGCGAAGCCCGTCCCAATCCGCGCCGGGGAGGAAGAAGGGTTTGTCCCGACCGCAGATGCGGTCTGCGATGCAATGGGGCCGCGCACTCGGATGCTAATCCTAAACTCTCCCTCGAATCCCGCGGGGTCCGTCTATTCCCGAGACGAGATGCGGGCCCTCGCCCATGAGGCCGAGGATCGCGACGTAGTTGTGGTGAGCGACGAGATCTATGAGAAAATCCTCTACGAAGGCGAACATGTCTCACCAGCCTCGTTCGATGGGATGTTCGAACAAACGGTCACGGTGAACGGCTTCTCGAAGACATACTCGATGACAGGCTGGCGGCTTGGGTGGCTAGTCGCCCCGAAGCCCTTGTATCAGCAAATCGTGAAGGTACAGGAGCACACGATCACGTGCGCGACCGCGTTTGCTCAGAAGGCGGGAGTTGCCGCACTCCACGGGCCGATGGAGCCGCTTCAGAAAATGGTCGAGGAGTTCCGCGCGCGTCGGAACCTCGTCCTCGCGGAACTCGCAAAGATCCCACGGGCCGCGGTGGAACCTCCGAGGGGTGCTTTTTATGTGTTCCCACGTATCGATGCCACAGTTGACAGCACCCAACTGTGCGAGCGCATCCTGAAGGAGGCCAAGGTGGCCGTGACGCCAGGGAGCGCCTTTGGGAAGGCGGGGGAAGGCCACATCCGTATTTCATATGCGGCCTCGCGGGAATCCATCGTCGAGGGCGTGAGCCGGATCGGCAGGGTTTTGGAGAAGCTCTGAGTCCGTCTACTCGGCCACGAGAAGTCCGCGGAGTTCAGCGCTTGCTTCGCCCACCGATGGGGGCCGATTCGGCGCCTAGGAGCGAGATTTTCACTTTCGCCCACCTCTCCTCGGAGACGATTCATCGTTACCGGGCCCATACCCAATTGAGTGTCACATCAGATCGTGGACCAATGACAGTCGCGACAAAGTCTACACGAGTCCCCCGTGCTTACAAGGCTGAACTGGACCCTTCCTCCGCGCAAATCGAAACGTTCGAGCGCCATGCTGGCGCGTCCCGATGGGTGTGGAATTGGGGTCTCGCAAGGAAGACCACGGTCATTGCTCTATGTCAGTTGCCCATTGAACGCGTCAGAATTCCGACGGCCTACGACCTCGGGAAGGAAATTGTCCAACTCAAACGGACGACCCACCGCTGGCTTGCAGAGATCTCGAAGATGGTCCCTCAGAAGGCATTAGAAGATCTCGATACAGCCTTCAAGAACCTCTACGAGAACCACTGCGGTTTCCCGAAGTTCAAGAGCAAGAAGTGGTCAAAGAGATCCTTTCGGCTCCAGGGGAACTGCCCCACTACGCCAAAGGTCATCGACGTCCAAAAACGGCGGGTTCGGCTCCCCTTCTTCGGCTGGATTCGGGTAAAGCACGGTCAGGCCGGCTACCTCCCGATCACGCCGAACGACCGAGTGCGACAGTCAGTGACGGCTCAGTCATCGAAAACCCAAAGCCCTTGCGTCGCATGGAGCGGAGTCTCAAACATTTGCAGCGAGTCGTGTCTCGCAGGCGGAAAGGCTCCTCGAATCGACATAAGGCCGTGTTGAGGGCTCAACATCTCTACCTCCGAATCACGAACGTCCGCAAGGATGCGTTGCACAAGGCCACAACGATGCTGGCGAAAACCAAGTCGGTCGTGGTTGTGGAAGACTTGGCGGCGCGGGGCTTGTTGAAGAACCACCGTCTAGCTAAGTCCGTTGCAGATGCCTCGTGGTCGGAATTCGTCCGGCAACTAGGGTACAAGACACGCTGGTACGGATCGAAATTGGTCAAAGCCGACCGGTTCTTCCCGTCCACAAAGACTTGTTCCAAGTGCGGCACTGTCAAACTCGAGATGTCCCTTGCCCAACGGACCTTCCATTGTGAGTGTGGTCTGGTGATGGACCGCGACTTGAACGCGGCCATCAACCTGTCCCGGTGGCCGGCAGTTGGCCGGACACATGAAACGCCTGTCCGAGACGAGAGGTCGCAGGTCGAAAACCGGTGCTCGTCAATGAAGCAGGAACCTCGTTTTCAAGTTGCCCTTTGATGGCGACAATGAGACGAGCAACGCACACGCTCTTCATGACGCCGACCTCCTCGACGCGACGGACGTCCTCCAGAGAATCTAACGAGGCTTCCAGTCGGAACGACCGACACCGCGTTCAGTGGCCTCCCGGTAGGAGTTAAGTATTAACGGTCGCTTTTCGCGGAGAGGGAATGAAATGGCCAAGAGGAGCGGGACCTGATGCCCACGATCGTGCCGATGGTCGCGTACGAAGACCCCGCCACGGCGATCGATTGGTTAGTCCGTGCCTTCGGGTTCCGGGAAAACAAAGACCAGCGGATGAAGGACCGCGACGGGCGGATCACCCACGCGGAGTTGCGACTCGGGGAAGGCCAGGTCTTCGTGGCGACGCCGACACCGGACTACCAGAGCCCGAAGCATCACCGGGAGACGTGCGCGGCCGCGCGCAAATGGTCTTCGGTCCCATGGGTTACCGACGGGCTCCTCGTCCACGTAGATGACGTCGATCGTCACTTCGCTCGGGCGAAGAGCGAGGGCGCGACGATGCTTTCCGATCTCGAGGACAACCCGGTCGGCCGGTTGTACCGTGCCGAAGACATCGAAGGACATCGGTGGATGTTCGTCAAGCCCCGTGCGTGATTGCATCCGATCGCGGCAGAGGACTAGCCTTTCGCGCCTCGAGCTCGGAGGAGTTCCGCGACCGCCGCGTGGCCTGCTTCCCGCGCGTCATCCGCGGGGGTGTGGCCTCCGTCGCGCACCGCGTTCGGATCCGCCCCGTGATCGAGGAGCATCCGGACGACCTCGAGGTTCCCGTGCTGCGCGGCTTTGTGCAGCGTCGTGGCGTTGCCCTCGCTCCGCGTATTCGCGTCCGCTCCCGCCGCGAGCAGGATCCGCACGGCCTCCGCGCGGTTCCCCGAGACCGCGGCGTCGACGGCCGTGTTCGCGAACCGGCTCGGCAGCTTCAGGTTCACGTCCGCCCCGTGCTCGAGGAGGACCTTGATCGCCTCCGGGTGGCCGAAGAACGCCGCGAGCCCGAGCGGCGTGAAGCCCTCCTCC
>VBMG01000198.1 GCA_005878485.1 Methanobacteriota archaeon | reverse complement strand
CAACGGCATCGACCTCGTCTTCGTGTTCGCGGTCGGGTTGTTCTACGGCATCGTCGTGCTCAAGACGAAGAACCTCTGGGGCGTGATCCTCAGCCACAGCCTCGGGAATGTGATCCTTTACTTAGTCGCGCCTTTTCTCTAGTTTGATTGACAGTTTGGTGTCCACGAAGCTAGGTACGCATTCATATACTATATCCACTCATACCTGATACATGCGCGCTTCAAGGGAGGGCGCCCCGACCCGAAAAGGTCCGACGCTCCAGACCCTCGAGATGGTGGAGTCCACCCTCCGGAGACTAAGCAAGCCTGTGAGCTTGAACCGCGTCAAGGAGCTCCTCCCGCGTAAGGTCATGCACCCGACCCTCCGGATGGCGATTGAACACTACAAACGATTCGGATGCGTCGCTGAGGGCTCGAAAGGCATCATGTGGGTTCTCAACGAGAATCCCGACTTCTGGAAAGCCGCAGCGGGATGGGAGAGGCGGTGAGGGTGAGCTGCCCCGGTTCAATGTTCGCCGGGTCCTCATGGGACCTCGCGCGGTAGCGGCCGAGTCGTTTCTTGAACCCAAGCAAAAGAAGAAACTCGCGTGGTGGACACACCGGCTAAAGGAAGACCCCTTCGCAGGCGACCAGATCCCGAAAAGCAGGATTCCGGCGGGCCTCGCGACGCGGTCGGGCTTTACGACGCGGCTGACGAATGCTTGGCGATTCGAGCTCCCGCTTGCGTTTCGCGGAATCTACACCGTGCAGGGCCATCCAGCAACCGGCGTCGTCGTGATGATCCTCGAAATTCTCTCGCACAAGGAATACGACCGCCTGTTTCGATATCGATAGAGGGACGTGGATGGCAGCCGGCCTCTTCGGGGAAGACGCAGTGGATGGACTTCCCTAGCGATGTACTCGTTTACGATAGCCGGTATGTTCGGCTCGCTGGCCGGAGCACCCTCCCGACCCAGTACGAAACCAGAGGGACGTACCAGACGTACAGTCGGGTGGGGACCCCGAGGAGCGTCCATTCCCAGAATTGGGGCGCGATCGAGACAGCCACCAGGACCGCCAAGACCGCCAACCGGTTTCTCCCGTTACGGAACAGTTCGGCCAGGTCCCGCGCGACGAGTTTCTTCTCCTCCAAACTAATCACATGAGCAAAGGCCGCCAGAATCACCATGATCCCTGTGAGGTCCAAGGTGAACAGAGTCGAGGAGTAGTCCTGTAAGGCCGACGATTCCGCGGGGCTCGATGCTGGGTTGACGAGCTCCACGCTGTTCAGCAAGTACGGGACGAGCGCGACGAGGAGCAGGAGCGCGACGTTGAGAAACATGACCGACTTCGTCTCCGCGGGGAGCACGGACATGTAGGTGGTGTAGATGATCCAAGCTGTGATGAGAACGAGGAACGTGAAGCCGAACGCGAGGATGTGGCTGTTGATCTCTCCCGAGCTGACCGGCGCGTCCGCGATCAGCCCGATCGCCCCGATCGACAGGGAGAGCCCGAAGATGAGGTCCGCGAGCGTCTCGATGCGCGGACGGGGACGCCGGTCGCTCAGCGACGGCTCCACTCGCCCCCCTTGGACAACCGCCACGGTGCGGTCGTTCTTGAAGTCCGCCACGACGGACCCGAGGAACACGGCAGCGGCTACTTGAAGACCGTGCTCGGCGGCCTAGAGTCGAGAAGGGATTCGCGCGGCGCTCGGCCTACAGGACTTCGAGGACCTTCACCGCGACGATGAAGGCGAACGCGACGAGCAGCGGGGCGATCGGGACCAGGAGCGTGTGGGAGAGAATCCTCGAACGAGGGCTGCCGGTCTCCTCGGCATGGGCGCTCGTCAGTTCGCGCATGATCAGGAAGAGGATGAGGGAGGCCACCGCGGCCGCGCCGAACGTCCCAGCGAGAAACGTTGACGTGACCGTGACCACGGTTGCAATCATCGCGCCTTCTCTCCCTTGACGTAGGCGCGATGGCAACAAGGTCTATTTAAATACATCCCTGACCGGTCGTCTTTTGAGAACAGACCTCCGCACATCGGAATTCCTCAGTCTACTTCTTGCGACCGTCCCTGGAACTCACGAGGGCGGCGATCGTCGTCGCGATGTACGCGCCGATTCCCAGCCAGCTGTATCCGATCCCCAAGATGAGCTGCGTATTCAGTCGGAAATTCGTCTCGTCAAAGCCCCCGTCACCGGCACCGAGGAGCATGATGCCCGAGATCCCGAGGACCGTCGCCGCCACGATCCCGGGGCCCGTCACGAATCGCCCGAGGAATTTCTGCCGCGCCGAGATACGCGCCTTGCGCGCCGCGACCTCGCTCGCGCTGAGTCCGCCGGAGGCCATCGCCGGGCGGGTCCCCTCGATCACTTGGGACTCCCGGACCGCGGTCGCCTCGACCTCGCTCAGGCTCTCGAGGAGTTCATCGATGTCCCGGTCTACATGGTCTTTCGACGTCGTCGTTTCGACGAGAGGCGGTGGGAGCGCGTCCGAGTTCGGCATCGCGGATCCCCGCCCGGGCGACGACTCGAGCTGCCGGATCTGTCGGGTGAAGGAGCGTCGGATCGTCACGGCGAGTCCGCCGAGCCCCACCAAGAAGATCGCGGAGACCATCATGTACGTCGTGTAGATCCAGCGCGAGATCTCGGCCGGGTACCAGGCCCCCGTCTGGTCGTTTCCGAAGGACCACGCGAAGTAGGCGATCACGAGGAAATAGATGCCGAAGGCGATCGCAAGGGTCCTTGGCCTGACGGATCGTGCCATTCGACTCGCACCCCTTCGTGCCGACGCGGCGGATATACTTCATCCCCTCCTTTTCATTTTTGATACCGCGAAACAAGTCGGCCAAAGGTATTTCCCCCCCGGATACGTCCCTTCGTTGGAGGAGGACGCGGCCGCGTCCCTGGATCGCTTCCTCCGGAGAGATGTGATGAGCCGATTCGCGACACGGGAAGCGCACTTCGCGCTTCGCGAGGCGTTGATCCTCGCCCTCGCCGGGGTTGCCGCCTTCCTGTTCCTCAATCACGAGAACCTCTACCTGACGGGACCCTTCACGCTCTCGAAGGCGCCGCTCGAAGCGTACTTCCTCGTGACGACCGTGATGTACCTGTTCCTGCGGCTCGTCGTCATCGCGTTGGGAATGCGCGTACCGCGGGCCCGCGCGGAGCTCGTGCGGTGTCCGGAATGTGGGCAATGGATTGACGATTCCACCGCGGCGGGCCGCGAGGCCCATCACCGCATCGAACTGACGCCGAAGCCTTCGCCCAAAGCGATCGTCTCGACGGTCGCCCTCCGCAAGGCGGTCGACGCCGCGCGCGTCGCGGGGAAGGCATCGGAACTGGCTCCGCACCCGGAGCTTCCGGCCGGCGGCGAGCCCGAGAACGTGCCGAGCGCGGACCTCCTGGCGGCGCTCAACGATCCGGACTTGCTCGAGCGGCTCCTGCACAGCCTGAATCCGCCGCGCGACCCGCGGCTCAAGCGCTGAGCCCGAACACCGTCGCGCGTTCCGTGAACCTGGAACGGAGTTCGGAGCCTCTATGTCCGAACCTTTACCAAACTATTGATGCCCGATCCCGGAGATGGCGACCCCGGCGACGGCGACATGTTCCCATCCGCGTGGAAACGATGCGTTCCGTCTCTCGCTCTGGCATTCGTCTGCCTCGGGATCACGATGCTGCAGACCCTTGCGGCCGCCCCATCTCCGCTCCAGGCCTCACTCGAATACACGATCGATCCCGGGGCGTACAACAACTCCGTTCGGGCGGCACCGGCATCCGCGATGATCTATCCGCGCATCGTGATCGACCACGCCCCCGGGAGCCCGCGGAACGGGACGATCTATGTGGTCGGATTGCAATACGCGCCGAACGGTTCGTGCGGCAACCCCGCGGTCGTTCGGTCCA
>VBMG01000197.1 GCA_005878485.1 Methanobacteriota archaeon | reverse complement strand
ACCCGCCCGCTGCACGACGCGTCTTATCCGTGGTCCGCGGCGAAGTCCTTATGCTGACGTCGGACGTCGCGGGCGCGGTGGTGGCGATTCCCTCCCGCACGACGACCACCGGCATGGTCGAGTACCGCGGGGCGAGCGGCTCGATCCCGGCCTACCTGGCCCGCCCCTCTGGGGATGGCGCATGGCCCGCGGTCGTGGTCATCCATGACCTGTTCGGCCTCATGGACCATACGAGGGACATCGCCGAACGGTTCGCATACGAGGGATACGTGACCCTCGCGCCGAATCTCTTCGCGAGTCCGGAGCTCGCGGCGGTCCTCACGCCGGCGAACGTCCAGAAGGCGATGGCGTTCATGTTCCGGCTCCCGCGGCGCGATCCGGTCCTCGCCCAGCAGGAGCTCGCGAAATTGCCGCCGGACGAGCGGGCGATCATCGCTCCGACGGTCGAGCGGCTCGTCGGCGGGCTTCCGAAAGAGCGGTTCTCGAAAGACCTCGTCGCCGCGGTAAACCATCTGAAGACCCTTCCGTTCGTCAAGGGGGACCGGATCGGCTGCGTCGGGTTCTGCTTCGGCGGCGGGCTGTCGATCCGCCTCGCGTGCGACGTCGGCGTCGAAGCGTGTGTCGTGTTCTATGGGGAGAATCCGTCGCCCATCGAGCGGGTGCGGGACATCGCGGGACCGGTCCTCGGCCTGTACGGCGCCGAGGACACGCGGATCAACGCGGATCTCGACAAGCTCGTGAAGGCGATGGCGGACTACAAGAAAGACTTCGAAATGCGAATCTACCCGGGCGCGCCGCATGCATTCTTCAACGACCGCAACCCGACGACGTACCGCGAGGCCGCGGCGCGGGATGCGTGGGACCGAGTCCTGCGGTTCTATCGACGGACGCTGATGGCCTGACTCAGCCGCGGTAGGATGGGTGCTCGGCCCGCTTGCGCTCTTGCTTCTGCCGCCACACCGCCATCTGGTAGAGCAGGGAGGAAAGGCGATTCATGTACCGGAGCAGGTCTGGATTCAGTCCTTCGCGCTTGGAGAGTGCAACGACGCGTCGCTCCGCTCGACGCGCGACCGTCCGAGCCCAGTGCAGCCGCGCGAGGCTTTCCGAGCCGCGGGGGATGACGAACTCCCGGATCTCGCCGACGTCGAGGGCCTCGATTCCCTCCTCGAGACGGGCCACATGGGCTTGCGTGATCCGGGGGACCTTCGCCTCCCCGGATGCGGGCGCTATTGCGAGCTCGGCTCCGACCGTGAAGAGGTCGTCTTGAATCTTCAGCAGGAGATCGCGAATTCGCTTCTCCTTCTGCACCGCGAGGACGAGGCCGATCACCGCGTTCAACTCATCGACCGCGCCCATCGCCTCCACCCGCGGATCGTCCTTCGGGACGCGGTCCGGACCCAAGAGTCCCGTCTCTCCGGCGTCCCCGCGGCGGGTGTAGAGTTTCGCCATCAGCCCACCCACTGCTGTGCGTCGTTCCGCTTCGGAGTTCGCGGGAAGAGGCTCGGTTGGAGAATGTGGGCGAGGATCTCCAGGCCGTCGATGAGCCGCGGGCCGGGACGATTGAAATATCCGGAGCCGTCGACGAGCCATACGCGGTCGGAGTGTGCGGCGGGCAAGTCGGCCCACCAGGCGGTTCCCGTGACGATCGGTGCTTCTTTCCAGGTGCGCTCCAGGTCGAAGCCGCACGGCATCAGCACCGCAACCTCTGGCGAGGCCATCACGATTTCCTTCGCCTCGACGCGGCGGGACTTCTCGCCTGTTCGTCCAAGGACGTCGACACCGCCCGCCAGGTTCACCATCTCCGGAACCCAGTGGCCTCCGAGGAACAGCGGAGCGAGCCATTCGAGGCATACGGTCTTCGGACGGTCGGTCGCATGTGCGGCCCGTCGGGCTACGCGATCGATCCGATCTCGAAGCGCGGCGATCAACGCGTCCGCTCGGCCCTCGATGCCGCAAGCACGGGCCACCTGCGCGATGTCCGAAAGGACGTCCTCGAGTCGGTGCGGATCCAGGGAGACGATCTCGGGTGGTGACG
>VBMG01000114.1 GCA_005878485.1 Methanobacteriota archaeon | reverse complement strand
CTCATATTCGCGGATGGCAATATCCTTGGCCCATGCACAAGGCGTCGATCAAGACGAGTCTTCCCACGACCGGGCTCCCCTTCTCGTGGGGCGTGACCCTCGACCACCTCATCTTCCTCGCGGGGCAAGGGCCGCTCGGGCCGGACGGAAAAGTAATCGAGGGTGACATTCGGGTCCAGACGCAGGAGACATTGGAGAATTTCCGGCGGGTCGTCGAAGCTGCGGGCTCCAGCCTCGAGCATGTCCTGTCGACGACCGTGTACCTGAAGAATCTGAACGACTTTCGCGGGATGAACGAAGTGTACTCGGAGTACTTCATGGCGGACCCGCGTCCGGCGCGAGCGACGGTCCAGGCGGACCTGCTTTTCGGGATGAAAGTCGAGATCCAAGGCATCGCGTACATTCCTGAAGCGAAAGGCTTCAAACCCGAGGAGCCATCGGGGACGACGATGGCAAAGAAGAAGAAATCCAAGAAAGCGGCGAAGAAGAAAGCGGCGAAGAAGAAAGCCTATTACTCCGGTCGCAAAGAACGACGCGCGAAGAAGTAGCCCCTCAGAGTCGAGGGACCGCCCGCGGATCGTCGTAGCGGAACTTCTCTAAGTCGGGCCGTGGGACGGGGACGACGGTTCTCGACACCATCCCATGAAGGGAATACGGGAGGCGGATCAACCGCATCTCGCCCGATGTGACCCATTCATCGATCGCGTATCGATGCGCGTATCGAGCCGCGATTCGGCCGCGCTGCTTCCGGGTGAGCCGAAACGCTTCCTCGTCGAACACGTGAACGTGGAAACCGCGGCCGGAATACACGATCCTCAGGTCCGTCCACCTCCGGGAGAGTTCGTCGTAGAGGACAGCGGCCTGGCGGCGGACCTCCTCGAACTCCCAGTCGCAGAACGACAGCCCTTGATGGCGCCGCATCTTGGCGACGACGTCGCCATGAATCGGGCAATCGACATTTTCCGGATCGAGGTCGAACGCGAGTTCCTGTCCGAGGAAGAGTCGGCTCCGCCATGCGTGCGCGTAGTCAACATGGGCTTTGCGGGCCGCCGCGAGTGAGGCGTAGATGTTTCGGTCGTAGTACACGCCCTCCGGGAGATACTTGACAAGATAGGGCCTCAAGTCGCGAACGTCCAAGACGTCGTCGATGACAAGCGGGACGTTCTTAAGGTGCCGAAACCGGCGGGGATAAATTCCCGAGTGTCGTCCGAGGATGAGGGCGTAGACGCGTTCGCCGGGCGGACTTGACATCCACTCGCGGGCAGAGGAGTAGTCCATCCCTCGCTGGTAGAACCGGCGTCGATCGCCAAGGGATGCGGGTGCGAGGTCCCCAGGCAAAGTGTAGCGTGGCCGGACCATGGCACGGAATCGCGGCAGCGGGTTAAGCCTCACTCGATACGGGGAGGGTCAAGTCCATCAGGGCTGGTGGTCCGGATTCCAGGCCACGTGGGCTCGCTCGTCCAGCGAATCGAGCCGATCCATGTCGTCGCGCGTCAAGTCGAAGTCGAAGACGGCGGCGTTCTCGCGAATCCGATCGGGACGGACGGACTTAGGGATCACGACGAGTCCATGCTGAAGGCTCCAGCGAATCAAGATCTGCGCGGGCGTCCGATTGTACTTCGCAGCAATTTCTATGATGACGCGGTGCGTCAGGCGGCGTCCCCGGGCGAGGGGGCTGTATGCCTCAAGCTGGATTTTCCGTTCGCGGCAGAACCCGAGCAGTTCCTTCTGATACAAGAACGGATGGAACTCGACTTGGTTCACGGACGGTGCGACCGATGCCGAAGGCAGCATTTCCTCCAGATGGCGGATCGTGTAGTTGCTCACGCCGATCGAGCGAGCGAGGCCTTCCTCGTGGAGCTTCGCGAACGCCTTCCACGATTCGTCGCGAAGGCCCGGCACCGGCCAGTGGATCAAGTACAGATCGATGTAGTCGAGGGCCAGCTCGCGGCGACTCCGTTCGAACGCCCGCAACGCGGATTCGTACCCGTGATCGCTGTTCCAGAGCTTCGTTGTGACGAAAATCTCGTCTCGCGGAATCCCGCTCTGCCGGACCGCCGCGCCAATGTCCCGCTCGTTCGCGTACATTTTCGCGGTGTCGATCAGGCGGTATCCGGCTTGCAGGGCGGTCGCGACGGCGCTCCTGGTCTCCTTGCCCGAGGCGGCTTGCCAGACGCCGAGGCCCAGGACCGGCATCTTGTGTCCGTCGTTCAGGGTCGCGCGCGATTCGATTGTGAGGCTCATCGGCGCGGGCGACGACGGGCGCCCTACTTCAATCTTGACCGCGGCATTCAGGACTTTGGAATATCCTTTTTCGGGTCCACGAACGGTTTCTTCACGACGCTTGCCGACCGGACGCCGTTCGTCGTCGACACCCTCAGCCGGGTCCCGATCTTCGCATGATCGATTCCCACCAGGGCGTACCCGATGTTCTTCTCGAGTCGCGGCGAGTACGTCAATGAGGTGACGTGACCCACCCTCCGGTCGTCCGCGTGACCGTCCCAATAGTCCGGGATCCAGGCTCCCAGCGGTTCGCCCGCGACCTCAATTCCGACGAGCTTCCGCTTCACGCCTTCCCCCTTGACCCGAGCAATCGCGGCCTTCCCGAGATAGTCCGACCGCTTGTCTTCGTCGACCGTCCAGCCCAAACCGACCTCGTAGGGATTGTTGTCGAGCATGATGTCGGAGCTGTAGTTCAGGATGCCTGCCTCGATCCGACGGATCTCCGACGGCGCAATGGGCCGGATCTCGTACTTCGAACCGGCAGCCATGACGGCGTCCCAGAGCTTCTCCCCGAACTTCGAGTCGCGCAGGTACAGCTCGTATCCGCGTTCCGCGCTCCAGCCGGTCCGGGTAATGACCAGGGGAATGCCATCGAGCTCCGTCTCCGTCAAGTGGTAGTACTCAAGGCCGAGGATCTCCTCGCCAAACAGGTCCACCATGACGTCCTTCGACTTCGGGCCTTGCAGCTGGAGCGGGGACACATCGGGCTCCCGCACGACGACATCGAGCCCCGCGTTGACCGCGACCCCTTTGCACCAGAAGAGGACGTCCCAGTCGGAGAGCGAGAGCCAGAAGTGGTTCTCTCCGAGTCGGAGGAGGACTGGGTCGTTGATGATCCCACCTTGGGGGGTCGTCAGGAGCACGTACTTGCACTCGCCAACCGCGCACTTTTCCATGTCACGCGGCGTGAGGAGCTGCATGAATTCGAATCCGTCCGGGCCGTCGATCTCGACCTGTCGCTCGACGCCGACGTCCCATAACGTCACGTGATTCACGAGATGCCAGTACTCCTCCACGGGATCCGTGTAGAGGCCGGGCATCAGCATGTGGTTGTAGAGATCGTACGCCCGAACGCCGTGCTTCGCAGCCCGATGGAAGTACGGCGACTTCTGAATCCATGCCGTCTCCCGGAATCCCGGGAGAATCGGGCCTGCGTAGTCGTTCCTCGCCTCTGTCAACACGCCGTCGCGTACAGGGCCGGGTATCGTACCACCTCCTGGATTGGGAACGGGAAGCGGGGAGGCTAGATGAGCGTTTTGGCGTTGCGAGAAAACCGTTCAAGTCGGCTCGCGAATCCGCGGAGAATCACGACTTCGGAACTTCCTTCCTCGGGTCGATGAACGGCTTCTTGACGACCACCGCGGTCCGCAATCCGGCGGGTGTGACGATTTCGATTTCGGTACCAAGCTTCGAAAGATGAAACGGCACCCAGGCGTATCCGATGTTCTTCTTGAGTCGTGGCGACATGCCCAGGGCGGTGAGCGTTCCGACTTCCTCGCCGTCTTGCCGGACAGGCCACGGATGCGGGAGCCAAGGCCGAACGACCTCGTCGCCGGGCACTTCGACGCCCACGAGTTTCCTCTTCGGTCCATCCTTCTTGATCTTCCTCAGCGCCGCCTTCCCAATGAAGTCGTGTTTCTTGTCGAGGTCGACGAGCCATCCCAGTCCCGCCTCGTACGGATTGTGGTCCAGGTTGATGTCAGAGGGATAGTTCAGGATCCCCGCCTCGATCCGACGGTACTCGGAGGGACCTGTCGGCCGGATATCGAACGACTTCCCCGCCTCCATGACGCGATTCCACAGCTCCGTGCCGCGGCTTCCGTCGCACAAATAGATCTCGAATCCGACTTCGGCGGACCAGCCTGTTCGAGTGACGATCACCGGGATGCCATCGATCGTCGCCTCCAGAAAGTGGTAGTACTCGAGGGTCGTGACCCGCGGACCAACGAGCGCTCGGAGGAGATCTTTCGACTTCGGCCCTTGGACTTGCATCGGGGACACATCGGGTTCGCGAATCTGAACGTCGAAGTCCGAGTGGTACGCGACGCCTTTGGCCCAGAGGAGCACGTCACTGTCCGCCGTCGAGAGCCAGAATCGGTCCTTCGCGAGTCGCGTGAGGACGGGGTCATTGATCAGGCCTCCTCGCTCGTCCGTCAGGACGATGTACCTCGCTTGGCCGACCTGGCAGCCACTCAGGTCCCGCGGCGTCAGGTATTCCATGAATTCGGAACCATCGGGACCGCTAATCTCGACCTGACGTTCGCATCCGACGTCCCACACGGTCACGTGGTTCACGAGGTGCCAGTATTCCGCGACGGGATCCGCGAAGTTGCTCGGGATGTACATCCTGTTGTACACGTCATAGCCGTAGCAACCTGCGCGCTGCGCCGCGTCGAAGAACGGCGACTTTCGGTACCACGGGCCGAAATAGAGCGTGGTTTCTCCGCCTTCGATAACCGTGGAACCTACCTCTCAGGCGGTCAACGCGGGACGGTTATTTCACGCCACCTCACTCGATCAACGGTCGCACGGAGGGTGGAAGACCCCTCTTCGAATCGAGAGCTTCGAGGCGCGAAACCAAAGGTGTAACCATTCAATTTAAAGCGTGGGCTTGAGATGTGCGTAGGAAGATGGCACGGAGACTGCTCGACCGACTCCTGCTGCGGCTAGCAAGGCGACTCGAGAGCCTGGTCGGAGCCGACAACGTCCGGAACGTGAAGCGTCAGGCGACCGTCGACCCCTCCGCGGTTGTGTACCCCAGCGCAGAAATCTACAATCACCTGAACGATCCAAAAGCCATCACGATTGGCGCACACGCCCACATTTTGGGTGAACTCTTGGTCTTCTGGAACGGCGGCCGGATTCAGATTGGCGAATGGTCGATCCTCGGGAGAGGATCCCGCATCTGGTCGCAGAGCTCCGTGACGATCGGAAAGCATGTGGGCATCAGTCATCTCGTCGACATTCACGACACGAACGGCCACTCGACGGATTGGCGAACCCGAGATGCCGATGTTCAAGCGATCGCGGAAGGAAAGACCGGAATCGCCGTCGACATCGTGAGTGAACCGATCGTCATCGAGGACCATGTTTGGATCGGATTCAAAGCTTCGATCCTGCGGGGTGTCCACATTGGGCGGGGCGCGATCGTCGCCGCCGGATCGGTGGTCGTAGAGGATGTACCCGCCTGGACGATCGTGGCGGGAAATCCGGCGCGGGTGGTCCGAGAACTGGAAGAGATAACCTCGCCACCGATTCCGTGATGGGCCCGCGCACGAATTCCCGGGTTGAACCGCGGGCGCGCGCCTGCAGGGCCAAACAGTAAGAGGCCGGCGGGATTCCCTGACCCGGAATTTCGCGATGGTGGCATACGGGGGCCAGAGCATGTCGCGGCGGCTCCGGGTCGTGCTCGTCCGACGACCGGACGCTTCGTTTGCGGTGTCGAATCCCCGCCGATGGGGATACTCTGCATCCCCGGATTTGAAGCTGGCTCAGAAGGAACACGACGCGTTCGTCGCCCTCGTTCGCGAAACGGGGACCGAGGTTCGGTACCTGGATGCGCGGCAACCGGGCCGAGCGGATGCAATATTCGTGCACGATCCGGCGATCGTCACCAATCAAGGCGCTGTGCTCCTCCGCATGGGGAAACCACTCCGCCGGGGCGAAGAGGCCAGCATGGGCACACTGCTCAAGCGACTCCGTATCCCGATTCTCGCGACGATACGAGCGCCTGCGACGGCCGAAGGCGGAGACCTGCTTTGGGTTCACGATGACGTCCTGGCCGTCGGGCAAGGATTTCGGACCAATGAGGAGGGCCTTCGGCAACTCTCCAATGCCTTGCAAGATTTGGGAGTGCGGACGTTGCCCGTCGAGCTTCCGTACTTCCGAGGGCCCGCAGGCTGTCTCCATCTCATGTCACTCGTCAGCCTCCTCGATGACGACCTCGCGGTGATCTATCCGCGACTCATCCCGGTCCCCTTCTGGAAGTTCCTCAAGAAAGACGGGTTCGAGTTCGTTGAGGTGCCGGACCAGGAGTTCCACACGATGGGCCCGAATGTCCTCGCGGTCGCGCCGCGCGATTGCATCATGCTTGAAGGCAACCCGGTCACGCAACGGAGGCTGGAGGATGCGGGATGCCGCGTTCGGACCTACCGCGGGAGAGAAATCTCCCTGAAGGCGGAAGGCGGCGCGACCTGCCTGACCCGTCCGATCCTCCGCGCCCAATAGTCGAGATGGTCGAGTGGGGCGCAGAGAGTCAAATAGGGCCGCGCGTTCGGGGAACGGAGTTGCGAATGGAAATCCGGGATTCCGTGGCGATCGTCACGGGCTCGTCGCGTGGGATCGGACGCGCAATCGCCGCGATGCTCGCCGGGGCTGGGGCGAGCGTCGTCATCAACGCCCGCGACAAGAGTGAGGCGCTCCTGAAAGTGGCGGACATCCTCGGCCCGCCGGGCCGCGTGCTCGTCGCGCCGGGCGACGTCGGGGATTTTGACGTCTGCCGAGGCATCGTCCGCTCTGCGCAGGATCGCTTCGGCCCCGTGGATATCCTCGTGAACAATGCGGGCACGTTCGGGCTCAAGCGATTCGCCGAGATGGAGCCCAAAGATTGGGAGTCGATGTTCCGGGTTCATGTTTTTGGATCGTTCAACATGAGCCGCCACGTACTCCCGGACATGATCCGACGAAAGCGGGGCGTCATCGTGAACATCGCCTCGTTCGTCGCGGTGCGACCTCCCGGCCCGGGGCGAGTCCACTATGCCGCGGCGAAATCGGCCCTCCTTGGGCTCACCCGTGCCCTCGGCCTCGAACTCGCGGGGACCGGCGTCCGAGTCGTCGGGGTCGCGCCGGGGCTCACGGACACGGAAATCGTCCGGAAAGGGCTGCCGAATCTTCCGGAGCGGGTGGCTCGCGTGCCAGTCGGCCGAATGGCCAGACCCGAGGAGATCGCCCACGCGGTCCGTTTTGTCATCGAGAACGAGTTCACGACCGCGGAGACGCTCTTCATCTCCGGCGGGGAGTGACCGCGGAATTCCCAATTAGGACTTTGGAATTTCCTTCGTCGGATCCATGAAGGGCTTCTTGACGACGGTCGCGTCGCGCTCCCCCGCGGACGTCGCGATCGCGAGCGAGGTGTCGAGCTTCGCGAGCCGGAGAGGGACCCACGCGTACGCGATGTTCTTCTGAAGGCGCGGGGAGTAGGTGAGGGCCGTCAGGTGTCCGACCTTCTTTCCATCCTTCTTCACATCCCAAAATTCCGTGGCCCAGGCGTTGATTTGCGGGCCATGAATCTCAACGCCGACGAGCTTCCGCTTCACGCCTTCCTTCTTAATTTTCGCGAGCGCCTTCTTCCCAATGAAATCCGCTTTCTTATCCAGATTCACGAGCCAGCCGAGGTCGACTTCGTACGGGTTGTTTTCCAGCGTCATGTCAGATCCGTAGTTCAGGATCCCCGCCTCGATCCGTCGAATCTCCGAGGGCGCTATCGGGCGGATGTCGTACTTCTTCCCGGCCTCGATGATTCGGTCCCAGAGTTCGAGCCCACGGCCGCCATCGGTTAGGTACACCTCGTAGCCGACCTCTGCGGTCCAACCGGTCCGGGTGATGACGACCGGGATTCCGTCAATCTTCGTCTTCATGAAGTAGTAGTACCCGAGATCCAGGACCGCGGGACCGACGAGATCCTTCAGCACGTTCTTCGAGTCCGGTCCTTGGACCTGGAGCGGCGAGACATCGGGCTCCGAAATCTCCACGTCCATGCCGGAATTCACCGCGACGCCTTTTGCCCACAGGAGCGTATCCGAGTTCGCAAGACTGAGCCAGAACCGGTTCTTCTCCAGGCGGATCAACACGGGGTCGTTGATGATCCCGCCGTTCTCATCCGTGATGACGACGTACTTGCCCTGGCCGACCTTGCACCTGGTCAAATCTCGCGGGGTGATGAGCTCCGCGAACTTCGCGCCGTCTTTGCCGCTGATCTCGACCTGCCGTTCGACGCTGACATCCCACAAGGTCACGTGGTTGACGAGATGCCAGTATTCCTCGAACGGGTCCGTGTAGAGCCCGGGGAGGTACATGTGATTGTAGATGTCGTACGCCTTCGCGCCCGCGCGTTGGGTCGCCTCGAAGAACGGGGACTTCCGATACCACGGGCCAAAGAACAAGGTACTTTGGCCTGCGTTGTGGGGCATGTCAGCTCCTCCAGAGAATTGCGCCCGGAACGCGCATCGTTTATTTGAGGGATTCCTCGGACGACGTTTCAGCTGGCGGTCGAGGTCATTCCGAGCAACCGCATCTCGTGTTGCAGCGTTTCGCGAAGCCCAACCTCAAGCGGCCGCGGGTCGAATCCGAGTTCCCGTCGGGCTTTCGCGTTACTCCCGAGGTACGTCACGCCCGCGACATCCCGGAGCCGTTCGGATCGCGAGACGGCGGCGATCGCGCGAAGCAGGCCCGGCGATGCGTGGAACCGCGGCACGGGAATCCCAGTGATCCGCTCGGCGATGGCGAACGCTTCGATTAGCGTGTGGGGTGGTCCTGCGACGATGTATGTCTCGCCAGGCCTGCCTTTCTCCATAGCAAGAAGGTGGGCGCTCGCCGTGTCATCGACGTGGGCCCAGCAGTACGCCGTCCGCTTCGGAAGCGCCCGCAGTTTGCCTCCGAGGTACCGGACAAACGTCGGCCGGATTTCGCTCGTGTCGCCGGCGCCGTAGTTGACGCCCGGTTGGACGATGACGAGCGGGAGCCCGGAACTCATCATCGGTTCGGCGATCGCGTGCTGTGCGACCGCCTTGGTCCGATCGTACTCGGTGAGCCAAGGGCCTTCGTGTTGGTACCTCTCGTCGACCACCTTGCCATGCGTGTCGGAGAAAACCGCGAGCGTGCTCGTGTACACGCCTTTCGGGATCCCGAGCTCTTTCATCGTCGTCAACACGTTTCGCGTTCCGACGACGTTGATCCGCTCTCCCTCCGCGGGGTCCTTCGAGCCGATCTTGTACCAGCCCGCGATGTGGAACACCCCGTCGGCGCCCGCCATCGGCTCGCGCAGGGAATCCTTGCTCGTGATGTCTCCGCGTCGAACATCCACCCCGATCGATGCGAGGCCCCGCGCGTTCTCGGGGTTCCGAGCAATCGCGACGACCTCGTGGCCCGCTTCGACCAGCTGCCTCGTGACGCGACCACCGATGAAGCCCGTGGCGCCCGTCACGAAGTATTTCGCCGTGGACGGCTCCTCGGAGCGACAAACCGACTCAGGCTAGACAACGATGCCCACGGAAGCTTCGCTCGAGGTGGTGCGAGAATCAACCTTGTTTAAGGTTAACTCGACGACTCCCTCGGTCGGAACGCATCAACCTTCATAGTGCACGAGGGTCTCCCGCCAAGCTGGGGATCATCCGTGGGAGAAAACCTCACCCACAAACTGATTCGTTCGCATCTCTCGGAAGGCACGACCCATCCCGGCGGTGAGATCGCGGTCCGAATGGACCAGGCGCTCCTCCAAGATGCGACGGGCACGCTCGCGTGGCTCGAGTTCGAGCAGATGGGCCAAGATCGCATCGCGATCCGTCAGGCGACGCAGTACGTGGACCACAACATCCTCCAGACCGGATATGAGAACGCGGACGATCACCGCTTCCTTCGGAGCGTCTGCCAGCGGTACGGCGCCCTGTTCTCCGGACCGGGAAATGGAATCAGCCACTGGGCCCACATGGAACGGTTCGACATGCCCGGAGAAACGATGCTCGGGTGCGACTCCCACACGCCCCACGCGGGCGCGTGCGGGATGCTCGCGATCGGGGCGGGCGGCTTCGAGGTCGCGAGTGCGATGGCCGGCCAACCGTACCGCCTCACGATGCCCGCGGTCGTGAACGTGCGGCTCGCGGGGAAATTCAAGCCGTGGGTGAGCGCGAAAGACGTGATCCTGGAGCTCCTGAACCGGTTCGACGTCAAGTGGGCGAAGAACAAGGTCCTGGAGTACACGGGCCCCGGTCTGACCGAGCTGAGCGTCCCGTCCCGCGGGACGATTGCAAATATGGGCACGGAACTCGGGGCGACGGCGTCCGTCTTCCCCGCGGACGGCATGACGAAGCAGTTTCTCGTCGCACAGGCGCGCGGGAAGGACTTCAAGCCCCTCGCGGCGGACGACGATGCCGCATACGACGAGACCGTAGACGTGGATCTGAGCACAATCGAACCGCTCATCGCGTGCCCGTCGAGCCCCGACAACGTGAAGGCGGTGCGGGAAGTCGCTGGCACCGAGGTCGCCCAGGTGGCCGTGGGCAGCAGCGTGAACTCGTCGTTCCGAGACCTCAGCGTCGTCGCGGAAGCCCTCGACGGGAAGCACGTCGCACCGGGGATTTCGATGTCCGTGTCACCGGGTTCGCGGCAGACCCTTCTCTTGATGTTGACGACGGGCCTGATGACGAAACTCATCAAGGCGGGGGTGCGGGAACTCGAGGTGGCGTGTGGCCCGTGCATCGGCATGGGTTTCGCACCGCCCACGAAAGGTCCTTCCGTGCGGACCTTCAACCGGAACTTCGAAGGGCGGAGCGGGACGGCCGACGACCGTGTTTATCTCTGCAGTCCGGAGACCGCCGCCGCGACCGCGGTCCGCGGCGTGATCACGGACCCCCGAGATCTCGGCAAGTTCCCGATCGTGAAAGAGCCCACGAAGTATCCGGTCGACACGTCCGGTTTCGAGTGGCCCCCGAAGGACCGGGCGTCCGTGCAAATCATTCGGGGCCCGAACATCGCGCCGCTCCCGGTCGCGAAGGCGCCACGAGACACGATCGAAGGCGAGGTCCTCATCCGGCTCGGCGACAACATCTCGACGGATCACATCATGCCCGCGGGCGCGAAAGTCCTCCCGTTGCGGTCGAACATCCCGGCGATCGCGGAGCACGTGTTCGAGTACGTCGATCCGACGTTTCCGGAACGGGCGAAGAAGGCGGGGGGCGGCTTCATCGTCGCGGGCGAGAACTACGGCCAAGGCTCCTCCCGCGAGCACGCCGCGGTCGCGCCGATGTTCCTCGGCGTGCATCTGGTCCTGGCGAAGGGGTTCGCACGGATCCACATGGACAACCTCGTGAACTCGGGGATTCCGCCCGTCACATTCGTGGACGCGAACGGGTACGACGCCATCCAACAGGGGGACCGCGTCCGGATCACGAACCTCGTTGCGGCGATTCGCGGTCACGGCGATGCCATCGTGGAGAATCTCACGCGGGGCACGAAGACGTCCGTCCGCGTTGAGCTGCGGCCGTATCAGCGCGAAGTGCTCCTCGCGGGCGGCGGCATCCGGTACGCGCAGTCCCGTCGGGCCGCGTGATGCCGCGCGGGGTTTAAGCCGAGGCGCCGTTATCTCCGCTCCGGAGGAGGCCCACCGTGGCGATGATCGTGCGGAAAGGCACCGTGCCCCCGACCCCGCACACGGAATTCTATGCAATCCCGAACGTCCTCGCGCGCGAGGAGATCCATGGGTCCTATGGCTTCAGCGGCGCGTGGTCGCGGAAGGTCCACGTCCGCTTCTACCCGACAGAGCAGGTGAAACCCCCGCGGAAGGGCGAGGTTACCCTGGAACCGGAGTTCCCACCCGAGGCGGACATCCTCCAGCCGTACCACATCCGAACCGGGCGCATGCCCTTTGAAGGCGACGCGCTCTCGTCACGGAAAGCGATCGTCCATGGGCCCCGGACCTCGATCTCGGTCTCGAAGCCGAAGCAGTCCATGCCGAACGACACCTTCTTTCGCAACGGGGAGCGGCACGAGGTGTACTTCGTCCAGGACGGGCAGGGCGTCGTCCGTTCGGAATATGGCGATCTGAAATTCCGCAAGGATGTGTACGTCGCGATCCCAAAGGGGACGACCTACCGGGTCGACCTGACATCGCCGAAGGCGTGGTTCGTCCTCGTGGAGTCGATCTACCCGATCACCTTCGCGCCGCACTACCTGAACAAAGAGGGCCAAGCCACCCTGATGTCGCCCGTGGTTGAGACGGAGATTGAGACGCCGGAACTCCAGCCGTTCCAAGACAAGCGGGGCGAGTTCCCAATCGACGTGAAGCACAGTGGCGGGAAGGTCACGCGGATCACCCTCGGTCACCACCCGTTCGACCTCGCCGGATGGGAAGGGGCGCTGTACCCGTTCGTGTTCGACATCAAGAGCCACCACGGGATCGCGCGCGAGATTCATACGGCCCCGCCGATGCACCAGACGTTCCAGTCGGGCAACGTGCCGCACAGCGGCTTCTCGCTCTGTTCCTTCGTGCCCGTCATGGCGGGCTGGCATCCGCGGGAGGTTCCGGCTCCGTACGCGCACTTCAACGTCGATTCCGACGAGCTCATGTTCTTCTGCAACGCGTTCTACGGCGCGCGCGAAGGCGTGATCGAGGAAGGCTCGTTCACGTTCCATCCCGGATCCACCCCCCACAGCCCCCAAGGGAATGCCGCGCAGCGGTCCCTCGCGGCCCGCGGAAAAGTACAGGCCCGCCTCGCGGTCA
>VBMG01000184.1 GCA_005878485.1 Methanobacteriota archaeon | reverse complement strand
CTTGATCCGGAACGCCCCGAACGGCCTCAAGTGGGGCAGCAAGTTCAGCCTCGCCGACCAGGGCACCTTCAGCAAAGTGAGCGCGTACCTGGACGGACTCGGTTCCGGGAGCGGAAGCCAGAGCTTCCGCGCTCTGATCTACGCCGACTCGTCCGGGAGCCCCGGAGCTCTCCGGGCGACGAGCGGTCAAGTCGCCGTTCCACATGGCCAGTCGGCGCGGTGGGTCGACTTCCCGATTTCGCCGGGCGTCGCCCTGCCCGCGGGCACTTACTGGGTCGTCCTCCACGGAGGTCCGACGGGAAACTCGGCTCGCCGCTACGGCGACGCGGTCACCGGGGCGGAGCGGTACAACTCGGACTCCTTCTCCAACGGCGCGACGGACCCGTTCGGGACCGCCAGCACGGGGAACTGGATCTGGTCGATCTACGCCACGTATGTCACGAACGCGCCTCCCGTGGCGACGATCGCAACCCCGGTGGCGGGGACGACGTGGAAAGTCGGAGATACGGTATCCTTCTCGGGCTCCGCGACCGATCCCGAAGACGGAACGCTACCCGCCTCGGCTCTCTCCTGGGACATCGTCCTGCACCACTGTGCTCCCGATGACCCGAACTCCTGCCACACCCACCTGATCCAGAGCTTCCCGGGCACCGCCCAAGGCTCCTTCGCCGCGCCCGATCATGAGTACCCGTCCTACCTCGAGGTCCGCCTCACGGCGCGGGATTCCGGGGGTCAGACGGACGTCAAGAGCGTTCGGATGGACCCACAGACGACGACGTTCCAGTTCACCGCGGACCCGAGCGGCGTCGGACTCCAACTCGTCCTCGGGAGCACGGCCGGAACGGTCCCATTCACCCGGACGGTCATCGTCGGCTCGACGAACTCGATGAGCGCGTCATCGCCGCAGACGATCGGCGGCACGACCTACACGTGGGCGTCGTGGTCGGATGGAGGCGCGCAGACGCACAACGTCGTCGCCGGGAGCTCGCCATCCACCTACACGGCGACGTTCACGTCCTCGGGCGGGAATTCAGGGTTCCCGACGATCCAATCCGTCACGTCCACGTCGTTCCCCACCGATTCGACGACGCACAACGTCCAGATGCCCGCCACCGTCAACGCGGGCGACCTGCTCATTGTCTTCTTCGCGGACCACGGCACGCCCGGCATGAACTATCCGAGCGGATGGACGTTCTTCTTCGGTTGGAGCAGCTGGGGGGGAACCGGCAACAAGTTCTGGATGTTTGCAAAGAGGGCATCCGGCACGGAGGGCGGGACCACGGTCAACTTTCAGACCAGCGCGGCGGTGAAAGCGGCCGCGCAGGTCTACCGCATCACGGGATGGCGGGACAGCGGAACCATCACGAACGACATCGAGTACGCCAACGCCGGCGCCGCAAGCACGAGCCCGAATCCGTCCTCGCTGAACCCGACGCATTGGGACGTGGAGAATACCCTCTGGATCGCATCGTACGGCGCGGACGGCGATAACGACGCGACCGCGTTTCCGGCGAACTACGCGGGCGGGACGTACACGGAGTCCGATCACTCGGCGACCTCGACGAGCATGGGGTCGGCGTGGCGAAACCTCGCCGCGGCGTCCGAGGATCCCGGGTCCTTCACGATCGCCGCCTCGGCGTTCTGGATTGCCTCCATCGTCGCGGTGCGGCCGGCCCCACCCTGATTCCGCGAGCGACCCCTGTGAGGTCTGCCAGGTCGCATCAGCTGGTCACGATTGGACGCGAGCCGAGCGCTGAGGCTACGTTGCAATCTCTTCTTTGACTACAGGCAGGGCCTTTCGGTTTTGCTCAGATCAAATCGGTCCGGACGATCGAGCTCTCCGTGAGGCGAAGATACAGGAACACGGGCTCCCCCAGGCGCGCGACCCTCCGCCCTCTCGGCGTCAGCGCGTACTGGACGCGCGGAGGGCGGGTATCGAACACGGTGCGCTCAACGAGGCCGAGGTGTTCCAGCCGCGAAAGCTTCAGGGATAGCACGCGGGAACTGATGGGTCCGAGGGCCTTCTTGATCTCCTGAAACCGCGCCACTCGGCCGGTGAAGAGGAACGCGAGGATGTCGATGGACCACTTGCTGAACACCGTCCGCGCAATCTGCATGTTGAGCCGCGTGTGCTCCTCGGTCGTGGCGGTCGCGGCGGTCCCGCTCCGTTCCACGATCTCCCGCGAGAACCGCGAGCACTCGTCCGCGAATTCCGCGAAACGGCCGGCGATGCTTGGGTCGACATCCGTTCGCAGTCCCGGCAATGGGCTCAGAGTCGTCGTCGAGGCGGGCCGCCGGAAGCCCGGCTCTCGCACGAGTTCGGTCGTCAGTGGATCGATCGTCAAAGGTCCGTCCCCCCCGGAGGTTCGGAAGGATGTACCGTGGTTCGGTGGTTTCGTGCTTGCGGCGGGTAAGCCCACCGACTGGAAAAACCTATTCTCCTCGTAACCATCTTGTAACCTCCTCACGCGACCCGTACCGCTCCTTTCAACGTTCCTCCGGAGCATTCCTGCCGCAGGAGATTCGTCCTCCCCCATCCCATCGCGGGGGCCGTCGCTCTCATCGACCCCCGCCCCTCTCTTTCCCTCTTCCGGGCCTCGCCCGGCTCCTCCCGGACCGGCGTGGGAAATATCCGTCCCGTCGCCATGGGGACCCCGAGGGAATTATGGGCGCGGAGCGTCAGAAGATCCGGGTTGCAGAGTGGCTGTACCGATGGAACCTCAGCATGGGCATCCTCGGGATCGTGTTCACGATTCTCACGTTCTTGGGAGTGTTCACCATCGTCCTCGGTCCGTTGTTCACCCAACAATTCGGCTTCACGTTTCTGGAGACGGCGCTCGTCCTGTTGGTGATCGTCCTCGTTGTGATCGCGGGCTTCGGCGTCTACCTGGACAAGGTCATTGCCTTCTGGGCGGCGCAGGCGACGGTGGCCACGGTCCGAAATCCCTACCTGGTCACGACCCTCTACCAGAAGGAGCTCCTCGCGCTGATCTACATCCAGGCGCCGATGCTGAAGGCTTTGCGGGCGCTGCTCGAGACGCAGCGGATGGACGACGCCACGAAGCAATCGTTCCTCTCCGAGCTCGACCGTTCGTTGGCACGCGTCGAGCAGTCGATTCGCGACAAACGTTGGCCGATCGAGCCCCACGAACGCGTCTACTGAGGCCTACGCGGCCGCTTCGGATCCGTTTCGTTGGATGCGTATCCCATCGGAACATTCCGTTCGGAATTAACTGTAGAAGAGAATATTACTACTTTGAAGGCGTCGGGACGGACGATGGTACAACCGCCGGCGTTCACGGTTTCCTACACGGACGACGAATCGTGGCGATGGGAACTCTGTCCAGACTGTGGCATACGACTGTTCGGTCTCGCGAGCTGGAGGGACCACGCGCCCCGGCACCGGTGGGGATCCGAATGGCTTGCCGCGCGGATTCGAGCCGCGCTCCCGGGAGAGAACGTTCGAATGGAGCCGGCGCTCCTTGGGGAGGTGTCCGTCATCGAGATTCAGGCGGTCGCGGATGCGGCGTGGAAAGCCGGGTTTGAGGCCTGAGCCGGTCGCTCGGCTTTCGCAGCCTCCTCTCTTCCGCGAAAGGGAAGAGGGCGCCCGGATTGTCCTCCCGTCGACCGCGCGGGGAACAGCGAGACAACCACGAAGATGTTCCGTGTCGACACGAACCTCTTCCGCCTCGCGGGCCGTAAACGAGTACCGTGCTCTTTCGGTCGCCCTCGTGTTGGTCGTCGCCGCGGTCCTCTTCCTGCGCCGTCGCCGCGGCGGGAGATCTCCCCAAAGGGAGTCGCGAGCGGGTGGGGAGCTCGGCTCGGATGAAAACGAGCCTCCGCCCTAGCGTGCAAGGCGTATAGCGAAGCCGCTTGAGCAGTTGGACCGACCGGGCACTCCGAGGCGCTTGGTCTCGCGTACTTGCCTGGCGCCTTCAAATACCATACAGGGTATGGAGCCGGCGGGACAATCGTCCACGTCCCGGAGGAGAACCGAATGGTATACGTGCGAGACGACGGCGTCTTCGACGCCTCGATTGAGAAGATCTGGAAATACCTGCAGGATCCGGAAAGCCATCAACACGAGTCGATCCTGAGCCAGAAGGTCTTGGAGCAGAAGGGCAACACGATGAAGATCCGGGCCGAGATTAAAGGCCCCCAAGGCAAGTCGGAAGAGATCTGGCAGATGCGGATGGACCCGCCGTTCGGGTTCGAACTGCAGGTCCTGGAAGGGCCTTCGAAGGGATCGAAGCAAGCCCACACCTACGTGCCGATGGGGGACAAGACGAAAGTCATCGTCGTCGGGGATTTCCACCGCCAAGGCGCGAGCGACGAGGACGTCCGCAAGGGCACCCTCGCGTACTTCGAGCAGGTGTTCAACGAAGACAACGCGGCCCTGGAAAACTTCTGACCCGGCCGCTCACATCCCGCCGCCCGTGGCCCGCTCGAGGAGGGCGACCACCTCGGAGTGGTCTCCGTCGAAAAAGATGGATGGACAACGTCCAGAAGTCGACGCAAAGCGGCCGGGACGTGTTTGAGGCTCGCGACGCACTTCAGCGCGAACTCCGCCTGGTGCGTTTCTTCCTGGGCGTCGCGGTCGAGTTTCCATAGGTCGAAGTCTTCTCCGCTCGCCTGTTCTTCGTTTTCTCTCATCGATCAAGCACCGACAACGGGTGAGATGAACCTGCCCGACGGGGTCTCTGGCGGGAACCGAGACCTATGGATTCGCGGGCTCTTGGGTCACTTGGGATACCGTTTCACGCGGTCCGCGGCCCGAACTCGGGGCAGCCAGTCTCCCGTGACCATGTACACGACCCGCAGTCCGATGTTCACCGCGTGGTCCGCAATTCGCTCCAGGTAGCGGTTCACGAGGATGTACCGCGCCCCGACCTCGGTGTCGAGACTTCGGTCTTCCATGCGTCTCACCAGGTCGACGAAGATTTCGTCGTGCATCCGGTCCACCGCGTCGTCGACTTCCATGATGTTCCGCACGGACTCCGCGTCCCGCTGCACGAACGCATCGATCGCGGTGTCGACCATCTGGATCGTGCGGTCCGCCATCTCCCGAATCCTTGCGACGTCCGCGCGTTCGCCGGTCGCCTTTCCGCCGAACTGGAGCGTGAGCTCGCTCAGGTCCTTCGCATACCGTCCGATGCGGTCGAGGTCCGTCGTGATCTTGAGCGAGGTCGTGACGGTCCGCAGGTCCCGCGCAACCGGCGCGTGTAACGCGATCAGGTCGATGCAGGTGCGTTCGATCTCGAGCTGGAGGCCGTAGACCTCCTGGTCGAGCGTGAAGACCTCCCGCGCGACCTCCGCGTCCCGGCGGGTCAGTCCGTCGATCGCCTTCCGAATCGCGAGCTCGCTGAGCTCCGCGAGGGTCACCATGTTCTCGTTCAACTTCTGAAGCGATTTCTCGAGGGCCTTTCGCTCCGCCGCTTGGGGCACTATCCGAACCTCCCAGTGATGTAACTCTCTGTCAACGTCTCGCGAGGACGCTCGAACAACTCGCGCGTCCCACCGACCTCGATGAGGTGGCCAAGGTACATGAACGCGGTCGTGTCCGCAACGCGCGCGGCCTGCTGCATGTTGTG
>VBMG01000113.1 GCA_005878485.1 Methanobacteriota archaeon | reverse complement strand
AGCATCGCGAATGCGTCGCGCCGCATCGCAAGCAGCGTTTCGGGCACTTGCTTGCCTCCCAGACCTGCGCGACCCTGGCGACCTCGCGGTGTGAATCCTGGCGTCCGGGGCTTTCTGAGCTCCTGCAGACAGCTCCGATGGCTACGTGGGTCGTGGAGTCTTGCGCACACTTCGCCGGATCGCGAAGACCAGGCCACCGATGAGTACGCCCGCCAGTCCGAGCACGACCGCCTGTTGAAGGATTCCCGAGACCCAGAAATCACGGGCAGGTTTGAAGAGGTCGTCGCTCGCCACGAAGTTGACGAAGAAGTACCCGAAGAAGACCATGTTCAGGATCAACACGATGTAGGACCACCACTTGAGGCGCGCCGGTCTCGGGAGCTGCCGATTCAGGTAGATCACCGCGAGTGGGATGACCATCGCAGGCAAGTTCGAGAAGTTGGCCGACACCTGGATACGCCGGAAGGCCGGGGCCAGGAAAAGGACCGCAGCGATGAGGCCCGTCAAGCCTAGCATGAACGGATAGTAGAACCGGCGCGGGTCGTCCCCCGTGAGTTTGCGGAACTTGGGACTGATCGAATGCGCCGCGTCGACGATCTGTCGGGTCAGGAGCTCGAAGACGACCAACTGGGTCGAGAACAAAACGAAGAAGCCGATGATCAGCGCCCATGGGCGCAAGAACCCGAGGTTCGGGAAGACGGCCCCGAACTGGTCCGCCATGTAGGTCGGGATCGTCAGTTCGGTCGGCCGCACTCCGGTCGTCTGCACCAGCTGGAAGACGATCATAGTCGGGAGCATCATCCCGAAGATCGCCCCGACGAAGAAAATGCCCCACTGGTCGATCAGCAGGTACCGGAACCACCGACGCCATCGCGCCCGATTCTCCGGGGTATCCCGGAACGTGACCCCCGAGGGCCTCAGCTTTTCCTGCGTCCCGCCGATGAGCGATGCGATGTAGCCGACCCGAGAGCCCATCGCGTACCCTTTGTCTCGGTAGTAGTTCATGATCACATAGTTCAGGCCGGAAGCAAACGCGGTGAAGCCTGCGAGGGCGCCGAGATTCGTTGCGGTCACACCCACGGGAGGCGGCGCCGGAGTCACGAGGGAAGCGAACGAGCTGCCCCAGACGGCCGCCGGGACGACGATGAGTGCGATGATGAGGACCGAGAAGAGGATGAACATGACCATGACCCAGTTCACGATTTCCATCGTCCGTGAGATCTTCTTGCCGAAGAGGGTGATGCCGAACACGAGGAATAGGAGTCCGGCGCCGAGCGCTTTGACCGTCGTAAGCTCGTCCACGGTCCGCGCACGGCCGAAGATCATCGGGAAGAGGCTCTCGCCGGCGGCCTGCGCCCACCCGCCCCAAATGAACGCCAGGTAGAAGAAGCCGACCGCCAGGGGTGTCATCAGCCAGAATCCTGGAGGCACCCGACCGAAGGCGACAACGGGGGTTTCGCCCGTCGCGAGGGTGAAGCGGCCGACCTCGACGTTGTAGAAGACTTGGAGGATTGCGGACGCGAGGACGATCCAGCCGATGCCGACGAAGCCGGCGGCTCCACCGACCGTGCGAGGCCCGACGAGCCATTCGCCGCTCCCGATCGAGACCCCGAGTGCGATCATGCTCGGCCCGAGGACGTACAGGAGGAGTTGCCTCGGACCGATGCGGCCTTTGATCTTGAAGACTTCTTCCGGTTCCGGCAAGTCCGTCACGGGCAACGGCGGTCGACTCACTCCGATCTGGAGCGTCTCCGTCGCCTCCATGGCTCCCTGTTCCGATTCACGTCTCGACGATCTAGCCAACGCACAAACCCCCATTTCGCGACGCAGGAAAGAGGACAGACGGTCCACAGGTGCCGCAACCGCTGGCGCGGAAACTCAACAGAGGGCCAGACCCTCCTCCCCGTGCCTCGGAATAACATGGGGATGGTTGAAACTATCGGTTCCCGGAGACGACCAATTCCGGTACATCGATGGCTGGTTCGAGTCCCCCGAAGCCGTGCGAGGCCGTGCGAGACCTCCACTCCCAAGCTTTTTCCAGGCGCCGTCGCTACTCGCGTCCGATGCCCCCACGAACCACGATCAAGGGCTTGTCCGCGGAGCTCTCAGAAATCGTCGGACCGCAGAACGTCCTGACGGAATCGAGGTTGATCGAAGACTATCGAAAGGACATGGCCGACTACGAAGCCACCCCGGCCGTTGTCGTCCGACCGTCAACGGAGGCAGAAGTCCGTCTCATCCTGAGAGTCGCCTCCCGGCGACGCATGCCCCTCGTCGCGCGAGGGGCGGGAACAAGCCTCACCGGAGCCGCCGTCCTCCAGGGGGGCATCGTCCTCGACATGCAACGTTTCAAGCGGATCCTGAAGGTGGACCCGGTGAATTACTACGTTCACGTCGAAGCGGGGGTGGTCCTTGACGACCTCAATGACGTCCTGCGCAAGGAGGGCTTCTTCTTTCCACCCGATCCCGCGAGCAGCTTCCTGTGCACGGTCGGCGGCGCAATCGCGGAAGGCTCCGGCGGGATGCGATGCGTCCGGTACGGGACGATGCGTGACTGGGTCCTGGCCCTCCGGGTTGTACTCGCGAACGGACTCGCGACGACCTTGGGGGAACCCCTCGCAAAGAATCGCGTCGGATACGACCTCGTCCACTTGATGATCGGGAGCGAAGGAACCCTCGGCGTGGTGACGGAGGCCTTCCTGAAGATCCTCCCCCTACCGTCCGTTCCGGTCGTCCGGATGCTCGTGACGTTCGACGATTGGCCTTCGGCGGGCCGAGCGATCCAAGACCTCCGGCAGCGGCGGATCGTCGCGAATCTCATGGAGTTCATGGACCGCGAGACGGTCGCGGCTGTAAACGCCGCGTTTCACACGGACTTCGACGAGGCAGAGGCAACCCTCCTCGTGGAGCTGGAGGAACCGCTTATGGGCGCCGCGGAAGAGGTCTTTCGAGTGCACGGCGCACGACGCTTCACCCGGGCGGCCGACGAGGAGGAGGCCGAGCGCTTTTATTTCGTTCGGTCCCATGCCTACCTGGCCGTCAAGGACCTCGCATCGGGGGTCCAAATCGAGGATGTGACGGTTCCGATCGAACGGCTGGCCGAGTACCTCGCCCTTGTGAAGGAGATCGGGGCCCGGCTCCGGCTACGGATTCCGACGCTCGGCCACGCCGGGGACGGCAACGTGCATCCGACGATCTTGTTCGACCGAGCGGAGCCGGCGAGCCGAGCTGCGGCAACTGCGGCCTTCGAAGAACTGTGCCGCTACGCGATCCGAGTCGGGGGCACGGTGACGGGGGAACACGGCATCGGGATCCAGAAGGTCTCTTTGATGCGCGAACAGATGCAGGCCCACGGCGGGGCCGAGGCCCTTCGGCTCATGAAAGGAATCAAACGGGTGTTTGACCCGAACGGCGTGCTGAATCCGGGGAAGTACGTGGACGCCGCGTAGGCTTCCTCGCTACGACGACGACGGGCGACTCGAGTCGAAGTGAATCATGTCCAGGGGATGGAGGATTTCTCGGCTCAGGCCGTCGCGCAACTGGAGGGAGCACACACTGCTCTCCGTCGCGATGAGTTCACAGCCGCTCGCTCGGAACTGCTCGAAAAGCTTCTCGCCCACCGCCATGGAGAGCTCGTATCCGAGCCACCCCTCCTTCATGCCGAACGTGCCCGCAATCCCGCAGCAGGTTCCGGTTTCCACCGGGCGGACTCGGTACCCTGCCCGTTCCAGGAAATGCATCGCCGGAATCCCGGACGAAAGGGCGCGGTCGTGACAGGGAATGTGAAACCCGACAAAGCCATCGATTTCTCGGGCCGGCGTCGCCTGGAGAGCAGAGAGTCGCGGCTCGATGAATTCGAAGAGGCCGTGGGACCGAGCCGCAACCTTTTCCGCCAGGTCTCCTACAACCAACTTCGGATACACCTTCCTGAGCATGTATACCGCGGTAGGCTCCGTGGATACGATCGCATAGCCCTCCTCCACCAGGCGGCCGAGGACCCGCAAGTTCCGTGCCGCGAGCTTCGATGCTTTCTCCAGCCGGCCGTAAGAGACGTAGGGCATGCCACTCCACTGGACGTCCGGAACCCGGACGGAATATCCGAGGCGTTCCAGGATCTCGATTGCCTTCAGTCCGAGGTTCGGGTTGTTGTACTCCGCATAGAGGTCCGGGAAAAAGGCGACTCTCCCCAAATGGCCGCTCCCCGGCGTCCGGAGACGGAGGCGCTGGCGCAGGGTTCGCCCCGCGAAAGAGGGCAGGGTTCGCCGTCGATCCACGCCCAGGGTCTTTTCCATCGCGACTCGGACCGCAGGATGGCTCAGGAATCCATTCGCGAAAGGCGCTGTCAGGGAGGCAATCTTCGCGAAGGCCTCGGACGCCATGAAAAACCGCTCCGCGATCGGTTGCCCGTGCGCATCGACGTCCTGCTCTTTCACCTTCGCGATCATCCACGGGATGTCGATGTCGACCGGACAGATTTCGTGGCACAGGCCGCATGAGACGCAGAGATGGGCGAACCCGGCATCTTCGAGGCCATGGACGTTCGCCGTCCAGGGGATTCCAATCGGGCCCGGGTAGATGTGACCGAACACGTGGCCGCCCGTGACGCCGTACGTCGGGCACACGTTCATGCAGGCCCCGCAACGGATGCAGTTGAGCGCCTCCCGGAAGACGGGGTCGGCGCGCATCCGAGTCCGACCGTTGTCCAGGATGATCACGTGGAATTCTCGGCCCATCGGGTCTCCGGCCACGGACTGTCGTTGGGAGATGAGGGACACGTACACGGTCATGCGTTGCCCGGTCGCGCTGATCGCATGGCCGCGGACGAGGTCGGCGGCATCCTCCCACCGGCGGACGATCTTCTCGAGGCCGATGAGGGCGATGTGGACGCGGGGCACGCTCGTCACGAGTCGGCCGTTGCCTTCGTTCGTCTCGACAACGATGGATCCCGTTTCCGCGATGCCGATGTTCGCGCCGGTCACGCCGACCGTCGCGGCGAGGAACTGGGGCCGGAGCCGGGCCCGGACCGCTGACAGGATGCTCGACGGCTCGGGAGCGATCGCTTCCCCGTAGGCTTGTGTGAGCATCCGGGCGATCCGGTCCGAGGTCATGTGGATCGCCGGGAAGACGAGGTGGGACGGCTTCTCCCCGGCCACTTGACACAGGAGCTCGCCGAGATCCGTCTCGATGGCCCGGATCCCCTCGGCCGCGAGGCCTTGGTTCATCTCGATCTCCTCCGACGTGAGGGACTTCGACTTCACGAGGAACTCCGCCCCGTTGGCACGGCAGATATCGAGCACGTACCGGACCCCGTCCCGGGCCGTCGCGGCGAAGAACACGCGTCCGCCGTTCGCCCGGACCGCTTCGGCGAACGCATCCGCGATCGAGGGGTCCTGGGCCGCCGTCTCCTTGATTGACCGCACGCGATCCCGAAACGCCGGGAGGTCGAGTCCGGTTTGCTGAATCGTCGCGGCCCGGTTCGCGCGACCTCGCTCCATCGCCTCCCAGAGTTTCCCGACGCGTGCCGGCTCAACGATCGACCGACGGACTTCCGCCGAGAGCCGCTGACGAGCCTTGCGCAGGCTTCCTACCTCCCCGGGTACCAGTCGAGCAGCATCACGTGGAGAGAGTGCGGGCCGTGGACTCCGTACAGGAGACGGAGTTCGATGTCCCCGGTCCGGCTCGGGCCCGAGATGAACGTGATTGTGGGTCGGTGGCCCGGCTCGCTGGAACGGAGGAGCTGTCCCGCGGCAGCCATCCCTTCGCCGATGTCCTGGACCAACCGCTCCGTGGGCAGGAGTACGACGTGCACAATCGGCAGGGAGGCGGCGAGCCGAGCGGAATCATCGTGCGCGACCTCGACGACCGCGCCATCGTCCGCGATTGCGAACTCCGCCCACGTGACGCCGACGTCCGCGTCCGCGCACGCCTTCACGACGTCCTTCGAAGGGACCTCCTCCAGAAATTGAACCGACAAGCCTCGGAGGCCGTCGGCTACAAGGGGACGAAGCGCCGACGGAACGTTCGCGACGACGACCCGTTTCGCATGATGTCCGTCGACGAGGAATCGTAGAATCTGCGAAGTACTCGGCTTCGTGACCACGGCGTGTGGCTCAGCCTTCAGGTCGCGAAGGGCCACCATGAATCGGCCTGAAAGTGCCGGCCCCGAAAGGATGACTGCCGCCTCCGCCGCACACGATAACGCGCCTCACCTTATGGGCTTCACGTACACGACATGACGGCGAAGTCGGACCTGGGCCGATTTCGGCCCACGAATGCGATGGCCCTCGGGCGACTGCGGAGAGAGTTACCCCTGTCGGGGCGGGCTAGCGGGGACCGATGAGGATGTCACCAGACCCTCGGGTCGCTCCGCCGCGACCGCCCTCAGGGCTCGTTTGAACAGCGGCGTCGGCAGGATCGAGACGAGGATCAGGACGAGGACGATGATGGAGTAAAGTGCGTCCCCGATCACTCCGGCCGAAAGGGCCGTGACGGCCACGATGAGCCCGACTTCACCGCGCGGCGTCATCCCCCAACCGACCGCGAGCGCCTCGTGGAGGGTCATCTTCGCGAGACGGGCGGGGATGAAGCATCCCACGACCTTCGTGACGACCGCGACTACGCTCAGGACGATCGCGAACGGGATCAATCCCACGTGGGCGGCGACGGCCGGGAAGTCCACTTGAATCCCGAGGGAGACGAAGAAAATGGGCGTGAAAACGGCCCCCAGAGTTCGCGCTCCCTCGGAGAAGTCGTCCTGGAGCGGCTTGTTCGCGAACAGGGTTCCCGCGAGGAAGGCGCCGACAATCGCCGAGAGGCCGATGGACTCCGCGGTGGAAGCGAACAGGAACGTGATCGCCAACGCGATGAGGAACCCACCGTGCCGGAGACCCAGCTTCTTTCCCTCGACTTGAATTCGAACGACAATTCGCCGGAACAGGTAGACGCCGATCGCCAATCCAATGACGAGAAATCCAATCGCCTCGGCAAGCAGGATCGCGAGATCGGCGGCGCTCACCCGTCCCGTCGTCGTGCCGACGGCGACGGACAAGACAATCAGGCCGAGGACGTCATCGACGACCGCGGCGCCCAAGATCGTCCGGGCCACCCGATCTTTCAAGAGGTCGAATTCGAGGAGCACCGCCGCCGTGATCGCAACGCTCGTCGCGGTGAGGGTTGCCCCGACGAACAGGGCCACGGTAAAGGGGCTCCCGTTCGTCCCGCTCGATGTCGCGGGCACGAGGTAGATCGCAGTCGCATAGCCGACGAGGAGGGGCAACACGACGCCTCCGCACGCCACGGCCACATTCCTCGGGGTGTAAATCGCCCGAAAGTCACTTTCCAAGCCGATGAGGAAGAGGAGGAAGATGGCACCGAGGACCGCCAGAGTGGCGATGACCGTCTGATTGAACACGTACCGGTAGGAGCCGAGTGCGGGATTCCCTAACACACTGGGCCCGAGGACGATGCCGATTGCGATCTCCGCGATGATCGTCGGCTGGTGGAATCGCCGAAAGAGGAAATGGCTGACGGTGGCCAGCGCGAAGAGAACTGTCAGTTCCTGGAACAGGACCTGCGTTTCCGCGACCGCCACGGTCCCTGCAACCGGCGCGGCCTTAATAATGGCTCAGCGGCGCCCCGGAGCGGAGCCCGGATCGCGATGCCGTTGGCGACGGGGGCGCGCGGTGATTGGCGGGGCGTGCGTCTGGTGAGACCCGGTTCGCGTCTGTTCTGGCCGCGCAATTCACACGAATCGGCTCGCGCGATTTGCGATCAATCGGGGGGCGATAGACTGAAGGAGCGACCCGAGGATTACCCGCGCGGTGGTATCATCCCTGCCAGGAAGCGCCCTTCCCACATGCCTCCCGGATTCACCGCGGTGACACCTTACCTCACCGTAGACGACCCGGACGAGCTCCTAGACTTCGCCAAGGCCGCGTTCGACGCAGAAGAAGTGAAAGATCAGCGTGCGTTGGGCCCTGATGGGAAGCTCATGCACACCGCCTTCCGTGTCGAAGGGTGCATCATCGAGACTGGCCGCGCCTCGAGTTCATGGAAAGCGCTTCCCGCGGCCATACACCTCTACGTCCGCGATGCGGACGCCGCGTACGGCCGTGCCCTCAAGGCGGGGGGCGCGAGCCTGCACGAGGTGCGGGACATGGAATACGGGGAACGGTCCGGGGCCGTCCGGGACAGTTGCGGAAATCACTGGTACATCGCTACGTACACAGGGTTGCCGGCGAAGAATCGCTAGCAGACGATCCCATCTTCACGGTTCGGCCGACTGTACGCAATGAAGCGGGTCAGCGCTGACCCAGGACTCACTCGACCGGCTCACCGGGGCCTCTGGCTGGGAATCGAATCCGAGCCGCCTGTGACGTCCGCCGGCAGTTCCCTCGGCCTCCAAGGCGCGAGGCCGGCGGACGGCACTCCTCTTCTGGCTCCCGCTAGCGGATGTACGGCGCTCCGTTCCCGAGCACCTGACGCAATTCTAACTCGTCGATGCTTTCGAGGAACCGCTCGAGGCGCGCGAATTCGGATGGCTTGAAACAGTCCGGATCGACGGTGACGAGCACGACCGCCCTCCGAGGCATCACATATTCGTTCATGTGCTCGACGAAGAGGAGGTTCTTGTCGAATCCGACGCTGTTCATGATGAACTCGACGCCGTCCAAGAGGACGACGCAGCCGTTCGGATGGTCGTCGATGAACGTCTCGATGACTTTCGCGAGGAGGCCGACCGCGGTCGGGGCATAGTGCCGATCGCCCGGGCTGTGCGAGATCCACCAGACCGGAACCGAGGCGAGGCTGTACCGCGAGCGCACCTTTTCCGGGTAGATTCGCGTGATGCAGAGCCCGGGAGTTCCCCGTTCGACGAAGTCCTGAAAGAGCCGATAGCTCGTCTCGGTCTGTTTGCCCTTGACGAGGTAGCAGGTCCCCGCCTCCAACTCGACGGGTCCGTCCAGCTTCGGGTGGTCGTTTTCCATGGATTCTGTCACGCGCACGACGCCTTCCCCGCGATGGGTCACGGCCCGCCATTAAGCGTAAGGGTCCTAATATCAGTTCGAGAATCGTCCTAGCCCCGTTGATCCTTGTGAAGGTCCAATCGGCCCGGTTGGGAAGTCCACCGAAAAGTTCCAATCCTCCGACGTCGAGATGTCCATTGGGGTCGAGTCTCCGTGGGGAAGTGCAACCGATGCGGCTACCGTCGCCTGGGGCTGGTGCGGTCCCGGTGCATGGTGTGCGGCGCGCTCTTGTGTGAAAATTGCCAAATGATCGTCGGCTCGATGGAGGGCGACCTCGCACCGAGGTCCGGCCGCTTGGCCGGCGGATACGGTTCCTTCGGACCGGTCTACCATGGCGCATGCACTTGGGACTGTTTCGACCGCTGGGCGTGGAGCTTCATTTCCCGGGACCACGCTCCGAAGCGCTTCGGGCCCGGGTACGTCCTCGGTGGGATCCGGCTTCATCCCGCCGCGGCCCAACGGGCCGTCGCGATGGCCGAGGATCACCGACGGCGACAAGGACTCGCACACGCGCAGCACCTGATCGAGGCGGAAGATCATGAGGGCGCCGCGAAGATCTACCAGACGCTCGGGATGTGGAAGGAGGCGGGCGAGGTGCGCCGGTCCGGGCGTCGACAAATCGTGACCCAGGTCCACGTCAACGTGAACGACCTCGTCGATCAGGTTCGGAAGGCGGGCATTGTCACGGATTACACGTGCCCCGCCTGTCGAGGGCACATTCCGATTTCGGGAGACACGACCCTCGCGAAGCTGCGGAGCTGCCAATATTGCGGTTCCGCGATCCAGACGACGGACCTCGTCGAATTCCTGACACGAGTCGTTGGGTATCCGTAGTCGGTTCGAGCCGATCTCACTCGGAGAGCGCGGCGCGCATGAACCAGGTTTCGGCTTTCTCGATGAGCGGCGCAGGATCCGGCGTCAGCGACGCTCGCTCCGGGGATCCGTAATAGGCGGCGTCCCGCGCTTCGAACCCATCCTGCCCGTCGTATGTGAGAACCCAAACGAACTTGTTCTCGCCTTCAACGACCCACGCGCCGTCCACCCGGAATCCGAATTTCTGACGGAGCGGGAGGACCCCCCGCGTCCAACCGAGCAACCACTCCGCCAGAATGCGTTCGTCGGAGGGCTCGCGAAGCCGCACTTCGGGCAGGCGATCGTCGTCCCCGGGGCGGGCGCCGAGAAGCCCGGATTCGGTGCGACCGGGGGCGGCGGAGCCGGAGGGACCCACATCATCGGTGGCGGGATCGAGGCATACAGCTGCATCAGGCCTTTCGACAGCCGGTCCTTCGTCTTCGAGTAGATCCAAAGGAACATGATGTATCCAATCAGGGCGAGGCCCGGCGGGAGGAACACGCCACCGACCATGAGCGAAAAGAGCCGGGCACTCTCGGCGGAGGTGATCGAGGACGGGTTCGTCGCAATGTCAAGCACGCGGACGGTCACGTAGCCGACGAGCACGATTCCAATCGCGCCGAGCGCGGGGATGAGGACGCTCGCGATGTCCGACAAGGGGCGGGTGTCCGGCGGCTGGAGCGACCGCACCATGAACCGGTACATCTGGGCCTTCGAGCCCACGCCCGCGGTCCAGAAGACCGTCACGAGCAAGGGGACGTATATGATCGTCGGGACGGCCGAGCCGGCGAACAACACACTGGTCCCCGCGATGACGAGGTAGACGACCAGGATCGCGGCGAGCGTCGACATCGTGGTCCCAATCCACTTGAAGAGGACCCCTCGACCCGCGTTCTTCTCGTGGTCCGGGCCGTATTCCCGGGCCCCATGGTGCATCCGGATCACCGACATCAGGGCCACGATGAAGTTGATCACAAACACAATCACGAGTCCGCACGAAGCCGAGCCGATAATCGCTGCCCCCGCAATCGCGCTGGCCGGATCCGTCGTGGTCACCAGGATCGACGCGATGCCCACCGTCAGCGCGAAGCCGCCGAAGATGATGTCCAGGATCAGGTTCACGTAGTAGGTCTGCACGCCACTGACCGTGTCCGGCTTCACGACGACGCTCGGCCAGTAGGGAACCGGGGGTCCCACGGGAGCCGGGCTCGGAACGACCACGGAGATGGAGCGGTCGGCTCGTCGATAAAGATATCGTTGGAGTCAACCAGGCGTCGGCATTAACTGTTTCACGGCAATTCGGCCCCGATGTCTTGAATCGAAAGGAATTTGCCGACATCGAGGGATAGAGGTTTCGGCATGGACCGAGTCTCCAAGCTCATCATCGCGGTCGGCGCGATAATCGGAATCGAGGTCATTT
>VBMG01000193.1 GCA_005878485.1 Methanobacteriota archaeon | reverse complement strand
GTCAGACCGTGTGGATCGACTTCTTCGATGATCGCGGGGCATACCTTCGCACCACCCAGTCGTTCCCCCCGCCCTTCCCGTACGCGTTCTTCATCAACGCGATCGTCCGGCCGAACGCGTCGACGGAATGTCCGGCTCCCGACCTCGCATGCAACTACGCTCCTCCGTGAGGGCTTGGATGTCTTCGAGTCTCTCCGGCGAGGATGGTCGTACCATCTGGACGGTCGGCCACTCGACGCGCTCGTTCGACGAGTTCCTCGCGGATGTGCGCCACTTCCCCACGTCGCAACGAGCGCCCTGGGCCAAGAAGGCCGCCCTGGCTCCCGCGTTGGGCGAACGCGGCA
>VBMG01000192.1 GCA_005878485.1 Methanobacteriota archaeon | reverse complement strand
CAGGTTCTTCCGGGTGTAGCCTCGCTGATCGTGACCTGCCACAACTGCGGGACGAGAGGTTCCTTCGTGATGGAAGGCGTGACTCTGACCGCTCCCTGACGGGACCTATCGGAGTGCGTACCCGCCGTCGACGACAATCGTCTGTCCCGTGATGTACGATGCATCGTCCGACGCCAGGAAGGCAACGACCCTCGCGACTTCCTCCGGCGTCCCCCACCGTTTCAGGGCCGGCTCTTGCGCGAGCGCGGCACGATCGGCGGCCTTCGTCCCGCGTCGGGTGGCCTCGGACGCGATACTTCCGAGTGCGAGCGCGTTCACGCGGATCCCTTTCGGTCCATAGACCAGCGCGAGGGCCCGGGCCAAGGCCAGAATTCCGGCCTTCGCGACGAGATACGGAATCCCGACCGTGTCACCCGTCAAGGCGGGCGTCGATCCGATGAGGATGATACTTCCGCGCCGCGCCTTCACCATGGAAGGCAAGAGCGCTTGGCACACGAAAATCGATCCGAGCAAGTCGATCTCGATGGGCGCGCGCACCTCGGCGGGTGTGAGGCCGGCATACTCCTTGTACCACTCGTCGTCTCGAAACGGATGGCCGGCGAAGCAGGCGGCGACATCGAGGTGGCCGAAGGCTTTCCGCGTCTCCTCAACGAGGCGCTTGCATTCGACCGGGTCGGACACGTTGGTTTGGACCGCGATGGCTTTGTGACCGAGTTTCTCGACGGCACGGACCGCCGACTCGGCGGCCTCTTTCCCTCGGTTGTACTGCACCGCGACGTCGGCCCCCTCCTTCGCGAACTCCAACGCGGCCGCGCGTCCAATCCCCCCGCTGCCGCCCGTCACGAGGGCTGCGCGGCCGTCGAGCCGAGCCACAGCGGCCCGAGCCGCTCGGAGTGTAATAAATCCTCGGACCCCGATCACGGGGCGGTCGAGCCGACCGGGCGAACAGCGAGATATACTCGGCAAAGCGTCCGGAGTCCTGCCATGCGTCCCCCCGTCCGTATCTCCACGGAGTTTGCGTTTCTGCTGTCCGGTGTTTTCATCATGCTCGTCGCTTGGGCCCTTAACCTGATCGGAGTCCTCGCAGGCCAGACGAGCTCGGGCCACGGCGCGAGCGACGTCTACCTTTGGCTCATCCTCATGTTCCAAGGGCTCGCATTCTCCACGATGGGCGTCATCGGCTCGAACTACCGCGAGCTCATGGCGAACCCGGTCCTCAGGAAGCGATACCTCGTCGGATTTCTCCTTATCGCGGACGGAGGGCTCCACCTGCTCGCGCTAAATCAACACCTCGATAACGTAGCGGCCGCGGCGTTTTTCGCGATCGTTTCCCCCGTGCAG
>VBMG01000191.1 GCA_005878485.1 Methanobacteriota archaeon | reverse complement strand
CGCGAAGTCGTGGCTGTACACCATCCGGTCGAACTCGGATCGTGCAACGCGCTCGGGCCCCAGCGTGTTCACGAGGCGCCGATACGCATAATCGAGGCTCGCCATCGCGCTTCTCCGGGGGACGGCCGCGGGTAGACGGTCACTTCGGATAAAGGTACCGCGCGGGCGCGATTTCCTCCATGTGCGCGGTCACACGTTAAGGGCCTTGATGATCTGTTCCTTCAGTCGAATCACGTCGGCGCCGGAACTGTACACGTTCATCGCTTGAGCCGCGGACACGACCTGGTCGTCGCTCGCCCTGTCGACCGCGCGGGCGATGTCGAGTTTCAGTTGGAGCTCGCTCCGGCCCGTCGCAGGGACGCCGAGCGCCCCCGCGGCCTTCTCGACCCGCACCCGCGCGTCACGGGTGTCCAGTTGCGTCAGCTCCGCGCTGATTTCGCGCTCGACCTCCATCCTGCCGCGGCGGAATTCCCCGAGGGCTCGGCCGAAACCGCGGAAGAGGTCCGGGATTTTTTGCGGGCCGAACAACAAGAGCACGGCGACGATGATGAGGATGATGATCCACTCGATGCCCTCGATCTGGGCGGCCACATTCCAGACGTCCCCAACCGACATCGCGGCTCCCCATGCGAGCAAGGTGCACGTTCTTAAGAGGTTTTCGCACTAGCTCGATGTTTCTCAATTCGCACGGAGACGATATAGCCAACCACATACAGGCCAAGCATCGGGATCGACACAAGCATCATCGTGATTCCGCTCCCGTCCGGCGTGATGATTGCGCCGAACAGGAAGATCGCAATCGCTGCGAACCGCCAGTACTTCTTCCAGAAGCTTGAGCGCACGACCCCGAGCCAGGACAGTCCGTACATCAAGACAGGGAGCTGGAACGCGAGCCCGAACGCCACGCTGAACAGCAGGACGAAGTCGGTGAAGTTGTCCCCGTACAGGATCAGGAGGTTCGCCCCGAGCACGTTCTGCACGGAATAGAGGAGCTGAAAGGTGAAGGGGAGCACGACGATGAAACATAGCGTGACGCCCGACAGGAAAAGGACGACCACGGGCAGCGTGATTCGAAGGATGAGACGTTTCTCGGACGGCTTCAACGCCGGCCCGATGAATTGCCCCATCTCGTAGGCGATTACCGGGGAGCCGGTCACAGCCGCAAGGAAAAACGCCACCTTGAACATGACCACGTACGCGTCCCACGGCTGGGAGAAGCTCCGATTCACCGGAATCCCGTTGACACGATCCGGGACGAGGTAGTTCTCCATCCCGACGAAGAACTGGGTCGCGATGTTTGCGTTGTTCGTTCCGAGGGCGGGAACGAGCATCGGGACTTCCATCGATCCCAGTCGCACGGACCCGATCGCGGTCGTCAGGTTCAGGGCGAACAGGATGAGGACCACGATGACGACGATCTTGAGACGCTGGCGAAGTTCCTCGATATGTTCGAAAAACGTCATCCGCTTCTCGCTCGCGCGGTCCGAATCTACAGCCGCCGCCAAGTCAACGCGACGAAAGTGGGCTCGCCATATGGACTTTCCCAAATTACTCGGATGAATCGGGCGTGTCAGAAGGAATACCGGTCTTCGGTCCAGGGATCCGCCGTGTTGCTGTAGCCGCGGATCTCCCAGTAGCCGAGTTCCTCTTCCTCCGTGAAGGTCACCGCGCGGACCCACTTGGCGCTCTTGTACGCGTATCGTTTCGGGACGAGGAGGCGCACCGGGCCTCCGTGTTCTAGCGGCAGCGGTTTCCCGTCCCACTGATACGTCAAGAGGACGCCGGGCTCGTACAACACGTCGAGGGGATGCGAGGTGGTGTAGCCGTCCCCGCACCGAAACGTCGCGAATCGGGCCGTGGGTCGGATCTGCGCGCGCTCAGCCAATTCACGGATCGTGACGCCGACCCATTCGTTGTCGAACGTCGTCCAGCCCGTGACGCAGTGGAACGCGGACATCGTCTTCGTCGACGGCAAGGCGACCAGCTCGTCCAACGTGAACCGAAGGGGCTTGTCGACCGACCCATCGACGCGTAGGTCCCAGGCGCTCGGGTCGAACCGAGGGACGATGCCCAAGTCGAGCCTCGGCCACTTGCGGACTTCGCGCTGCCCAGGCGGGAGAGACCGCTCGGCGACCATCGTGCCGAGACCATTGGGGTTCGCGAATATAAACGGTTGTGCCGTGCCCACGACGCACGTGTTGCAGCGCTGAGAAATTCTCGTCCTCGGTCGGAATCGAGGACCGAATTCCCGGGAGAAAACGGGTCCGTCGAGTGCCCCGACAAAGGTTTAATAGCCGGGCCAATTTTCCACGCAACGGCAATGGTGCTTGAGAGCTACGTGCCCGTTCTCATTTTTGCCGTCGTTGCGTTGATGTTCCCCCTTGGTACGTTCTTCGCGACGCGGTTGTTCCGGCCCGACCACCCGACGCCGCTGAAGGACCTGACCTACGAGTGCGGGGAGGTTCCCGAGGGCGAGGCGCAGATCCAGTTCCATTTTCAGTACTACATGTTCGCCCTGATTTTCGTCGTCTTCGATGTCGCGGCGGTCTTCCTCCTCCTGTGGGCCTTCGCCTGGGGCGGGCTCTTGAATTCCGCGTCGCCCGTCGCCAAGTTCTCGATCTTCCTGTTCCTGGGGATCATGTTCGTCGCGACCCAGTACGCGCTCAAGAAGGAGGAGGTCATCCAGATATGACCACCGCAGTCGCGCAAGCGCCGCAAATCACCGGCCGCCCCGTCCCCGGGGCCGAGAAGGAGGTCCTTTCGCAGCTGAAAGGCGCGTTCGGTTCGAAACTGAAGACCGCCAGGGTCGTGCGGGACCGGCTCGTCGAGATC
>VBMG01000190.1 GCA_005878485.1 Methanobacteriota archaeon | reverse complement strand
CACGAGCGCCGCCGCGAAGCCCGCAACCAAGGCCGTGCGCGCGGGCCGCCAGGGCCGGAGCCAGTTCCAAGCCGCGACGAAACCCATGCCGGCCAGGACCGCGAACGCGTAGTCGAGGAAGTCGATCGACCGATACACGATCACGAGGCTTTCCGGATCGAGCCCGCGGATCAACCCGAAGAGGATGAGGGCGACCGGTGCCGCGAGCATCGATACGACGAGATCGTTCATGCGGTTCGTGGTCCGCCGGAGGAGTTGATATCCGACAAGGATGAACCCCGCGAGGACGAAGATGGCCTGGAGCACCTCGAGCAGGCCGGGCTGCGTGCCGACCGCTCCCGCGAAGAGGCTCGTCTCCGCGTTCCCGAGGACGACGGCCAGGCCGACTGCTGGCGGGATCCATCCGCGCGTGATGGGAGAAGCAAGCCCGTGTCCGATCCGTCGTTCCGCGGGCCGGCCCATCGGGAGGAGGAGCGCGGTCACGAGGACGACGATCCCGAGGAAGAGCACGAGGGCATCCGGGGCGAGGAGGTCCGCAAGGTACGGCAGTTGCACCGCCGAGTAGTATGCCCATGCGGGCACGGCCAGCGCCGGACCCGTCGCGACATCGAGGGAAAACGACTTGATCGAGAAGCGTCCGCGCGCGATGGCTCGGCGCTGTGCGAAGACGACCAGGGAAGCGACTCCGCCGAGCGTCAGCAGCGTTGTGAGCGGATGCAGGAACGGGAGGAAGAGGAGAAGGACGAACGCGAGCGCGCGGTTTCGCATGTCCCTCCGTTCGGAGAACAGGAGGAGGACGACCGGAAACACGAGAAGGCCGATCGACTCTTTCGAGACGGAACTCGTGAGCAGGAGGAAACTCCCGAAGACCGCGACGAAGAGGCCCGCGGCGAATCCGCCGAGACGGCGGCCCGTCGCCTTCACGCCCAGGAGGTACGCCGGGAGAACCGCGAGGCATGTGACCAGCGGCACGAACAGTTGCACCTGCGTGAGGGGCGCGAACCCTCCCACCGAGGATGCCGCGGCCCAGAGGAGGGAGAATCCGGGCAGCTTCTCGTTGTAACTGTTCACGCCAATCGGATCGATGCGCCACGTGCCTTTCGCGACGATGTCGTTCGAGATCCGGGCGAGCGCGAACCCGTCGATGCCGAACGGGAGCGGGCTGAACGTGAGCGGGACCAGTCGCGCGCCGAGGGCGACGCACACGAGTGCCGCGAGGATCGCGGCGTCGACTTTCAGCCGCGCAGGACCGCCTCCAAGGATTGCGGCGGCTCGACCGCGGATGCTTCCCGGATCGAACCCGAGGGCCGCTCCCGCAGCGCGGCCTGAAGGAGCCCGAGGCCCGAGAGCGTCGACATCGCGACGATCGCGAGGACAATTAACGCAAAGGTGACGGGATCGAACGTGACAAGGACCTCGTGGCCGAAGACGAGGAGCCTCGCGTTTGGTTGCAGCCGCGCCTCTCCCAGGAATCCGAGCGCCGCGCCGATCACCCCCGCGGCGACCGCAAGGGGGAGCGACTCCGCCAGGAACCGGCGGCGCATCCAACGATTCCCCGCGCCGACCGCTCGCAACACGCCAACGACTGGGAGGCGGTCCGCGAACGCGCGCCGCTGGACCGCGTGAATTCCGAAGGCGGTGAGGAGCGCGAGGAGCGCCGCAATGCCGTACGCCACGACGCGCACGGATGCCGACGCCTCGCCGACCGCGGTCGTAAGATAGTCATTCGCCGAACCACCGATTCCGGTCCGAAGGATCAGGTTCGCGACTCGCTCGTCCGTCGGCGGCGAACTCGCGATGTCCACCTGCGGCATACCCGGTCCGCTGACGTGGGCGCTCGCCCCAAATCCGCGGAGGAAGGCGAGGAGGGCGTCCGGATCCAACGTCTTGACGCGAATCGAGTGGAACGACATCGAGCCGAGTCCGGCGAGGAAACGGCCGAGGCCATAGTCGACCAGCAGCTCGTCGTTCGCGGGCGTCGCGGTGCGGTACACTCCCGCGATCGGGGCGAACGCAATCCGAGGGAGCACCGAACCGACGAGGGTCACGTTCTCACCGGCCGACAACCGGAGCCGGCCCGCGAGGCCCTCGCCCACAAGAGCCCATCGATCGCCCAAGGTCACTGAAGGACCCGGCTCTGCTCCTTCGACCGCAAAGAACGCGTCGGGCTTCACCGCCCGAATCAAGACCGGTTCACCGCGAAGCGTCCCGAGGCTCAAGACCTCCGGACTCACGTTCCCCGCCGCGAACTGCCTCGTGAGATTCTCCGCGAGGCTCGTGTTGATCGAGAGGGGGCCGCTCCCTTGCGTGATCACGTACGCATCCCCCGCGAGGATTTGCGATGGGATCCCGGGCAACGCCGCGAGGATCGGCCACGTCGCTCCAAGGAGAGCGGCGCAGAGCAGCACGCCGCCGAACGTCCGCGGTCGGACTAGGATGGGGCTGCCTCCCTCGTGCTGGTGAGGACCGCGGCGCGCCGCGATGGCACGATTCCGCCGACCGCGGCCGCGAGGAGGGCGACCGCGAACGCGAGACCCACCGGGACGACTGGCGGCGACAGGAGGATCAGGTTCGGCAGGCCGAGGAGCGGGGCGACGGAGACGACGGCATGGGCCACCACGATCCCGAGCGCACTTCCCAGGATCGCACCCCCCAGCGCGAGGACGAGGGCCTGGGCCTCGTAGACCCGGGCGACGGCCGCAGGGGACGCGCCCAGGCTGCGGAGAATCGCGATCTCCCTCGCGCGAGCATGGACCTCGAGGCTCATCGCCGCGTACACGATCAGCCCGATGACGACCGCAATGACGAGGGCGAGAATCCGCAGCGAGGACTGGACCTCGGCGACGCTGCCTCGGACGAACC
>VBMG01000208.1 GCA_005878485.1 Methanobacteriota archaeon | reverse complement strand
GAGCTCCGCGGCGGCGTGGAGCGGACGCGCGCGGACCGATTCGAAGTTGTGTTCCGCGTCGTCCATGCAGTCGCGGGAGTCTCCGCTGGCCTCCTGTACTTCTTCGCTCGCGGCTCCGACTTGGAACTCCTTGCCGGACCGATGTTCGCGGTGGTGCTCGCGAGTTTCGCGGTCCACTATCGTCGAAGGCCTCAATATCCCGTGATCAAGGCAAGACGGCGGACGCACCGGCTCAAAAGGAAGCGCGTCACCGTGGTGGCTCCCGCCGGCAATCCTCTCTCCGGCGGGACGGCCCGAATCTTGGGCACCGTCGCGTGGGTCGCCGAAAGCCGCGTCGATGAGATCATCGTACGGACCGATTCGCCCGTGAGGACCACCGGAAACGACCGTTCAAATCTACTCGCCCTCGCGCCCATCGAACCCGGCGACATGTTCACGACGCTTCTGGACCTCCGCCGGATGCGCGTCGGGATTTGGTTCCTGGACCCCGCGTTCCTGTCGGTCCGACGAATCAACGTTCGCGCGCGTCGCCGACTCCGCCCCTCGCTGTCGTTAGGGGAAGGCATGGTGTTCGTCACGAACCCGTCGACGGAATAGGCGAAACGCACGGCCGGCAAGGCGTTGGGGCGAGAGTGGGCCGGAAATCCTTCGGAGCCCCTGCTTGAAGCCCCCGACGAGTCACCTCGGCGACTAGGAAGGACCGGGGTCGCCCTTCATCGCCAATCGGACGTCGATCCACGTCATCTCGGGTGGTTCGACATCGATCTGCCAGAGCAGGGCGATCAGTTCGCCCGTGTGGTGGGCCTGCTCGAACGTCACCTGCATCAACGCATCGCGCAGCGGATGGGGCCGGGTCTTCCATTCCGGCTGCACGCCGCGGTCGAGATCCTTGTCGGTCAGTTTGGCGAGGAACCGCTTCTCCTTCGCAATGATCTTCTCCAGGTACGCGCGAAGGGGCTCCATCGATCGGACCTCGTCGAAATCTTTCTCGCGCATGACGGGGTCCGCGGATGCACCCTGCGCGGTCACGTTCAGCCATCCGTCGTGCACGGAAAGGATGTGGTGGAAGATGTTCTTCAGCGATTCGTGCGTCGCCTCGCGGTTCTTCCGGAGCTCGTCGTCCGGCAGTTTCGCGAGGGCCTCGCCGTAGTCGCGGAGGACTCGCCAGTTGTACTCGTAGATCTCGCGGAAATCGGCCACGCCCATCATGGAGGCGGAGAACGGCGGCCTGCGAGATAAATGCTAGTCGAACGGAATGCTACGGCACCGCCGGCTCCGACCGGGCGACCGCGGCCACGTCCGTCGCGGGAGATGATCTTCGATACAGACGGACCATCAGGAACGCGAACGCAGCTCCGACGATGCCCATGCCCCGCCAACCCGCGAGCTCGAGGAATGCCGCCAGGACGATCAGGAAGCCCATGGCCCCAGCGACGAAGGCGAAGCGCTGCCGGGCCCACCTCGCCGGATCGTCGGAGGTGCGGCGCACGAGGAGCATGACGCCCACGAGGACAGCGATGCCTTCGAGGATCGTGATGGCGGGGATGACTCCGAAGAACGGCCCTCCGCCATAGAGGAGGAAGGATCCCATCAGGAAGCCGAATCCGGCGAGTGCATAGACGCGCGGGGATCGCGGATCCTTTCTCGAGGGCAGCCGGGCCCAGAGCACACCTGCGTACTTCTTCGCGGCCCACACGAGGAATGCGACGGCAGCCCCGGCTCCGCATTCCACGAGGAAGATCGGGATCGCGATGCTGACGACCGCGTGGTAGATCGTGAGCCAGACGGCCCACACCCAGTTTACGTCGAGCCATCGGCCGTACCACCCGAGCGTCCCAAGGTCCATCCAGCCCGGGTCGAAGAACGACTTCACGGCGAGCCCTTCCTCGATGATTCCATACGCCGCGCCGAGGAGGAGGATGCCCGGCCATCCCGTCTTCCACCGGACGGCGGTCTCGCGCATCACGAGGACGCCGGAGCCGTACAACCAGATCAACAGAAGTGGCGTGATGGGGTTCAACCACTCGAGGGGCGGCGTGGAGCCGGACAGCATCTCCGCGATGACCGGGGAGAGGAGGATCAGGGCCAGGAGCGGACGCCGATACGGGTGGGCCGGGGCGGCCATGAGGACGGCGTTGCCGGGGGCTCTCTTAAAGGCGGCGGGAACAAAGTTGCCGTTCTTTTGCAGATCGCCGCGAGGCGTGCGGCGATCAGGAATGGCAGTTCCACCTGAACCAAGTCATTTGCCAATGTGACCTATCTCGCTCCTTATCCCTGCCGGCGTGGGAGCCGTCCGGACCGAGGGAGCGTCCCATGGCGGACGAAGTCCGCGAGCGCTTGCCACGATCGAATCCCCGACGCCCAGGCGAACCCGACGAGGACCGCGAGTCCGATGATCTCGCCGGCCTGGATGAGCGGGTCGTGGAGGAGCGCCTGAAACCAGAGGTCCACGTCGAAGGACGCCGGAGCGAACGTCCAGCCGTACGCCGGATACAAGACGACGGCCGGCTGGTTCCAGATCCGATCCAACAGCAGATGGGTTGAGACCCCGAACCCCACGAGGCGAAGCCCGCGCCAGGAGTGTACGAAGCTCAATGCCAAGATGACGAAGAGGAACAGGAACGTGTGGGCCCAGAGGCGGCCCTCGAGGCTCAGGACGAACGCGAGCGGCTTGTCGATCAGGTCGGGGAGGATTGATCCCAGCAGGATGAGTCGGTAGTCGATCCGGACCGACGAACGCGTGGAGAGGAGCCACGCCAGGCCAAGCCCGATCCCGAGATGGCCGAGGAGGAACATTTGCGCGGCGATGCGCACGCTCCCTTTCATCCTGTCGACTCAATATTCATATTCAACACGGACCATCCGACGAGCACGATGGCAGCCCGAGGCCACGTCTGGTCCGACTTCAGCTTCGTGGTCTCGAGCGGCTACCGCGAAAAAGTCCTGTCGTCTCTCGCGCCGAAACCGAAGGTCCCCAGGCAGCTCGCCGATGAGACGGACCTCCGGGTCGTCCACGTGAGCCGCGCGCTCCGGGAACTCTCCGATCGCGGGCTGGTCGAGTGCCTCACCCCCGAGGTGAAGGCCCGCGGGCGCCTGTACGGTCTCACCCCCGACGGAGCGGCCCTCTTGGGCGAATTGAACGGCTCCCGCCGGTACGTCACGCCGACGGTCCGAGAGAGCCACAAGGAAGGGTTCGTCCCGAAAATCCGGGGTTCGAGCGTCTTGCGGTTCCTCGAGTACCTGCGCAAGACGCGCGGACGCGGGATCGTGGCCGACGCGATCGCCCCGTGGTCGGTCGACTCGGACGAACTCACCGAGGACACCTGGCTCTCCGTCGACGCGTGCGCGCAGCTCCTCGAAATCGTCGAGACGAAGTTCGGGGACGGGAGCTACGGGTACATCCGGAAGCTCTTCTCCGAGGCGATGAGCACCTTCCCCACCGTGCGGGAGCAGCTGACGAAAGCGATCCCGCTCACGGCGCTCGGCGAGCGCGCGCCGATTGTGTACGCGAAAGAATGGAACTACGGTCGACTCGAGGTCACGACGGAGCGGCGCAAGCTTGTCTTCCGGCATTACGACTGGATGCCCACGCCGGCCATGTGCGCGATGTTCCACGGGATTTACGAGGGCGGCCTCGCCTATCGCGGGGTCAAGGGCAAGGTCACGAAGACGCAGTGCGTGCGGAACGGCGCCGACCACTGCGAGTACCAAGTGGAATGGTAGGGGCCGCTTCTCCTTCGGGGCCGGCCGCGATTACCGGGCGCCGAACGTTTATCCCCGCCCCGGGCTTCCGGCGGTCGGAGGACGCATGGCGCGCCCGATCTTGCGCCTCGCGACGCGCATCACGCGACGCACGCGGGCGACCGCGTTGGCGATTGCCTTCGCCTGCATGGTCCTCGTCGGCGCGCTGAGTCTCGCGGACGGACTCGCGAACGGAATCGCGTCCGTCGCGGACCGGATCGGCGCAGGTCCTGCGGTGTACATCCGAGGCGACGAGCTGCTCTCGAGCGACATCGACCCGGTCGCACTCGGGAACCTCACGGGTGACTTCGTCGCGATGCGAGTCCATCCGGCCGAGCTCGAGATCAACGGAATCGCCATCGCCGTCATCGCCGTCGCCCTCGAGTCGTACCATGGGGGAATCGGAACGACCTCGTTCCCGGTGGGTGCGAATGACGTCTCGTTGGATGTCGGGCTCCGCTCCCGCATCGTCGCGGCGAGTGGCATCCCCGTTGGGACCTCCGGGAACCTGAGCGTGTTCGGGCGGCGCCTCACGGACCTTCCGATCGTCGCGCCCCTGACGAACCGGTCGGAATTGTTTCCGGACGATTGGGCCTACGTGCGTGCGGACTTGTTCGTTGCGATGAGTCCCACTCAGGGTGGGACTGTGCAAGCGATCTTGCGGGATGGGCCGCTCGACCCCGCGCTCGCGGCTTCCCTCGGGCTCTCGCGGCTCGAGACGCTCGGTGCCGTCGGGTTCGTCCGCGGCAGCGTCGCCGAGGTCCAGTCCTCGCTGCGGATTCTCGCCCTCGTCATTGCGGTCGTCATCGG
>VBMG01000207.1 GCA_005878485.1 Methanobacteriota archaeon | reverse complement strand
CTCGAGCGAGGCTTGCGCTTCTACCTCCGTGTCTTCCTCCGCAAGACCCACGGCGTCGTGGTCCCGAGCCGCGCGGTCCTCGAGGAAATCCTCGCCCTCTCCCCGGCCGCGAAAATCGCGGACGTCATCCCCACGGGCGTGGACCCGGAGCGGTTCCACCCGGGAAACCAGGGCCAGGGCATCCGGACGAAGTGGGGCCTCAACGGGCACGACGTCCTCCTCCACGTCGGCCGCGTCGCGCCGGAAAAGAATCTCACGACCCTCATCCATGCGTTCCCCAAGGTGCTCGAGGCGAACCCGGACACGAAGTTGCTCATCGTCGGCACCGGGCCGTATATCGAGAAGTACTACGATCTGGTGAGGCACCTGGGCCTTTCCGGCGACGTGATCTTCACGGGGTTCGTCCCGGACGCGGACCTGCCGAAGTACTACGCCGCGGCGGACGCGTTTGCCATCGCATCGAAGTTCGAGACGCAGGGCCTCGTCGTGCTCGAAGCGCTCGCCTCCGGCCGGCCCGTCGCGGGCGCGAACTACCGGGCGATCCCGGAATTCGTCCAGGAAGGCGTGAACGGTGCGCTGTTCGAACCGAACGACGTGCGCGGTTGCGCGGCCGCGGTCCTCCGCTGCCTGCGGAAGTCCGACGCCATGGGAGAGGCCGCACGGGAGACCGCCCTCCAGTACTCCGTCGAGCGATGCACCCGTCGCCTCGAGCGGGTCTACGAACGCCTCATCGCCTCGTGAGGGCCATGGTCGAGCCCCCCGCGGCTCGCGCCGCCGTCCCGCATGCTCCGCCGCCCCGTGTTTCGCTAATCGTGCCGACGTGGAACGAGGGGAAGTGGTTGCCGACCCTCCTCGACGCGCTGCGCGCCCAGACCGTCCCGCCGTCTGAGATCGTCGTGGCCGATTCCGGGAGTTCGGACGAGACCGCGGACGTCGCTCGGTCCGCGGGCGCCATCGTGACCGAGGGGGACCGACGAGGACCGGGAGAAGGCCGCAACCGAGGTGCCCGGGTCGCAAGCGGGGAGATCCTCGTGTTCATCGACGCCGACTGCGTCCCCCCACGGAACCTGATTGAGTCGGTCTGCCTTGCGCTCGCGGATCCGACGGTCGTGGGCGGTGCCACGGGCTTCGTCCCCGCGGACGGGCGAGCGATCGAACGGCTCCTCTTTCGTCTCGCGAATGGCTACCAGCGAGCGATGACCCTCTGGGGGCTGCCCCACAACGCCGGCTACTGCTTCTTCTTTCGAAAGGAGGCCTTCGAACGACTCCGAGGAATCCGGGAGGACATGCTCCTGAACGAGACCCACGATCTCGCGATGCGGTCGCGCGCCCTCGGGCGGTTCGTGATCCTCCCGATTGCGGTGGAGACGTCAATGCGGCGTTTCCGGGCGTACGGGTATTTCCGGACCGTCCTAAAGGAGTACATCGCGTCGACCATCCTGTACTACGCCACGGGACGGACCCCGCCGGACGTTTTCCGTCCCGCGCCGGCGCGGTGACGACGTCAAGGAGCCGTTTTCGTCGAGGACTCGATCTTCCGGCGGCGCAAGAAGGATGCGATGAACGACCCGGCGACCACCGCGACGATGAGCAGCAGGGTGATCCAGCGGGCCGTCTCGAGGTCATAGGCGACGCCGATCGCGAAGACGATGTACAGTAGGAGGGCGTACTTCGCAAAGCCGCCGACTGCGACGTAGGCCATGGACCGCCGGTAGTCCCATCCCAGCGTCGCGATGAACGCGCCGACCATCGGCACGACCGGCACCGCGCGGTTCATCAGGATCACCCGTTCGTCCCGGACGATCAAGAAGCTCGTCCATCGCTGCATCGCTCGCTCGAGCCAGCGCGGCATCCTCCGTCGATGGACCACCCACCGTCGGACCGACCCGTAGAGCGCGCTGGTCCCGAGGACGTCGCCGGCAATCGCGACCGCGAGGAGGAGCACCGCCCACACGGTCGGATCCATGACGTCCGGGCGGTACGTGTACGTGACCACGATCCACAATTCCGGCAGCGCGGGGAACACCGCCGCATCGACGGCGAAGATCACGAGGAGGGCCATCAGGCTCCCGGTCGGACCGAGGGAGCTAAACAGGGCCGCGAGGAACTGATCCAGGGAGGCCATCCGCGGCCCTCAGAGCGGGCGGTTGATCTGGACGATCGTCACCTGGAACACGAGGGTGCGGCCTTTCGTGGGCGTGTCGAAGTCGAGCGTGTACGTGCCTGCGGCGAGGTCGACCGAGGTCAGCACGAAGACGACCTTCCCGGCGGTCTTCTGCCCGACCCGGTCAATCAGCGTCGGGTCGAGCCGGTGGTGGACCAGGATGACCCCTTGCCCTCCGTTCGCGGCATCGTCAATCCAGAGGACCTCCGCGTTCCAGGCGCCGTACGGCCGGACCAACTCCCCGGGCACCGGGCTGTTCGTCAGCCTCACAATGCTCCCCGCCACGCTGACGGTCTGGGTCCAGCCCCAGAACGGGTCCGTAACGTTCATTCCCGAGACCGGGGACGTCCGGTACGTGGCGGCGAAGTCGGCCGTGCTCATCGTCACACGGACGGCCACGGATTCGAACAGGGGCTTCACGACAAATTTCGTCGGGTCCGCGGCCCCATAGCCGAGGGACGGCGGCACGACGATCGCCTTCGAGTCGCCGACGGCGAGGCCTTGGATGCCGAGGTCGAACCCTTTCACGACGCCCCCCGATCCGATCGTCACCGGGAGGGGCTGCCACGCATGCCAGCTGAACATGAACGCCTTCGCGTATGTGGCGTTGTCCGTCGCGACGGACTGCAGGCTCGTGTCGAAGAGAAGGCCAGTATCGGAGAACGTGCCGATGTAGTTGACCTGCACCTGGTCGCCGCTCTGGGCGCGCAGCGGGGGCGTCCCGAACTTCGGGACGACGTACCCGTAGTACACCCCGAGGATCGCAATCACGAGGATGATCACGCCGATGAACGATGCGAGGGTACTCACGCCCTCGTCGTCCCGGCGGAGGGGGCGGGCCATGGCGGGGCCGAGCTAACCTAGCGGTCGCCATAAAGATTATGGTGCTCGGCTCGAAGTCGCCGGTCCGAGCTAGGCCGTGACGTTCAACCAGATGATTTCTCCGGAGAATTGTCCGCCTGAAGCCCCCGATCCGTACATGCTGTTGAAGATCAGGCTCTGGGGGATCAGGTATGCGTTCCCCTGCGGCCCCGCCAGGGGCTGGTAAAGCGGCATGCTCGCGGGATTCGACGTGAAGTCCCTGGAGGTCTGCGTGTCGCTGTTGTACATCTCCGCGTGCACCGATCCGAAGACGGTCCAGACCTGGGAGGGCCCGAGTGGCTGGCCCCAAATCGCAAAGAAATCGCCCAGGGTCGGAGTCAGTAACTGAGGGAGCTCCACGTGGATGATCCCGGAGCCGTCGTGCGTGTGGAGCAAGTGCAATTGACCGACGGGACAATAGTATTTCGGGTTTGTGTACAACGGGTCGTTGATTGCACCGATGTCCGCGGACTTGGACGAATCCCACGGCAATGGCTTCTGCACGCCATGGTCATTGATCACGAGAAGGGGGTGATAGTGGACGACAGTCACCTCGGCGCCGCAGAACGCGACGATGTTCGACGCGCCCGGAGGCTGGGAGAGCACATAGTAGCCGCCCGCACCCGCAGCGACGAGGAGGACAATGATCACCACATGGAGTCTCCGGAGGCGAAACGGCCGCGCGGTCCTCTTGGATGCCACGCGCCCGGGCTCCGCTTTCAGCTTTTCGCGGAGGGCGGGGACGTCCGGATGGCGCGGATGGATGTCGTTCAGGTGACGGATGAGATTCTCCGGCCTCACCACCACATTGCAGATGGGGCAGCGATCCGTCTTGGCCAACGCAGCACCTTCGTCGAACGACGGACCCGTACAGGAGTCGGCGACCTATTTAGGAATGACGCGGACGAAGCTCGAACTCACGCGTACATCGCGCCGGACGAATCAACGGAGCGGACCGGGCTTTCGCCGAGGACTTTGTCGACCGCGCGCTCGAAGTCCGTCATCGTCACGACTTCGCGGTCCTCCCGGATCGCGAACATCCCCGCCTCGGTGCACATCGCATGGATGTCGGCGCCGGTCGTGCCTTCGCATCGGGCCGCCAGGACGCCGTAGTCGACCTCGGACGCGAGGCTCATCTTCCGCGTGTGAATCTTGAAGATCGTCATGCGGGATTCGAAGCTCGGCAAGGGGATGTCGATGATCCGGTCGAATCGACCCGGGCGAAGGAGTGCCTCGTCGAGGATGTCCGGCCGGTTCGTCGCCCCGATGATCTTGACCTCTCCCAGCGGGTTGAACCCGTCCAGCTCCGCGAGGAGCTGCATCAAGGTCCGCTGGACCTCCCGGTCCCCGGACGTCGCAATCTCGAGGCGCTTCGCGCCGACCGAGTCGAGCTCGTCGATGAACACGATTGAAGGGGCCTTCTCCCGAGCGAGCTGGAACAGCTCCCGGACGAGCCGCGCGCCCTCGCCGATGTACTTCTGGACGAGCTCCGATCCGACGAACCGGATGAACGTCGCCTGCGTGCGGTTCGCGACGGCCTTTGCGAGGAGCGTCTTCCCGGTGCCCGGCGGCCCGACCAGGAGCACGCCTTTCGGCGGCTCGATGCCGACCTTCCGGTAGAGGTCCGGTTTCAGCAGGGGATCCTCGACGGCCTCGCGTAACTCGCGCATCTGGATTTCGAGCCCGCCGACGTCCTCGTACGTGACGGGGGGCTTCTCGATGATCTCCGCCCCCGTGACGACCGGATCGAGGGACGGGGGCAGCACGCCCATCACCGCGAGCGTCTGCTTGTTCAACGCGACCCGCGCGCCGACGACCAGGTTCTCTTTGGCGATGTAGTCCGCCGCGTTCACGATGAAATCGGGCCCCGTGGACGACTTCACCACGACGCGGCCATCCGCGAGGATGTCCCGGATGTTCCCGATGATCAACGGCGGACTCTTCAGCCGGTCGAGCTCCTGCTTGAGCCGGCGGATCTCCTTCTGGAGGCGGCCGAGCTCGGTCTCAACGTACCGTTTCTCGCCTTCCGCCCGCCGGGCGGTCTCCAACAGCTTGTCGTTGCGGTCCTCCAACGAGGCAATCCGCTCCGACATTTTCTCCGAGAACTCGCGAATC
>VBMG01000112.1 GCA_005878485.1 Methanobacteriota archaeon | reverse complement strand
AGGGCCGAAAGCGGAGCGCGTTCCACGAGTACCTCGACAAAGTCGCGAGGGACTTGCGATGAAGATCGGGGAGATCGTCGCCGCATCCGTGATCGACGGCCTCATCGCGAAGCTCCAACTCCACAACCCCGAGGAGCTCCGAATCGCGTACCCCATCATCGTCGAGGGCGCGCGGTACGACTTCTACTGCCTTGTCGAGGACGTGATCAACGAGCCGAGCGACATCGCGGACCAGCTCGCGGGGTCGTCGATCAGCGACGTCATCGTGCCGCGGCCGGAGACCCACGAAGGCTACGGCGGACCGATTTTCTACAGCAAAGCAAAGCTCCGCATGATCCAGCTCGTCGACCGCGACTCGAAAAAGCTGAGCGAGCCCCAGACGATTCCGCCGTATTTCTCCGGATGCCGCCACGCGACCCGCGAGGATGTCGAACGGATCTACGAGGTCACGGAGACCTCGTCGACCCTGGGGACGATCACGGGCGTCGAGCCGTTCTACGTCCAATTGGACATGGGGCAGCTCGTCGAGAAACCCTTTGCCATCTTCGGCCGCACGGGGACCGGCAAGTCGATCCTGAACAAACTCGTCTGCGTCGGGATCCTCGCGCGCTCCGTCGGATCCGTCCTGATCTTCGACATGCACGGGGAGTACGGGATCCACAGCCAGACGGACAGCACGGAGGGCTTGAAGTTCTTCTTCCCCGGGAAAGTCGAAATCTTCTCCCTGGACCCGAAGAACAAGGAGGCGAAGCCGTTCGTCCTCGACACGCGGGAGATCACCCCGGAGGACCTCGTCGTCGCGCTGCAGGACCTCACGTCCCCGATGGTCGACACGCTGTACGAGATCGCCAAGAGCCGCGCAGGCCGGGACCTCATCTCGGCGGTGAAAGACTCCACGATGGAGGCGCTCGGCCAGGAGCGGGCCCACGAGATGTCCCTCCAAGGGCTGAAGCGGCGCATCGGCCGATTGGACCGCCTTCCGTTCCTGAAGGAGATGAAAGAGGGCCGGGACGCGTTCCAGCACATCCTCGCCGCGATCCGAGAAGGGAAGAGCGTCGTCCTCGACTTCGGCGACTACGGCACGGACCAGATGGTGTACCTGTTCGTCGCGAACATCCTCTCGCGCCGGCTCTTCGAGCTGTACACGGAACGGAACGAGGACCTCCCGAGGCTCGTGCTGTTCCTCGAGGAGGCCCACAAGTTCCTGAGTCCGGAGATCGCGCCGTACGCGCACACGTTCAGCCGGCTCGCCCGCGAGACCCGGAAGTTCAATCTGATCCTCGCGCTGATCGACCAGCGGCCGAGTCGGATCTCCGACGAAGTCCGGAGCCAGCTCGCGAACCGCCTCGTCATGTCCCTGAAGGAACCCTCCGACGTCGAGGCCGCGTTGGCGGGCGTCCCGGACAAGAAGATGTGGGAGAACATCATCGCGAAGCTCCCGTTGCGGACCGTCGCGGTCATCGGAGATGCGATCCGGATTCCGACGGTGATCGACGTCCTCGAGTATGACAACCTGAACGTCCGAGAACACGTCCTCGGCCCCCGGGTGGTGGATGAGGGGACCGTCCGCGAAATCGCGAAGCGCGCGGACGATATCTTTGGCCGCGGCTAGAACAATCGGCCGGTGCGCGAGCAGAGAACGCCCGCGCTGTTTATTTATAGTCCTCCTCGAATCGTTCCGGACATGGCGACACCGGGTTTGCCGCCGCTGCTATCCGGCGAAGCAGGCGTAATCATCGGGGTTGTCCTCATCATCACGGGACTCGCCCTCGCCTTCTGGGGTCACGGAATCTGGTCCACCATCATGTCGCTGATCGGAGCGCTCCTGGGCGCGGCGGTCGGCTTCCTGTTCGGGGCGTCCCTGAGCGCGAACATCGCGGTCGCACTAATCCTCGCCCTGGTTGGCGCCATCATCGGTAGTATCTTGTTCACAAAGCTCGTCAAGGTCGCCCTCGCGTTCCTCGTCGGGCTCCTCGCGGCCGCCGCCGTCTACGGTCTTTTGGGCGGCCGGGCGCAATTTACGCCGGGTCAAATCGACACGCCGCTCATTGCCGCGATCCTCGTGCTCATCGTCGTGTTTGGTATCTCGTACTATTTCATCGACGACATCATCGGAATCATCACCGCCGCAATCGGTGGACTCCTGCTCGCCCTCGGCCTATTCCTGCTCGGCGTCGCCACAATTACTGCGGCCCTCGCGGGCCTTGGCGTGTTCGCGCTCGGAGCGTTCGTGCAGACCTCCACAATCCGTCGCCGAAAGCGGGCCCGGGCATACGCCGCGCCGGCCTCACCCCCGCCGCCGACATCATGACGAAGCACCGTCCAATCGGTCGGCGATCCGCAAGAAGTCAACCTTAAACAAGGTTAACTCCCGGAGTTCATGGGACGGGGCGGCGGTGGCCTGAATCCGATGAGATTCGCCTTGGATCGCGTGGTCCCCTTCCCGCGCGACTCGGTGTTCGCCTGGTGGACCGACTTCCGAGAGGACGACCACCAGCATCCGAACTCACCGGCTCGGAGCACACGTCTCATCCTCCGGCGGAGCGGGGACGAAATCTGGTTGCGGGACCGAGCCACACGACCTGTCCCCATGACGATCGATGAGCATGTGACCCTCAATCCCCCGAACGGCTATGCGGTCGCCGCGCGGTATCCGGGCGCGGACGTCCGCTACGCGTACCGATTCAATCCTCACGACAACGGAACGCTTGTGACCGTGGACATCGACGTGCAGCCGCGACGCCTCGGCCGGATCCTCGTGCCGCTAACCGCGGGGTGGTGGCGGCGGTATGCCGCGCGAGATCTCGACTACCATCTCGGGGAGATGAACCGCGAGTTGGAGAGCCGGAGGTGACGCCCGCTGCTTACGCTCCGGGCATTCGTCCCTGCACGAATTCGTGAATCCATTGGACGAGCTTTCGGTACGCCTCGTGTCCCTTCTCGGTCAGGGCGACCCGTTCGTGTCCGTTCGTCGAGTTCTCCAACGCCACGAGCCCCCTTCCCACCATCCACTCCAGATACCGGCTGAACACGTCGTAGTTCACGTTCGCAGCGACCTGGAGGCGCGTCTTCACCATCGGCGAATCCTCACGCCAGAGGCGTTCAAGGAGGCGCGCGACGACGTAGAGATCCGGCCGGTCCGGTTGCGCTCCGGCCACACGTCACATCTCCTCGAGGAACCGGGCTATCCGCCCGCGCAGCGCTCGGACGTGAGCGTCCCAGGTCGACCTCGATTCCGCGAGGCGCGCGTCCTCCTCCCGTCGCCATCGCCGCCAGATCCAAGTCGCGATCCCCGCGAGGATGGCGGCCACGGTCGCCCAAATCGGGACCGTAGAAAGGTTCCCGAAGAGGACCGCGTAGAGGGCGTTGACGATCATCGAGGCGCACGCGGCCGAGAGGACGAGGGTCGCAAATGCCATTCCCGGGTCGGCGCTCAGGCCGGCCTTGCGCTGCGCGTCGAGCCACTCAGGCACCTGCGTCGAGGCCTCCAGGAGAAGTTCGACGGTACTCGCGGTCGACGGCGGTTCGGCCGTCCGGGCCATCTCCCGACCCATCGCCTCGCCGAGGCGGCTGGTCCAGTCGAGGTACCGGGAGAGCCGAGCGCCGTAGCGTCGCCGCGACGCGACGAGGAGCGCGCCGCCGGTGAGAATTGCCCCGGTCGTCGCGCCGACGATCGGGATTTCCCAACGGCCTGTCAGGAGGTTGACCCCGTTCAGTACGAGGAACAGGCTGACGAGCAGGACCGTCCAAAGGACGAACCCTCCGAGGACGGCGAGGACTCGCGCATCCGTGTACGCTTTCCGCTGGGCGTCGTACGCCTGCTCCGCGATGCGCAGCCCCGACGATAGGCTGCCGACGAGTAACGTGCGAACTTCGTCGCTCGGAGGCGGAGTCGACGTCGCGGCGGAAGCCGCCAGCGCGGCATGTCCTCGGCTCCGGGCGAACCGTCGGGCCCGCCATCCGAGGGCGACGGCCAGCGCGATTGCGAACGGGCTCCCGACGGCCGTGACCACAAGGGCCGCAAAGAGCGCCCACCCCACGCGCGTCGGACGGACCTCGTAGGAGAGGACAGTGCCCACATCCGTAACCCGCCATCGGAAGCGAACCATGGACAAGGACTGGATCCGGGCCACGACGGCGTCTGGCATCGCGGTCACGGACACGCCCGTGCCTTCGAGAGTTGAGGCCAACGCATCGCGGACGCCCGCCGGCGACCATGGGCCTGTGCCGAGATCCGGCTCCCGGAGAAACAGGGCCGGGAGAATCGCGAGTGCCGCCATGATGGGCGTCCAGAGGAACCACCATCCCGGGAGGTTCAGGATCAGGGGAACGGCGGCCAACACGAGGGCGGTGAGGAGGATTGCCATCGCGTTCTGGTATCGTTCCCCGCGCATGGCCGACCTCGCCGTGAGTATCGTGTGTGCGGTTAGATAGGACTTACTCCACGGGGATACGTGTCGTCTCGGTCGACGCGATCAGTACTTTCGCCCATCCCTCCCCACCGCCCCCGGCTTTATAGCGCCATCCCCATCGAATCCGGGGGAGTATTCCATCGCGCTCGCCGCGGAAACCATCGTCGTCCCGGAGGTCCGCGTCGAGACCCGTCCGGCCCTCACGACCCTCGTGCCGACCCTCGATCGGATCCTCGGTCCCTTCGAGCCGGGCAAGATCACGCTGATCGACAGCGGCTCCGACTTCGTGTTCCACCTGACGACCCTCTTGGCCGTGCGCGCGGTCATGGAGGGCCACGAGGTCGTCTTCCTCGACGGCGGGAACTCCGTGGACCCGCACGGCATGGTCGCCCTCGGGAAGCGGGTCGCCTTGACGCGGGAGGAAATCCTGCCGCGGGTCCACGTGGCCCGGGCGTTCACGTGCCACCAGATGACCACGTTAATATTGGATATGCTGGATAAAAAGATCGAGGAGACCGGCGCCGGCCTCGCTGTCCTCGCGTGCCTGCCGACGATGTTCCTCGACGAGGACGTCGAGGTGGGCGAGGCCCACCAGCTGTTCCAGCGGTCGATGCGCGCGATCCGCCGCACGGTCGGGGAACGGGAGGTCGTCGGCTTGGTGACGAACGCGGGCCTGGCGAAGCTCCACCGCCGCAAGTCGATCCGACGCCAGCTGTACGAAGGCGCGGACCGCGTGATCCGGATCGCGCACGGGAAAGGCGGCGTCCTCATCCACCGGCTCGACACGGGGACGTCGGAATGGTATGCGGCCGTGCCGCCGGACCAGACGACGATGGACGACTTCGCATCCGAGGTGCCGAGAATCCCCGCCCTCGCGGTCGCGGGCGCCGCCCGGGAGATCCGGATGACGGAACACCTACGGCTCGGCTGGTAGGATCAGAGGAGGAGCGCATCGACCGCGGACCATACGAGCCATCCGGCGAAGGCGACCAAGCATACGATGGAGAAGAGAAGCATCGCGTGGTACGTGCGGCGGATGCGGCGCTGGGCCTCGCGGACGGCCAGCGGGAATGCCGTGATCCACAGGAGGATGCCGGCGTAGAACCCGACGAGGACCGCGGCGCCGAGCTGATCGATCAAGACGAGGCCGGCCGTGAGCCACCAAAGGATCGGATAGGGGCTCGTGATGTTCACGGACAGCCCGATCGCGTACGACTTCGCCTCCGCCTCGGCACGCGGCGCGAGGATCTCTTCCGGACTTCGCAACGCGCGGACGGCGGTCCAGGCGAAGTACGCCATCACCGCCGCGCCCAGGAGAGAGATGTACGGGAGCCACGTGGCGATGCTTCCGAGTAAGGAATGCGCCATCACGGTGAGGGCGAGGAAGATCGTGTCGGCGGTCGTCGCCCCCGCTCCGACGAGGAACCCGGCCCTCCAGGACCGCGTGACCGTGCGCGACGCGATGATCGCGTTCACGGGGCCCGGGGGCGCCGCGAGCGACAATCCGATCGCGATCCCGACCGCGGCGATGAAGAGGAGCTCGAGGACCACGGAACGCCAAACGCTTGATTCCGTTTGAAGGCCGCCGGGAAGTCTTATAGGGACCGTCTCTTTCGCACGGCCGTGCGCATCGGAGGCTCGACGTACAGCCGAGAGCCGTTCGCGAAGCAAGTCGCAGAGCTGCGGGAATCCGGGTTCGACTACGCGGAGCTCGATCTGACGTGGCTGACGCTCGAGCCCGCCGCGCTGCAAGACCAAGCGGAAGACCTCGCGGAGAAGCTCCCCCTGGAGACCGCCCACCTCCCGCCGTCCCACTTCCACCAGGCCGACCTCGCGAAGTTCGTCGGGTTCATCGACGCGCTCGCGCCGATCGGTACGCGGATTTTCAACGCCCACTTCATGGAGGCCCGGTCCGCGCCGCGCACCTCTCCGGAGGCGAAGACCTCGTGGTTGGCGGACCTCGTCAAAGCCGCGACGGACCGCGGCGTCATCGTCGCGGTCGAGAACGTCGATGAGCCACCGGACGTTCTGCGGAAGGTCCTCGACATGGTGCCGGACCTGCGCTATTGCCTCGACGTCGGGCACGCCCACCTCGACGCGCGCACGGACGGTGCGAGGACGTACCTCGCGGCCCTCGCGGACCGCCTCGGGCTTGCGCACCTCCACGACAACCACGGCGGCCACGGCGAGGCCGGCGACGAGCATCTCCCGTTCGGCCACGGGACGATCGACTTGGCGCGAGACGTCACGGCGTTGAAGGCGCGCGGGTATGGCGGGCCCGCAACCCTCGAAATCTTCAAGGGGACCGCGGACGACCGACGCGCGTGCCTCCGGAAGATGCGACGGTGGACGAGGGAGTGATGGGCGGCCGTGCCGTCCTTCGCCCCGGTCTCCGAAGTGGCCTCCGTGATGGAAAGATTCGCCCGCCCCTGGTACATCGCGGGTGGCTGGGCGATCGATCTCTTCGTCGGCGGGGAGACCCGGGAGCACGCGGACGTTGACGTGGCGATCCTGCGCCGGGACCAGATAGAGCTCCGTTCGGCCCTCGCGACGTGGACGTTCGAGAAGGTCGGCGAAGGGCAGCGCTTCCCGTGGGGCGAGGGAGAATGGCTCGATCCGCCGGTCCACGAAGTGCATGCGGATCGCACGGCCAGCTCGCCGTCTCACCTCGAAATCCTGTTGAACGAGTCGTCCGGCCCGACGTGGCGGTTCCGGAGGAACGTCGAGGTGACTCGGCCCCTGGATCGGATCGGAATGCGGACGTCGGACGGCGTCCCGTTCCTCGCCCCGGAAATCGCCCTCCTGTTCAAGGCGAAGACGCCGACCGACAAGGATGTCCGCGATTTCGAACTCGTCCGGCCCCGCCTGGCCGCGGAGCCGCGGGAATGGTTGCGGCGTGCGCTGGGAATCTGCTACCCAGGCCATCCGTGGCGGCTTCTCCTCTGACCGTCGTCGCTCGGATCACTTGATCCGCACGATCTCGAGTTCCTGCGCGAGGAGCTTCAGCTCGCGTCCTTGCAAGACCCCCGGGCCCATCGAGACCATGAGGATCTGCTGCCCCCGGGGTACCGTCGCCACCGTCCGCCGAACGAACTCCAAGACGGACGGGAAATCGTTCCCATCGACGAGGTCCTTCACCGAATCGATGAGCACCACGCCGACCGGGTTCGTCCGCAGGAAATCACCCACGGACGTCTCGACCGCCCGGAGGGAGACCGCGAGGGCCTGGCCGCCCGGGGAGCCCGGGGTGTCGCCCAGCCACACGGTCTTCGTGTGCCGAAGCCGGAACATGCGCGTGACCGTGAGCGGGTCCTTCCGCGTGACGAGCAAGCCCGACCGGCCCATCCCGGTCAATCGCTCGAGGACTCGCAGCGCGGCCGCGGGCTCCGGCTCGTCCACGAGGTACGCGCCGCCGGGCTGCAAGTCGGCAACCGCGATCTCCGGCGAGGGAGAGGGAGCCTGGGGTTCCGCACGGACGCCAGCTCGGAGCGCGGGTCGACTGCCGGGCGGGGCCGCCGGGGTGTCGGAGGAGGACCTCCGCCGCGGGAGGACGACGAAGAACAGGAACAAGGCGAGGGCCGCGATCCCTGCAACGGCGCCCCCGACGAGGAGGATCGCCGGCAGGCTCGCGGCGGCGTCCGTCGTCGTGACCCGGACGAAATCGAGGGTGAGCGCCGCCGGGACGACGTTGGTGGGGTCTACGTCCTGGTAGTCGATACGGACCGTTCCGTTTGCGATTTCGTCGGGGAACAGTGCCGCGCTGTGCATCTGATTTGCCGATGTGAAGCCGGAACCCATCTTCAGCGCCCACGACCCCGCGGAGAAATTCCAAACGAACACGTTGAAGTTCTCCCCGCCCGCACTGATGTTGCCTTCGATGTCCAAGTGCGGGCTGCTCCCGGAGATGCCCATCACGGTCTGCACGACGTCGAGGTGGTACGCGAGCACGGTCGTCAAGATGTCCGTGTAGTCGATCCAGAGGTCCGACGGGGTCGCGTCGGGTCCGAGCGCATCGACGAAACGGACCGAGACGTTGCCGGCGTTAAACTCGGAGGCGGCGAGCGTGTACGTCAAGACTTGGTCCGTCGTGTTCGTGAACGTCAGTCGCGGAGTCCAGACTGAAGGCGGCGTCAACACTTGGACCGAGATGTTCTCGTCGGAGATGTGGCCTTTGAGCCGCAAGTCGTGCCGCGGACCGGCCGCGACGCTCGTCCAGTTGTACTGGAGCGCCAGTTCGTAGGCGAGCGGCAGGTACGTGACCCGGACGACGTTCGCGTCGAGGTCGATCGTCTCCGGAGGGCCCACCGCGGCGTGCGTGATCCGTGTCGCGATAGAGCCGCCGAAGTCGGATGGGACCCACGAGTGGCCGGTGCAGCTCGTGAAATCGAGGAAGGCATAGGCGTTCGGATCGGCACCGAGCAGACCGCCCGTCGTGACGGTCGGACACCAGCTCACGCCTCCGTCCCAGGAGATCGTGATCCCGAGCCGATCGTTCCCCGTTGCGTCGAAGGCTTCGTACCCGACTTGCACCCGCGTGATCGCGGTCGCCGGGGGCACGCTGAACGTGAAGTTCTTGAAGACGGCGACGTCCCCTCCCGCGGCCGACGTGGCATAGAGGTTGTCCGACAGCCGCCCGTTGTCGCAGGCGGTCCATGCGCAGCTCGGATCAATCGCGGCCGGGTTGCTCTGGAGCACGACCGGGCTCGTCGTCACCTCCCGGTAGTCCACGTAGACGCCGTCGGAACTCTGCACGTCGGCGGGGAACGCCCCCGAGACCTGCGTCCCCTTGCTCAGGTTCTGGACCGTCGGATAGGCGAGCAGATCCGGGGCGACGTCGACCTCCCGCATCGTTTCCCGGAGGCCGTCTTCCGCCTGGACGCCCGCAATCCCGTCTGTCGTCCCGACGACGACCTGCTCTTGCGAGACCGTGAACGTCCCGGCCGCGGCGAGCGGTGCCGACAGGAGAATCGCGACGAGCGCGAGGGCGACGAGTCCGGCGCCGATGTGCGGATGGGACCTCGCTTCGGCCAGACGGCGGGCGGACACCAATTCGCGGGGAGAGGAGGCCGGAGCTTCCGCCGCCTTCGATGGCATGGGAACCCGTGAGTTCCTTCGAGGCGGTGAGGACCCGCTTAAGGACTCGTTCGTCCGTATCAACCGTGCAACCATCGGCGTCGGTGCTGGCGAGTAGTTTCGGTCATCCCCTCCCCGCTCGTTCTTAGGGGCCGAATGCCTGGCAGGTCGGGGACGCATGGGCCGCACGATCCCGACGTACCGCCTGCACCTCGAATCGATCCTGAACGACTGGACGGACTATCGCCGTGCATTGCGGGAGAAAGACCGCGAGGTGTTCGATCGGCTCCTGAACAAATCGAGGCAACACTCGAGCGCCGCGAGTTATTGCGCCCACCTCGACCCGTCGATCCTGGCGCTCCTCTCGATCCTCCTGGAGATGGAACGGGACATCGAGGCGCTGAAACGGGAACGTTCTTCGGCCGGGGGCGATACCGGGCCCCGTGCGGATTCGTGAGGCGACCGTCGCCGACCGCGCGGCCATCGTGAGGATCGCTCGGGCCTCGTTCGATCGTCTGTACGCGTTCTTTGCGGTCCGCGGAACGCGCCACGCCTGGCCGTTCCTCGTGGCCGAGGATGGAACGTCGATCCAAGGCTTCCTCGAAGGGATTCTCTTCCGCGGCGCGCCGCCGATCGGGTACGTGTACTTCGTCGCCGTGGACCCCCGGGCGCGCGGACTCGGCACGGGACGGGTGCTCGTTCAGGAATCGCTCCGGCTCTTCCGGTCTCGCGGAGCCGACCACATCTTTGCGGCCGTCACGAGAGACAACGACCCGTCGATGCACCTGTTCGAGTCCCTCGGGTTCGAGCGAGTCGCCCGCCGGGTCCTGTGGCGGTGGTACCGCTGGCGCGGGCTCTCCGTGCAGATGCGGATGCTCTTGGCTCCCCATGAGGTCCTCCTCGTGCGCACTTTCACCGACCTCCCTCCCGCGTCACCTCAAGAGGGCTCCCGGACCTTTTGATCGGCGGGGGAGTCCGCCTGCACGGCTGGATCATCGACGCGTATGGCGACTACGACCGCGACTCGATGGTCCTCTGGCTCTGGAACGAGTGGGGCGTCCACCGGATCGAGGACCCGCGGATCGTGCCGACGTTCTTCCTGCACGCGCCCCCGTCCGACCTCCCCGCGATTCGACGGCGAATCGAAATCCTCGATGATGTGAAGGAGGTGCGGGAGGTCTCGAGGCGCATCGCCCTCGAGGACGACGAGCCGAGACCCGTCCT
>VBMG01000185.1 GCA_005878485.1 Methanobacteriota archaeon | reverse complement strand
GCTGCGAGCGACAGTTGGACCACCCGGTCCGAGGACTTCGCCTGGGAGATCACCGGAAGCAAAGGCCTCCTCGTTTGGGGGACGACCGGAGGACAGATCACGTATCGCACGTTCACCGCGCCGAACACATGGGGGACGATCACGAATGTGGCGATGGGCACGAACTCCCATTACTGGGTCACCCTGCGCACGAACCCGCTCCCTCAGCCTGGAAGGCCGAAAGTCCTAGGCGCGGTCTTGGATCTCAATGACGACCTAGGTGCGATTACCTGGGACGGAAGCGCGTTTACGGTCGTCGGCGCGAACTCGTTCACCGCGGATACGGGAAGTCAGACCTTTGAGAACTTCGACTTGCAATACCGGCCTGCGGTCGGCGGCGGCGGCCCTGTTTATTATAAGAACAAAGCGGCCGGCACATGGCGGGCCACGGTCTCATGGGGCACGACGTACACGGGCCTCTCCGTGGACGTCTCCCCCCAGACCAACTTCGTGAGCCTCGCCCGGTACTACGACGCCGGGACGAACGAGATCCAGTACACGGTCTGCAAGACCCTCGCCTCGAACCAGTGCGATGCGGCCTCGGAGTTCAAGAAGGCGGACAATTCGACCGGATACGACACGGTCGCGACCGGAGTCGAGTCGGGCTCGTACCCGTCCCTCGCGACGACATGGGATGGGAGCGGGGACTTGTGGGTCGCGTACGCGAAGGATGTCAATGGGACGACCCGCGCGATCTACGCGCGGTTCCTCGACTATCCGAGCGGAGCATGGGCGGCCGCGGAAACCGTCGACTCTCTCGCCGGGACCATCTTCACGCATCCGTCGATCGGCATCGACAAGAACAACAACGTGCACGCCCTCTATGCCTCGACATCGGGGCCGCAGTTGTACTACAAGATGCGGTCCAGCGGCACATGGGATCCACTGCGGACGCCCGTCGATGCATCCTCGGACTCTCCGTCGCTCATGGTCCGGGCGCCGAACGACGCATCCTATGGAGTGGACGCCGGCGGCCTGTATTGGAAGTCCTCGACCTCCCAGACGTATTTCTATCACATCCCCGAGTTCGAAGACGTGATCCTGCCCATTGCGGGCTCGATCCTCGTGGCGTTGTTCCTTCGGCGGCGCGTCCGGTCCGTGCGAACAGCTGCCCCCGGTTCGTGATTCAGGGGAAACCCGCGGTACCCGGGGATTGTCCCTCGGCAATAACAGGTCGTGTCACGGCCAAGCGGACGCTCACTCGACGCCCTGACCCTTGCCGAGGGATTGTTGGACATCGCGTTGTCCCCCTGTCACGGAACGCCTCGAACGCGAGGCTATCGAGGAGGGACCCATGCGACGCCCTCTCCAGGCTTGCACCGCGCATCACGGGTCCGCGCGGCCTTACGCTGGAGCGAAGGAAGGAGGGGTCTTGGAACGATAAACGTTCGTATCCCCGCCGCACGTTTATCTAGGCCCGGACGGTTTCGTCGTTCCCGACCGCGAGATTCCATGGACGAGCTGCGCGACGCGATCGCCCTCCTCTTCAAACGCAAGGGCCGCGATGAGCTGAGCGAACGCGAATTCGTGCTCTCCGCGTCGATGGACCTCCGGTGGTTCCCTCCGCGCGACGCACAGCGGCTGTTGCAGCTCGGCCTCGAGACGAAACTCCTGGAGTCCCGCGGCGGCTCGATCCGTCCCGCATTCGACGTGTCCGCGATTGAGGTTCCTCGCGACTACGTCCCGACCGCGGAGATCCTCGAGACCGCCACCCCGGTCTCGGAGGATGTCTTCCTCCGGATCGTGGACGCGATCGCCTCGAAAAGCGGGACCGACCGGAAGGCCGCGATCGCGGTGGTGAACGCGGTCCAGGAGCGAATGGACGTCGAGCTTGAGGTCGCGGCCCTCGTCGCGGCCCACCGGATCGGGGTCGACGTGAAGCCGATCCTGGGCGCGGTCAAGGCGAGGCTCGGCGTGCCGTGATCAAGGCCGGTCCTCGCGCCTCTTGATCAAGTCGCCGAGGGTGACTGCGCCGCCGGCCGCCTGTTTCTTGACCGCGACGGGCTCGACCGGTTCCTTCAAACGGATCCCGAGCTCCCTCTCGAGCTTCCGGACGAGGCCATCGCCCGGACTCATCCCGCCGGATTCCAGCTTCGCAATCACGCTCGCCTTCTCGTTGATCTTCGCGCCGAGGTCCGCCTGTTTCCATCCGCGCGCCTCGCGGGCCTTCCGGATCCGTTGAGGGAAGTCCTCCGCCAGCTCGAGTTCGCCGGCTTGGGTGTAGACGTCTTTCGGCGTCATCCGCCGCTGGCGCAGTTCGAGGCGTTGGGCGATGATGGGGGGCATCGTGCTCTGGCGCACCGCCGGGGAGGAGACCTCGTCTCCGAACCGGGCGCAGTCCCCGCACACGGCGAGGATCGTCGCCTCGATGGCGACATTCTTAAGGCGCGGAACGTCCGCGCCACACAATTCGCAGATCACGAAT
>VBMG01000209.1 GCA_005878485.1 Methanobacteriota archaeon | reverse complement strand
GCGAGGATGACAAATCCGTAGTCCCGAGCCCGGGAGGACATCATTCGGCGCCTCGAACGAGGAATTTCCTTTCAGGCTTTCGCTCCCGATATACGACGTCCCGCAAAGTCCGGCCATCTCCGGCTCAGGAAACCTTTATCCGACCGCACCCGCCATCCCGATGGCAGGAGGAATGCCTTGCAGGCTCCCGGTCCGGCCGCCCCGCCGCCGGCGTACGCCCCGTACCCGACGCCCCCACCCATGCCGCCGCGAGGGGTCTCGATGAACACGCTTGTGCTGCTCTCCGGAGTCCTCCTCGGCGCGCTTGTATTCGTCGGGACGCTATCCTTCCACGCGGTCTTCCTGATTCCCGCCCCCGGCACGCCGACCCCGACCGATCCGGCGGTCGTCGCGTACCGGGACACGCTTCGGATCCTCGGATGGACATCCGCCGTGGCTATGGATCTCGCGCTCGGCTTCTCTCTCACGATCGCCTGGATCGCGGGGGTGTCGAAAGGCGAGATCTCGGATGGGACGAAGCGTGGCATGTTCATTTTCGCGACCGTCTTCCTGGCGGTGTGGCTCGTGTTTTCGTTCTCCATCTATTCGATCTTTCGAGTCCTGATCTTCTATTGAGACGAACACAGTACAGACCAGACCGGCGGTCTCTCCCCGCTGGCCCGCGGCAGATTCGCTATGCGCGAAAGACTTAAGAGTGCAGCGATTGGTCCGGCCATCGGGACGGGGAGGGACGAAATCGCCAAAAGGTCTTCACGCGCTCTCTCGTGCGCCGGCCGCTCCCTGTTCTTGAAGGAGATGCGCACGACGACCGTCGGGGTGTTAAAGGATGGAGCAGCCAAACCGTGAAAACCCAGAGGAACCGCCCGCCACGAAGATCGGTGGGCGAAAACTGATTGCAATCATCGTCGCCGTTGTGGTCGTCCTCGTCGCGCTTGCGGTCGCCGCAATCTATTACCTGGGTCAGGGGTCCCCATGCGCGACCCCAGCCTCCCTGGCGTGGGCGCATCCCGAGAGCTCGAAGGCGTCCCCGTCAGACGCCAGCCCTGCGAGCATGGTCAGAGCAAGCGTCGGAGTCGGGAAGGCAATAACCCAAGTGGGAACAATCACCGTCGGATTCTCGATTTCGCTAACCGGGACCTTCAACGTCGAAGGGACGAACTCGCTGAACGGGATCAAGACGGCTGCCCAGTGGATCAACTCCCACGGTGGGGTCACTGTCCAAGGCAGCACGTACAACGTCAGCTTGGACTTCTACGACGACCAGAGCAACAGCGGCAACATCGTGCAACTTTACACGAAGATCGTCACACAGGATGGGGCCGAGTTCCTCCTGGCACCATACAGCAGCGGCCTGACGACCGCCGCCGCGCCAATCGCGGACCAGTATGATCGCATCATGCTGTCCCACGGCGGTTCCGCGGACACGATTTGGACCTCGACGAACCGTCGGAACCTCGTCGAGGTCTTGAGCCCGGCCTCGAGTTACCTCAAAGGGGCGTTGGACTGGATCAAAGCGAACCACCCTTCCGACAGGATCGCGGCCCTCTACGCAAGCGACTCGTTCTCGACCCTTGCGACTCAATCCGCGGTCGCATACGCGCAATCGATCGGCCTACGGGTCGTATACAACCAATCCTATCCGACAACCGCGACCGATCTCTCGACGGAACTCAACGCGGCGAAGCTTGCCTGTGCCGACGACCTGATCGGCGGCGGTCACTTCAACGATGGCCTGCTCATCATGAACCAGCTCAAGACCATCTGGACCCCGAAGTTCGTCTCCCTGTTGGTGGCCGTTACGGAGCCGACGTTCCAAACCCAGCTGGGGGCCACCGCGAACAAGGTGACGGGCCCCTCTCAATGGGAGTCCGGGGTGAGCTACAGCCCCACCCTGGCGCAATCGCTCGGCCTCGAATGGTTCGGTCCCACGCCGGCCGAGTTCACCCAACTCTACGGGAATGTGACGAGCGGGGGCTCGCCGTCCTATCACGCCGCTGAAGCGGGAGCCTCCCTCCTGGTCCTTGCGGATGCGATTCGGAAAGCGAACAGCCTCAATACGACCGCGGTCCGGACCACCCTGGGCACGATGCACATCATAGTACCCGTACACCGGCAGCTAGGCCGGGCCGTCCGAGGGGCCCATGGCCGAGCCGTCCGCGGTCGTCGCACAACTGATCTTCGGCATCGTACGAGGGATCCTCCTCGGCTGCGTCTTCGCACTGATTGCCCACGGGCTCAACCTGATTTGGGGCATCGCGAAGGTCGTGAACGTCGCCCACGGCGAGTTCATCATGCTGGGCGCGTACGGCGCGTACTTTCTCAATCTGTTCCTCGGACTCAATCCGCTCGTGAGCGCGCCGATCGACGCCGCACTCGGGCTCGCGGTCGGGCTGGGCTTCTATTTCGGCTTCCTCCATCGAGAGCTTCGAGGAAAGGAGGCGATCACCCTCCAAAGCGAGATGGTCACGCTCGTTGCGACGTTCGGGTTGAGCCTGTTCATCGCCAACGCCGCGAACGTGTTGTTTTCGGGCAACTTCGTCGGGATTCCGTGGAACGCCGGATCCGTGGAACTCGGCATCCTCCAGATTCCACTCGGGGGGATTTACGTCGCCATCCTGTCGGTCGCGATCATCGCCCTTACCCAGATCTTCCTCAACCGGACGTACCTGGGCATTGGGATCCGAGCGTACAGCCAAGACATTCCCGCGACCCAGCTGATGGGGATCAACCCGACCGTCGTCGCGGCAATCGGCACGGGCTTGGGGTTCGGCGTCACTATGGCGGGAGGCGCCTTCTTGACCGTGTTGTTCCCGACTGGGATCTACCCGTACATGGGCGCGCTGTATGCCCCGATCAGCTTCGTGATCGTCGTTTTGGGCGGTCCGGGCAAGATGTGGGGAAGCCTCGTCGGTGGGATCACCCTCGGCATTATCATCGACGTGGGGCAAATTTTCTTGGGGCCTTCAATCGCGTACGCAGTCGCCTTCCTGACGTTGATCCCCGTCCTCCTGTTTCGGCCCGAGGGCATCCTCCGATGAAGCTCCCGGCGATCCCGAAGCTCGGACCGACCGTGTGGGGGATCGCCGCCTTCCTCGTCGTCGGGGCGGTCGCCGCTCCATGGATCCCAATCTACCCGTTGACGATCCTGATCGGCCTCCTCGTGTTCGCAGCCCTCGCGTACTCGATGAACTTCATCACGGGCCTCACGGGGTACGTGAGCTTCGGCCAAGTCGTCTTCATGGGCACCGGAGCGTACGCCTGGGGCTATGTGGTCGGCACGTTCCGCTGGCACCCGATCGGAGGGGTCTTGGTCGGCGCCGCCGTCGGCGCGCTTCTCGCTCTCGGGCTCGGGGCCGTGACCTTGCGGTTCCGGGGCGTGTATTTCGCGATTGCTACTCTCGTGATGCCGCTCGCGGCCGTGGACATCATCCTCGTGACCCCTGCGCTCGGAGGGGGTCAAGGAATCATTCTGAACCTGGGATTTGAGCCCCTGAGCTGGTTCTACACCATTTGGGTCATCCTCGCGATCGAGATTGGCCTCACGTACTGGGTCACCCACGGACGGATCGGGTACGGGCTCCGGGCGATCAAGGGCGACGAAGACGCGGCGAAGACGCTCGGCATCGACGCGGCGCGCCTCAAGCTGTTCGTCTTCTGCTTCAGCGGCCTCTTTACGGGCGCCGCGGGGGCGGTGAACGCGTGGACGCTCTCCGGGGTCTTCCCGAATGACGCCTTCGCGCTCCTCTTCTCCTTGCAGATGCTCGCGATGGTGGTAATCGGCGGCATGGGGACCCTGCTCGGGCCGCTCCTCGGTGCGGTCGTGGTGTACATCCCCCACACGTACTTCCTCACCGTCGTGGTCGGCGCAGAATTCATTGTGATCGGGATCCTTATCGCGATCATCGCGCTTGTGATCCCGGAAGGGATCGTTGGCGCGCTGCGCCGACACATCCCGGCGCTCCGGAGGATTCTCGAGTGACGATGGTGTTGAGCGTCGCGGAGGTCCGCAAGGATTTCGGCGGCGTGCACGCCCTCCGCGGTGTGTCGCTATCGGTCGCCGAGGGACGAATCGTCGGGCTCATCGGTCCCAACGGTTCTGGGAAAACGACCCTCCTGAACGTGATCGCGGGCGTGGAGAAGCCCACGGCCGGGACCGTCACGCTGGACGGCCGGCGCATCGACCGCTTGCCCGCGCACCGCGTCGTGGAACTGGGGATTGCGAAGACCCATCAAATCCCGAAGCCGTTCTTGGGGTTGACGACTCGGGACAATGTGGGGGTCGCCGTCCTTTACGGATCCCGGCAAGATCGGGACGTCGCACGGGCGTTCGACGAGGCGAACTGGGTCCTCCGGCTCGTCGGACTCGAGCGGCACGCCGAGACGCTCGCAGCAAACCTGACGGTCCAGGATCGGAAGCGGCTCGAGCTCGCCCGAGTCATCGCGACGGGTTCCCGAATCCTCCTCCTCGATGAGGTGTTCGCCGGTCTCTCGCCGGACGAACTCCGGGAGGCGATGGGGCTCTTCACCCGCCTCCAGAAAGAAATCGGGTTCGGCGCACTCGTCGTCGAGCATGTGATGCGGGCCGTCTTGACCCTGTCCGACCGCGTCATCGTGATCGATGAAGGCCGCAAGATCGCGGAAGGGCCCCCGCAGCAAGTCGTGCGGCAACCCGCCGTGATCGAGGCGTACCTGGGAAGGGAGGCGGCCCGTGCTGCGACTTAGGGAGATCGATGCCGGCTACGCGGGGACCCAGGTCCTGTGGGACGTGGGCCTCGAGGCGAAGCAAGGCGAGATGACCGTCATCATCGGTCCGAACGGCGCGGGCAAGTCGACGATCCTCAAGGTGGTCAACGGCCTGTTGCGGCCGACCCGCGGGAAGGTCCTCTTCGCGGGGGCCGACATCACGAACCTCCCCGCGTACGAGCGTCCCGCCCGGGGGATCGCGTCGTGTCCGGAAGGACGGCGACTGTTCCC
>VBMG01000045.1 GCA_005878485.1 Methanobacteriota archaeon | reverse complement strand
CGGACGGAATCGCCGTGAGCTCGTTCATCGACTGGCCACCCGACGAGATTGAGAAACTCGCCGCGGACGTCCGTCGGGAGACGAAGATCTTCGCGATTCATTGTTCCGAACGGGTGAGGGAGGACATCGACAAGGTCCTCCAGCTCCAACCCGATTTCCTTGTGCACATGGTCCATGCCACCGACGGGGACTTGGTCCGGTGCGCGGACGCCCGCGTGCCAATCGTGGTGTGTCCCCGATCCAACGCGTTCTTCGGAATGACACCGGACATCCCTCGAATGCTGCGGGCCGGAGTCGAACTCTGGCTTGGCACGGACAACGCGATGATCAACGTGCCGTCAATCCTGAGGGAAATGGAGTTCGCGTACCGGGTCGCTCGGATGAAAGGGGAAGTCCCTGCCCGGGAGATCGTCGAGATGGCCCTTCGAGGGAGGCGCCTCGCGGAGCCATCCGACGGGCTAGGGATTCGCGTGGGAGCCCGAGCGGATCTCGTCGTGTTTGATCTTCCCGGAGGCGCGAACGGGTTCGCCTCGCTCATGCGAGCGTCGGCGAGCGATGTTCGCCTCGTCGTCTCCGGAGGACGGCCTTGGCCACCGATCGCCTCCGAGGCGCAACGGAAGCCGGCATCGCGCCAGGGCCGGCGCCGCGTCGCACGTCCCGCGAAATGAGTGAGGCTCCACCCTATTCTTTATCCCGGGCCCTCCCTTTTCGGACGCCGATGGCCTCCTACGACGACGTGATGTCGTTGTCCGTCCGCCGCGGGTTCCTGTGGCCCGCCGTCGATCTGTATGGAGGCTTTGCGGGATTCTACGACTACGGACACAACGGCGTGCTCCTGCGCCGCCGGTGGGAAGACCTGTGGATCGAGACGTTTCTCGGCCTGAGCGACAATTACTACCTGATCGACACGACGACGATCCTCCCGGAGGCCGCCCTGAAGGCCTCAGGCCATGTGGATCACTTCACGGACATCCTCGTCACGTGCACGCGGTGCGGGGAGTCGTATCGCGGGGACCACCTCCTCGAGACGAAAACGCACGAGGAACACGAAGGCCTCACGCCGGAAGAGATCGACGCGCGAATCCGCGAGCTGAAGATCCGATGCCCGAACTGCGGAGGGGAGCTGGGGCCCGCCCGCGCCTTCAACATGATGTTCCCGCTCGGAATCGGCCCGATGGGGAAAGACCGCGCCTATCTGCGGCCCGAGACCGCGCAGGGCGTCTACCTGAACTTCAAGCGCGAATTCGAGGCGCTCCGGCGGAAGCTGCCGATGGGGCTCGCGATCGTCGGTCGCGCGTACCGGAACGAGATCAGCCCACGCCAGGGCGCGTATCGCATGCGGGAGTTCCTCCAGGCGGAGCTCCAGATTTTCTTCGACCCTGCGACGTTCGCCGACCTCGTCCCGATCGGCGCCGCGGGATCGGAGCCGCTTCGAATCGCCTGGGCCCACGAGAAGAACGAGCCGACCGCCGACGACGTCTCGTCGAAGGACGCTGTGGGCCGCGGTCTGCCCTCGTGGTATGTGTACCACCTCATCCAGGTGCAACGGTTCTACCTGAACGCTCTCCGCGTCCCCCGTGACGCGTTTCGATTCGCCGAGCTCGACGAGAAGGAACGCGCGTTCTACAACAAGATCCACTTCGACGTACAGGTGAAGCAGGAGAGTTTGGGCGGATTCAAAGAAGTCGGCGGTGTCCACTATCGCACGGACCACGACCTGAAGGGCCACGAGTCCGGCTCGCACGCGAAACAGTCCATCACATTCGGTTCATCGAAGCTCGTGCCCCACGTCCTCGAGCTCTCGTTCGGCGTCGATCGCAACGTGTGGGCGCTCCTCGACCTGACGTTCCATAAAGGGGAGCGAGCGGTCTTGCGGCTTCCGCCTCGTCTCGCGCCGATCGGGGTCGCCGTTTTCCCCCTCGTGAACAAGGACGGCATCCCGGAGCACGCGGAGCGGGTCTACGCGCAACTGCAACGTCGCTTCACGGCGTTCTTCGACGACTCCGGATCGATCGGCCGCCGCTATGCGCGAATGGACGAAATCGGCACGCCGTTCTCCGTGACCGTGGACCACGAAACCCTTGAAGGGAAGGGCGTCACGGTCCGAGAGCGGGACTCGCAGAAACAAATCCGCGTCAAGGAGGCGGACCTCCCCGACACGCTCACGCGACTTCTTTCGGGCGAATCGTCATTCGTCGCGTGAGACGATGCCCAAGGGGACGAGCATCGACACGTTCGTCCGTCGGCTCGAGGACCGAATCGCCCGCGAGGTCGCCGGACAGGACCGGGTGGCTTTGGCATATTCGGGTGGCCTCTCGAGCATGACGATCGCGATGATCGCGCGCAAGCGATGCAATCTCGCGTGCTTCGTCGCGGGCCGGGAGGGCGCCCCGGACGTGGAGGCGGCCAGGGTGGCGAAGACGTACTTCGACCTCCGGGTCGAGCATGTCCTCCTCGATCGGGCTGGGACTCAAGTAATTCGCGAGCGGCTCTCGCACCTCCGGTCGCGTGTGTCTCCTCAGAATCTCGATTCGTTGATCCCTCTTCAAGCCGTGCTCGAACGGACGCGGGGGCAGCCGCTCCTGTCGGGGTTCGGCGGCTCGCGAACGGCGGCCGGAATCGCGGGCATCCTCCGAACGTTGAAGGTCCGCGCTCCACTCGTTGAATCGGCGCGTGGTCGAGCTCTTCCGCGGTCCATCCTCCGGGAGGCCGCGGTCTCGCTCGGGCTGCCAAACGATTGGGCCCGCATTCCGCACCGCAGCCCGGTCGCGGGCGCGCAACTCGGCGAGCTCCTTGTTTCGGCGTCACGGAGAGATCGACGCGACCTCCGAATGTAATCGGGTTTCTGAGAATCACGAAGCCGTCATTTTCTCCTAGTCGCGGCGTTCATCGCAAGATTAAATAGACCCCTCACGAATCGTTGCAGCCGTCGACGTCCACCGGCCGACATCAGGTTGGGGGGGTTCCAACCAATGCAAAATCGATCAGCACGCGTACCACGTATTCTCTTCGGCATCGCGTTCACGTTGCTCTCGATCCTCCTCACCGCCGCGCTCGTTTCCGCTGTCCCCCCGCGATCGTACTACCAGCTTGCGGTAATCCTGAACGATTCGCAGGCGCCCAAAGTTGACTTCTCATTCTGGTTGGATTCGCCATACACAAACGTCTCTGCGAACAGCACTCTCGTCGCGGCGACGGTCAACATCACGGTGGACTTCGGTCCGGAACTCGCGTATCTGGGCGTCCCAAGGGCCGTCTACGCGAACGTCTCACACAACGTCCGGGGGGACACCTGGTTCAACGTCTCAACCCTGGAGACCCCACAATCGAAGAGCCCCGTATTCACGACGGTCGCCGTCACGGTGGTCTACACGGACAGCCTCGACCAGAATCCACGGACCATCTACCGATCCCTGACATTCGCGCTGAACTATCGCCAGCCCGCGGCAGCTCCCTTCAACCCGTTCGCCGCGGCCGCCGCAGGCTTGGGCGCTGCGGGCATGTTGGGCCTCGGAGTCTACGTCACCCGGCGCGCGCGGCTCGAAGAGCTGTACCTGATGCACGACAGCGGCATGTTGATCCGCCACTGGTCGCGGACGGAGGGAATGGTCCACGACAGCGACATCATGAGCGGCATGTTCATCGTCCTCCAGGAATTCGTCCGCGACTCGTTCGAAGACCGAAAGGGCTCACTCGAACAACTTCGGTTCGGGCAACGGCAAGTGCTCATGGTCCGCGGGGAGCACACGATCCTCGCCGCGGTGACGGAAGGCCGCTACCTCACCGGCATCCTGCGGAAATTGCGAGTCGCGGTGTGGGAGTTCGAGCAGTCCCACGCGGCCATCCTCGCGAAGTGGGATGGGAACGTTACGCTCCTCCCGCAAGCGGACGCAATCGCGGCGCGCTTCCTCCGGTCGCGGCTCCGTTTCCACGCGAATTGACGGCGTATTCGCAGCCCTGACATTGAGCCAGGAACCGTTATAAGCGTGGCGCCTGCATGGAGAGACGTCGCCATGGTCGATGATCGCATCAAGCGAAAGATCTTGCTCCTTGGCGACGGGGCGGTGGGGAAGACCAGTCTGGTCCGACGCTTCGTCGTCGACAAGTTCTCGGACGATTACATCACGACAATCGGGACGAAAGTGACGAAGAAAGACCTGCGGATCGAGTCGCCGGCTCGGTCGACCGACCTGACATTCATGATCTGGGACGTGCTCGGCCAGAAGGGTTACCGCGGCATCCAGGACAGTTCCTTTCAAGGGGCAAAGGGTGCGCTCCTCGTGTACGACGTGACCCGACCGGAGACCGCGGACAGCCTCCAAGACTACTGGATCCCGCATCTGCTAACGGTCACGGACCCCATCCCGGTCGTCGTCGTGGGGAACAAGGTGGACCTCGCGCCGACCCGCCGGCAAGCGCAGGAGGCCCTGGACGAGCTGAAGGAGACCCTGGAAGTCGATGGGTTCTTGAGCTCCGCGAAGACCGGCCTGAACGTCGAGGCCGGATTCCTGGCGCTCGCGAAGACTGTGATCGCCGAAGCCAACGCGAAGCTCTCGAAGGGCGAGCCGGTCGAGGAACTCTCGAATCCGTTCATCCCGGTCGCCGACCAGATCATCATGGATTTCTGCGACGTGATGGGCGGCCAAGAGGCCGCGATGCCGATTGTGCGACAACAACTCACCCGCGCGGGCATCGATGTGAAAGCCCCGACGAAGGAAGGCCTACGACTCGCCGTGGAGTACCTCGCGGAGGTAGAGTCCTCGTTCCGCAACGCGGCGGACGTGGAGGCGAGCAAACTCCGGCGCGTCGGTTGGATCAAGGAAGCCTCGTGATTCAGAGCGCCTTCACCACGTACGGCGCCTCCAGTCGATAGCCCAGCGCTCGATAGTAACCGCGGACGCCGACTCCGGACGTGACGCGCAAGGTGCGTGCGCCGAACTCCTCGGACGCCACGCGCTCGCATTCGAGCAGGAGTCGCCGTCCGAACCCGCGGTGTTGCCATCGGTCCTCGGCGGCCTCATGAATCGGGACCATTCGACCGAACACCTTCAGCTCGCGCAAGGTTGCGGCAGCGTCGATTCGGAGGCGCGCGTAAGCCACCAGCACGTCCGGACCCGGGTCCTCGATGCTGAGGAACAGCTCCGTGCCTCCAGACGACTCGTACGCTTCACGCAACAACACGAGCGCTCCGAGTCGCGGCTCGATCCCGCGGAAGCCCACCTCGCGACATCGGATGCAGACGCATCGCAAACCGGACGCCCGAAGGCGTTCGCGCGCGAGGACGCGGAGGTCACCCTTCCGCGGACCGTCCCGGATGTCCGGCGCTCCGATCTCCCGCTGGACGCGTTGGATTCGGCACCAGCGCGGGACGATGGCCTTGATGCGGGCCACGAGCTCGGTGGCGTCCTCCGTCGACAGGGGCCTGAATCGGCCCGACGCCCAAAGCCCGTAGAGGGCCGTTCCCGGGAGGACTAGGGTCGGATAAATCTTCAGGAAGTCCGGCCGGTAGCCCGGATCCTCGAACAGGGCGCGAAACGAATCGAAGTCTCGGTCGAGGTCGGAACCGGGCAGACCGGGCATCATGTGCGCGCCGACTTTCAGGCCGGCGGCCTTCGCGCGTCCCATCGCGGCCCGGCTCTGGGCGTCCGTGTGGCCGCGGTGGACCGCTTCGAGGACGTCGTCGTGGATCGACTGGATCCCGAGTTCGACGCGCGTAGTCCCGAGCCGTAGCGATTCCTCCACTTCGGAACCGAGGAAGCAATCCGGTTTCGTCTCAATCGTGAGGCCGATGCACCGCGCGGGCGCGCCTTCATTCATCGCCTGGGCCGCCTCGAGCGATTCGGCGACGAGACCGTTCATCCCATCGAGGCATCCCTTCACGAACCACTCGCGATAGCCCGCGTCCAACGTTGTGAAGGTCCCTCCGAGGATGATGAGGTCGACCTTGTCCGTCGCATGCCCAATCGCGCGGAGGACTCGCAGCCGGTCCACGGTCTGGACCCCCGGATCATACCCGGCCGCTGCGGCGCGCATCGCGGCGGGCTCCGTCCCCAGATAGGATTGCGGCGTCCCGAAGCGAGGGCCGCCCGGACAGAACGTGCAGACGCCGTGTGGGCACGCGTGCGGCGCCGTCATGACGGTCACGACCGCAACTCCGCTCGCAGTCCGTGCGGGCTTGATCCGCAAGACATCAAGCAGGTCCTCACGAATCTCCCCTCGCAACTGGACGAGAATCGAGGCGTCGCTCGGCAGACCCGCCAGGCCGTAGGATCGAGCGAGTCGCAGCTTCAGGCGTTGAAGTTCATCTTTCGTTTTCGGCGTGTGGCCTCGGAGCTCCGCCAAGAACGCTTCGAGGAAACCTTCGTTCTTAGCGACGTCCGCGGCGAGCGTCACGGCTTCCGCCCGTTGTCAGCCGTACATGGTGCCGTGCTTTTCGATCTTAGGCGACTCGCCGGGAGCCTGCTCGAGGACATCGACCGCGAGGACGACATGGAGCGGAATGAGACGAAGCTTCCCTTTCAGCTCTTGGTGGCTATCGTCGAGTTCGACGACGATTGCGTCGTCCGTGCCGATCGTCGCGTAGCCCCGGAACAAGCCCTTCGTCACCTTCGTCCGCTCCCGCGTTTCCATCGATTCGATCCGGTAGCGAGACCCTTTTGTGAGCGAGACCATTTCATCCGCCAACGAATCACCTCCGCTGCTCCGAGAGTTTCTCGAGATGATCAACCGTCTTGCGGTAGTTCTCCATCGCGATCTCGACGTTCGACTCGACGAAGTTCCAGGCCTTCGAGAGATTGCCGTACCGGATGCGGTATCCCTTCCGCACGGTCGTCCGCTCAGTCACATTGACCTCGTCCAGGAGGTCCATCTCCTTCAGCTTGTTGATGTGCCGGTAAATCGTCGCCTTCGTCGTCTTCAGTTTCGCCGCGAGCTGCTCGACCGTCCAGCCTTTGTCCAACCGGCCCAAGAGGCATTCGACGAAGAGCCGGTATGGGACCGACTCTCGGACGGAACCCGCGTCGGTCTTCGGATCATACCCCTTCGGAATGTATCCGATCTGGGTCAGGAACAGGAGCGCCACGTCGTCGATGTCTTTCAACGGCGTGAGGGGAGTGTTGCTGACGATCATGATTTCGAACGGCAAGGGAACCCTTGGCTGTCGGGTATCGGTGGCGCGTAGTTAAGGCTTCCCATTGAATTTTATCGATTAATACAATAATAATACTGCTCAGACATCGACAATTCCACTGTACGTGTCGACGCGCACCCGGCGCGCGCGCAGCTCTCGGACGAGTGCGTTGATGCCGATACTGTCCGAGGCGAGGTGTCCGGTGACCACGAGGTTCTTCGAGCCCTCGCGGCCATAGAGCTCCCACAAGCGACGGAGGGCCCCCGCATCGATGTGGATGTAGAAAACCGTGTCGATGCCGTGTTCGTAGGCCGCCCGGGCGATCGGAACGCCGCCGTTCGTGCCCGCACCATGATGGACGGCCCATTTCCCGAGCGGATTGTCGATTTTCCCCATGCGCAGCACAATCCGCGTTTTCGCTGCCTGAAACTCGGGGATCGAGTACAGCACATCAATCGCATCGCGCACCCGAGGACTCGACCTCAATCCCGCGCGCAACGTCTCGTCCATCACGCGCCTCCCGATCTCGTCGCATGGATTGTGGATGCACATGAGGCCGATCCCAAGCAAGCGAGCGATCGACGGGAGGCGATCGTAGTTCTCGGCATGGGCCCGCGGCTCGCGGTCTTCCTGCATCTCGCGCACCGCGGAGGCGGCCACCTCGGCCGGGACTCCATGCCGCGTCAAGATGTCCGCATGCTTCGAGAGGACCTTTGGGAACTCGAGGACCGCCGATCCTCCGGTGGGGTGGTGGGCAATCACGAGATCGTACCCCTTCTCTTTCGCGATCACGAGGTCCGCCGCATCGACGTCGACGCCGAAGAGGGCGCGCCGCACATCTTTCGCGGGCACGTTGATCGTCGTGTCCGCGGGGATGTCGGACTGTTTTGCGAGAGCGAGCGAGAGGTCCAAGATGTCTTGGGTATCCATCGCGCCCGGGAGCGCCACGGACGGATAAGCCCTTCCGCATCCCGTACGATGCCCGAATTCTCGGTGGCCGTCCAAAGGCTTTTCATCCGGCCGACGATTCGGTCGCGGGGGAAGGACCGTGGTTCCCGAGGTGTCTCCGGATGCGATTGCGCGCTCGGGCGTCCTCGTCCGGATCCCGCCCGCGCTGCGCTCCTACACGAACGGTCAAGACGAGGTCGTCCTCGAGGCGACCGACGTGGCGGCCGTCTTACGAGCCCTCAACACATCGTTTCCGGGCATCCGGGACCGGGTCGTGGACGAGGCCGGCCGACGCAGGCCGTACGTAAATGTCTTCGTCAACGAGGAAATCGTCATGGGTTCCCTCCCGGAGGCAAAGCTCAAAGCCGGGGACACCGTTCACATCCTTCCCAGCGTCGCAGGTGGGTGACATGCCCCGCACAATCAAGAAAGGCAGCGTGGTAGTGGCCGTCGGCACGAAGAAGGGCGGATTCCTGTTCCATTCATCCGATCGTCGGAAGTGGTCCGTCGCGGGACCCTTCATGGTGGGGAATGCGGTGTACCACATGATCCTCGACCCGCGGGACGGCCGCACCGTATACGGGGCCGCGCCAATGTGGAGCGAGCCATGGGGACCCGCGGTCTACCGCGGACGCGCCGGCGAGGTCATGAAACCGACACAGACCGCGCCGAAGTTCAAGGAAGGATCGGACCTCGCCGTCACACGGATCTGGCACATCGAGCCGGGCCCCTCCGACGAACCGGAGACAATCTACGCGGGCGTCGAACCCGCGGCCCTGTTCCGCAGCGACGACCGCGGAGGAACGTGGCAGGACTTCGAGGCTCTCAACTATCATCCGACCAGGAAAGAGTGGCAGCCGGGCAATGGCGGCCTGTGCCTGCATTCTGTCCTCGTGGATCCGCGAAATCCGAAGCATCTGGTGATCGGAATCAGCGCGGTCGGGGCGTTCGAGTCGCGCAACGGCGGTCGCTCGTGGACCATGGAGAACCAGGGGGTCCGGGCCGGGTTCATGCCGAACAAGTATCCGGAGTGGGGACAATGCGTCCACAAGTTGGCCTGGGACGCCTCCGGAGACGGCTCGATCTTCCAACAGAATCATTGCGGGACGTACCACCGCGGGCCCGACGGCGGCGGGTGGACGGAAGTCACCAAAGGCCTTCCGTCGGAGTTCGGGTTCCCGATTGCGGCTCATCCGCATGCGGAGCACACCGCATTCGTCGCCCCGCTCGTCGGTGCCGAGAATCGCGTGTTCCCGAAAGGCCAGATGGCCGTCTGGAAGACGACGAACCGCGGCCGATCGTGGCGCCGTTCCACGAAGGGCCTCCCCGGCCCCGGCGCCTACCTGGGTGTGTTGCGTGAGGGCATGACCGTCGACGCGAACGATCCGGTCGGCGTGTACATCGGGACGAACACGGGCCAGCTCTTCGCGAGCCGGGACGAGGGCGAGTCGTGGAAGATGCTTGCCGATTTCCTGCCGCCGATCCTCTCCGTGAGCGCCAGCGTTGCGGGCTGAGACCGCAGCGTCCGTCGGACAGAATTCCGAACTCGAGAAGAATTGAAGGGGCGGCGCGTCTGGCGCCGCCCGGGTTGGGTTCCGCTATCGGAAGACGAAGATCAGGACGAGGACCGCCGCGAGCAGCTGCGCGATCCGCCAAACGGTCGTCGTCCACGAGTCTCCCGTTGCCGCGTAGGCCCCGAGAAACAGGGCCAAGGTCACGAAGAATCCGCCGACTCCAATCAAGACCGTCGCGGCCATGATAATCGAGGTCGCGCCTCCCCCACCGCCGGCGACGGCGAGGGTGGAAATCGCGACCACGCCAGTGAGGAGGGAAAGCAGGCCGAAGACCAGCAGCGTCATGTGCTGGGACGGCGACCTGCCCATGGCCCAGAGCTTTTCGCCCATTCCCATCATCGTGACACCTCACCCGAAGATGGTCGTTGAGCCCGCAAGGACCAGCAACAGCGCGACGAACGCGACGATCAACAAGAACAGACGGACAAAGACGTCAATGTCTTCGAGCATCAATGCAGCGGCGACGAGGCCGAGGACGAACAGAAAGATTCCGAAATGTGCGACCGCAGGGCCCCATACGCGGCCGAGGTTCTCATACGAAATCACCTGGTCGGCCGGGGGCGGATTACCCGCCAGCACGGTGCGGCTTACGTCCACGAGGATCGCCCCAATCATCAGAAACAACAGGCCGGCAGCGATCATCGCGGCGACGAGCATTTTCTTTCGGTCCATCATCATCGGCGCACTCATCATCGGGGGTGGTGGTTGCATCCAATCCCAACCTTTGCAGGGCGAAGTTATGTCCTGATTTATATATATTCCGCTGAATAGGGATGTAATATAGCTTTCGCAAGAACGCCGCGCGACGGGAGGAAACCGGCCCGTGCGGACCCGTCAGAGCCCCGCCTTCCCGGGGTTCAACGTTCCCGCGGGATCGAGCGCTCGCTTCACTTTTCGGGCCGTCGCGAGGCCGACTCCCAATTCCTCGTCCATGAGGTGCGCGAGCTTCGCGCCAACGCCGTGGACGTACTCCATGGAGCCGCCCAGAGCGTGGACTCGATGAATCACGTCGTCGACGGCCGCTGCCACGGCAATCCGAGAGGCCGTTCGGTCTTCTCCCACGGGCCGCACAACTTCGAGGGACACGAGCTCGGGTTGCGTCCACACGCCGAATCCGATCGGTTTCACGCCGTGACGGCGGAGCACCGCGAGGGCCGCTCGCCGGTACGAGAGGACTCTCGAACGAGGCAACGCCACGTGGACATAATCAAAAATGACGTCTTTCAGGAAAAGATCGGCGCGGGTCACCCCGGGGGAGACCTCGTCGTGGGCGTAGATGATGTCGTGACGGGTCTTCCAGTACTCCCTAGCCTCCCGATCTGGTAGCGGCCGCGCAGCCACGCTGCGCAGATGGCGACGCGCAAGCCGCCAAGACGCGGCCACAATCTCGCGAGATCCCGCGAATCTCAGATACAACGCAGGCGGACCTTCTTCGGACCACCATGGGAGTGCGGGCGCGGGAAAGGTTTCTTCGAAGTCCATCACGCTCGGCGCGAGGCCGCTGTCATAAATCCGAGCAAGACAACCAAATCCGGTCGCGAAGTCGCGGAATGAAAACCCGTGAATCTCTTCCTGTTCTGGCACCGGGAAGACGCGAAGGGTCGCCGCGGTGACCACGCCGAAGGTCCCTTCCGTTCCGATGAACAACCGCTTCAGGTCCAACCCCGTCGTCGATCGCGCCGCGGGCCGTGTTTGCACGACGGTCCCGTCGGCGAGGACCGCCTCGAGACCGAGCACCTGGTCTCCCATCGTGCCGCGGAGATAGCCGCCGTATCCGATGCCGTTCGTCCCGATGGCCCCACCGACCGTCGCGCGAGGTCGCGACCACGGGTCGTGGCCGAGGATGAGCCGTCGCTTCCGGAGGCGGCGATCCAACGCCTCGAGGACCATCCCCGCTTCCACGGTCGCGGTGCGTGCGGCCGGATCAATCGAACGGACTCTGCGCATCCGCCGCATATCCAAGACAATCGCATCGGACGACGGCCGCGCGCCGCCCATCAGGCCCGTGCCACCACCCCACGGGACAATCGCGAGGCCTGCGCCGGCCGCGAACCGAACGATCGAGACGACGTCCTCCGTGGACCGCGGCCAGGCGACCGCCGCGGGAGCGACGCCGGCCTCCGGGAGACGAGACCCCCGATGGGCTCGAAAGGCGTCCAGGCGGTATCGGGGCGCAATGGCGGTGCCCGTCGCAAGCTGATTCGCGCCAAGCCGCTTCGCGAGTTCCGAAAGGCTCGCTCCCACGCGGGCGGGAACGGCGTGGACCTATTCAACCCCGCGCGGGGTCACGCGCGCTGGAAGTAGTAGAGCGTGTACGCCTTCCGGGCAGGGGTTGCATATCCGTTGTGCTCGAGGCGGACCGGAATCCAGCTCTCCGGGAGATCGATCAAGTCCTCCTCGTCGCACTCGAGCGTGTGGAGCTTCGCCTTCATGCAAGATCGAGCGAGCGTCCGTAGGTAGGCAGAAAGGCCTTTCGGGCTCGTTCTCGCGAGTGATTCTCGTTCCGTCGGAATTCGCCCACGGTGGGCTGCCATCCGAGGCGCCTTTCCCCTCGGTTCCGTTTCGCGGTCGCTCGCCCTCCATGGGCCTAGGATGCGCTATATTAAGGCCTTAAAATAGCTACCTCGACGTTCTTGTCAGACGCTGATACGGGAGGGGAAACGCTTTTGACCCCTATGTGTATGGAGGAACGAGGTCAAACATGCCGTACACGTACCAGGGATGGACGCTGTACTCGCGAGACGTGAAACTGAAGAAGGGACCGAAAGTGACGATCTACTTCTTCAGCAAGCGGAAACCGAAAAGCGGCAAACCGATGGACGAAATGCCGAAGAATCGGAAGATCGGCGTGAACAAGCGCACGGGCCTTCCGTTTCTCCGGAAAGGTTGAGTCCAATCTCGCGAACCCCACCCGCCGAGGCAAAATGGGGGAGGACCTCGGCCCCTTTCCTTATTGACCTGTTCTTCGAGGATTCCACTCCAGCGTGGGCGACCGGCGCGCATCGCTCGCAACGCGTGAGCTGTAAAGTTTTTCCCGGGCATCGCATTGCGGGGGACGCGATGCCGGAAGGGACGATTTCATTCGAGGTCGAGGCTCCCGTCGAGCGCGTGTGGGCGTTCCTCAGCGACATGCGGAAGGTGGGGAGCTGCGTCCCCGGCGTGCAGTCCGTGGAGATCCTCGATGACAAGCGTGCCCGGTGGAATTTGCAGGTCAAGATCGGACCGCTCACCCAAGACATCCAGGTCATGACGGAGACGACGGACCAGATTCCTCTGAACCATGGGAGGTTCCGCGGGGCGGCCGACAACATGGAAATCACCGGGACGATCGACTTGGCGCCTGCAGAGAACGGCACGAAAGTCACGTACACCATGGCCGTCCAGTCCAAGGGGCCGCTCGCCCGGATCATGGACAACTTCCTGCGGTCCCGATTGAAAGGCCAGACGGAAGAGTTCGCCGCGAATGTGCGCAAGGCACTGGAAGGCTGACCTCGGAGCCCCAGCCCGTGCGTGCCTCTCGTTCAACCGTGATAACCGGAGCCTAGGGCTTTTAGTCCGGAGAGCGTGAATCCGCTGCGTGCCCTCCATCGGGCCCCCCAATGGCGGGACTCCACCCCCTCGGCCCCCACTCGTGGCGGAAGACTTGCTCCTCTACGACTCGGACGGGCAGTCCCTCCTCGACGACCACGCCCTCCGAATCCTCATCGCGCTGCACCAAGAGAGCCTCACGGCCCAGGAAATCGCGACGCATTACCGGGTTCCAATCGCCGCGTGTTACCGACGAATCCGCCGCCTCCTCTCGTTGGCCCTGATCTCCGAGGCGGGATTCGTCACGGAGGGCCGCCGGCGGCCAGCGCGACTCTATAAGTCCGAGGTGAACCGATTCCAGATCACGTACGGGAGCGGCCGGATGCACCTCCACCTGCTTCTGCGGAACGGCACGGAGGCGAACACGATCGTCGGCATTCCGCCCGACGTCGGGGTCAGTGGAACAGCGCCTCCACGCCCGCACGAAGTCGGGGAATACCCGTCCGCATGATGTCTGGATTCGCGTGTCGCGCGAGGGCCGCGTAGTACGCAAGGAATTGCATCGGGACCACCGACACCACCGGACGGAGATATGGATGAATCGCCGGAAGTTTGATCGCGGTGCGCGGATGCTCGCCAATTGTTACAACAGACGCGCCACCCCGGGCGAGTGCTCGGCCAATAGTATCACAGCGCCGGCCGTCTTCCCGAGCCCGGAGAAGAACCACTGATTCTCTCGCATGGAGTGAAAGGAAGGGACCATGAAGGAACTGCTCCAGATGGTATCCGCTTGCAGGCAGGCTGCACGTTTCCCGGATCTTCAGGGCGGCCTCGAGCGCCGTGATGTCGTCCCAACCGCTCCCGAGGAATGTCACGTGGTCCGTGCGGGCCACGCGCTTCGCAAGGCGGCGGACCACGCTTTCGGTTTGTAGCGCCTTCTGAAGGGTGCGCACAACCGCGCGGATTCCTTCGAGGACATCCGACCGCGTCTTCGCGAGCTGTGCCGCCAGAGCGGCAAAGGCGGTAAGCTGCGTCGTATAGCTCATTGTGTTCGCCCAAGAGCGATCGTGCAGCGAGCCGATAATGAGGATGTCATCCACGATCCGCTCCATCTCCGTGTTGGGCAGACCCGAAATGCCTAACGTCCGGACGCCTGCACGCTTCGCCCGGGCGAGGGCGCGATTCGTCGTTGGCGTAGAGCCGCTATGACTCACCCCGAGGACGGTGGCTTTCGCTGGAGGCGACCGGCCGTATGCAAGGTCATACGCATGCGTTGCTTCCACGACGACTGACGCGCGCAGGGATGCCTGTAGGACACGCGCTCCGTAGGTTGCGGCATGGAAGGATGTGCCACAGCCCGTGACAATCACACGACGCGCTTCTCCAAGGAAAGAGGCCGCGTCTCCCCGGCCAACCCGTTCCAGTGTCTCCGCGACGCGCGCCGGCTGAGCATGTATCATTGCGTGCATGTGGTATGGGTGTCGATGGCGAGGGTCGGGAAATAGGACCATACGCCCGCATACATCTTTAGCCGCTTAACGTCCGCCAGAGAGTCAGAATCCGGCCGGGACCCCGGGGAAAACGGAACAAACCCGGTTACTCTTAAACATGAGAACACTGCCATGGGCGTCGAGGAGGTGCGCTGTGGACCCGCCGCCCAAGGACCCGAGCTAGACGCCCGTACGACGAGCGGTCGTGCTTTCTGTTGGGGAACCAACGACCCCGAGGAGAGGCTTGATCTCCGACAGGAGAGCTTCGTTGCTCAGCCTCAAAGCTAAGTCGTACGCTTCATCGAGGTATCGCCGCGCAGCCGATGTCGCGGCATTTTCCATGTGGAAACGGCCCACGAAGACGAGGGACCGAGCGAGATCCGATGGCTCGCCGTATTCTCGAAGACCCTGCAGGCCTTGCTCCCACAAGCGGGTGGCGCGGCTCCAACGCCCCAGTTCGAACTCCCGCTGTCCTTCGTAAATGCCGAGCAACGCGAGCGTATCTGGCTCCTCCAGGATTTGGACGAGTCGCTTCGCCTCTGCGATTTCTCCCGTAGTCTCGCGCGCGCGTCCGCCCATGTCAAGAAGGGAGGCGCTGCGGTTCATCCTCGCGTATGCGACCAATCGTAGGTTGCCAACCAGGCTGGCGAGCTGGAGGGCCCGATCGCAAAACTTGAGGCTCTCTTCGTACCGCTTCAGCGCGTGGTAGGAGGCCCCCACCGAGATGCAAGCGCGGGCCGTCTCGGTGAGGTTCCCCGCCCGCTCTGCGATCCGAAGGCCCTCAAGCCTGTACGCAAGTCCCCGGTCGATCTTACCCCGGTCGTGCTCGATACTCCCGAGGGCTGTAAGACTGCGTGAGAGCGCGCCGGAATCGGACGCCTCGGTCGCATGGTCGACCGCCGCGTTCATGAGCGTTGCTGCCTCCGCGAGCCGGCCCTTAGCCCGCTCCAGGAGCGCCATTTCCCTCAGGATCTCTCCGGACTCCGCGGGATTCGGATGGACCTTGAGGCGTGCCTGGGACTCGATGAGGTGTCCGAGCGCCTTCGCATGCTCGTTGCGGCAGCGCTCAATCGAAGCGATCTTTCGAAGAAGCCGAGGGATCCTGTCGACCTGCGAATTCGACTCAGCCCGCTGCAGTGCGTGACGATACTGCAATAGGGCGGGCCGCAAGTCTCCGGAAGCTTTCAAAGCGTCGCCCGCAACTTCCGGCAAGATGCAAGCCGGTCTGGGGTCGAGGACCGCACTGCCCATGGTCCTCAGCAACGTGAGGAGCTCGGAAGCGGGGACGGAATCGAGGAGGCCCGCGTCGTGCGAGACGAGGTACTCCCCGAAGGCCTTCACATTTCCGGACTCGATGAGGTGGTACATCCCCTCGAGAGGGTCTCCCACCTCCGACCCATCGAGGAAATAAGTTGCTGCGAGGAAATGGATTGAACGACGTTTTGCGCGCGGGAGGCGCTCATGAATCCATTCGCGGATTGTGTCGTGCACGACGACGCCGCCGGATATTGTAGGAGCGATCAAGTTCTTCGCCTGGAGCAATTTAATCGCCGCCTGCCATTCGCCGCAATAAGAGGGGAGGGCGCCGCTCGGAACGAGCCCACGAAACAGGGAGGCCGCCTCGAGGATCGTCTGCTCATCTTTCGTCAAGGTGTGCCAAATCTCGCGTTCAAGGTACCTCGTGATTTCCCGGCCCACGGTCGACCCCGTCTGTGCAGCGAAGGACAACAGGATCGGATGGCCCCGGGCCGAATTTGCCACCCGCTGCAGCGTGATCTCGTCTCCCGCGAAGCCTTTCGCGCGAAGGAGGGCCAGCGAGGCGTCCGGATCGAGCCCGCCCACACGAAGGATCTCGATGCGGGTAGTCTTTGAGGCTTTGCGGCGCACGGGGGCCGAGGGGAGCGTTCGCGAGATCAGCACGACCTTCCCCGACCCACCCCGGCCGGCCCCCAGGATCGGGCCCACGACAAGGCTTGCAAGCTCCGGGATCGCGCGGTGGTAGTTGTCGAGGACGAGGAGAATCGGAAGGTCACGTAGGTCGTGGGCGAGCACGCGCGCTGTGACCTGAGGGGCTTCCGCCCGGCGTTCGGTTTGGAGGTTCTTCAACCCCCGCCGACCGAGTCGGGCCAGGAAGGCGGCTAGGTCCCGAAGGAAAATTCCGCGGGTTGTGCCTTCATGGATTTCGAACCAAAAGATGTACGGCCGTGGCCGTTGACGCACGAGCCAGCTCGCGACGAGCGTGCTCTTCCCGATCCCCGCGATCCCCGAGGCGACGAGGACGGAGGAGGACGAACTCGCCCAGGCGTCGAGGATGCGGAACTCCTCGGTCCGCCCGAAGACGCGTCCGAGACGCCGCAACGTGTCGCCCCAGAGGATCGGCGCCACTGCGCCCGACCCGATTCCGTGGAGCTTCGTGAAATCGAGGCGGCCCCGTCGCACGAGCGAGACCGCGGCGGTCAAGTTCACGAATCCAGGGAAGATGTCCGGAATCTCGGCGACCCGCATCGGCGTCGGGTCGAGCCCGGGAGCCAGCACTTCGACAATGTCGCCCTGGAACCGCGTCCGGAGCTTCATCGCTTGAACCCAGCCCTCGTGGCTCAGACGGTAGACCGTCTTGCGGACCCGGTGGCCCGGCACGTGTGCACGCTCTCCGGCGACCAGGCCCGTCGACTCCATTCGCGTGAGCCACTTCGTGACCGTCGTGCGACCCGAATGCGTCGCCGCCGCGATCCCTTCCTGGGTGAGGACGGTAAGGGTCCCGGGCTCGTGCGCCGACGTCGACGAGAGGTGCGCGAGAATCCGCTTCGGCGTCGAGTAAAAACGTTTCCGGCGATACCCCCTCGCCACGCCGCGGAAACAGGGCGAATCCTCTTAAGGGTATCCAAAAAACGGAACATCTCGCGTCGTGTGTTCTCGAAAATGAGACCACCGCGACGAGGCACGCGGACGGAACCCTTTTCGGCCCTCAGGCTCTGGGCCCCCCGATGGCAATCGTCGAATGGATCCGAGCCTCCCAAGCGATTCTGTTCGAGGCTTCAATCGTCCCCGCGTTCGTGGGGACGTACGCAGCGGCGAGCGCCGGAGCTCCGTTCAACGCGATGTGGTTCGGCCTGATCCTGGTCTCGCTCGTCGGCATCCAGGCGGGCGCCAACCTGTTCAAGGGCTTTTACGAAGCCCAAGACCGGGTCTCGCCGCCATCGTCCCCAGGTTCGTGGTTCGCATTTGACAGCGGAGCCGCGGCAAGCCTGGCGCGGACCCCCCGAGCCGTGTTGGACGTCGGATACGTTGCCTTCGGAGTCGGCGTCCTGGCGGGCCTCGCCCTCGTCGTGTTGACCGCGAACCTGGTCCTCCTCGCCTTCGGCGTCGCGGGGGCGGCACTCGCGTGGAGCTACAGCTCGCCGCCGCTCAAACTGAGTTACCGAGGGATTGGAGAAATCTCCACCTTCCTCGCGTTCGGTCCCGTGATGACGGTAGGCGCCACGGTGGCCTTCGGCGGCGCCGGTTTGACGCGGAGCATCGGCGCGTCGATCGTCCTCGGGCTCCTCGCCGCCGCGATTTCTTTCGCCCGGTACTTCCCCAATCGGGAGGAGGATCGCTCGAAGGGAAAACGGACTCCGGTAACAATCCTCGGGGAACGTAGGGCGACGAAGGTCTTCGACGGGCTGATCCTCGCGCCTTTTCCAATTGGAGTCGCCTGGTTATTCCTCCGAGGCGGCATCGTGTGGATGATCGTCCTCGTGCTCGTTGCCGCCCCTGTCCTCCTTGCGTTCCACCTTGGAGCCAAAGTGCCGAAGTTCTACGAATTCGCGATTGCCCTGACGATTGCATTGCATCTGTTCGTCGGGTTCGGGCTGATTCTGGACTTCGCCTTCGGGTTATAGGGCCGTGGTCCCGGCAATCACGTACGCCGCCGTCATCCCCGCGCCGAGCAGGAGGACGGCCTGGATCGTTCCCGCGTTCGCTGCGATGTGGGCAGGGTACTCGCGGTAGTGAGCTCGAAGGACGGCGCGAGCGCGGGCCAAGGGTAAGACGGCGACGAGGCCGATCACGGCAACCCAGGGGACGAGTCGTAGGAGCGAGGATGCCACAAGCAGGACGAGCGCGGTCGCAACGAGAACCTCGTACAGCGTAACGGACTTCTCGAGCCCGATCCGAGCAGGAATCGTGCGTTTCCCGCCGCGCGGGTCGGTCTCGTGCTCCGGCATTTCGTTCACCAGAAGGAACGCCGCGACAAGCAGGCCGAGCGGAATCGATGCGAGCAACGGCTCCCAGGCGACCGCGCCGGTCTGGACGGCGTACGAGCCGAGGACCACGAGGGGTCCGAAGATGATCGCAACCGCGATCTCGCCGACGCCGTGGTACTGGAGTGCGAAAGGAGGGAGCGTGTAGAACACGCCAATCGCCCCTCCGATACCGCCCAGGACGAGGAGAATCCAGCCCTTCGGGCGAATGAATGCGAGGACGACTCCAATCAACGCGGCGGCTGCGAAGAAACCAATCCAGACGCGACGGTGCGCCTCGAACGACACGGCGGCGTCCGGGAGGACCCTCGCTCCACCGGTGAACGGACTCACGAGGCGAGTCGGCAAATCATCGACGCCGCGCTTGAAGTCGATCGAGTCGTTGCTCATGTTCGTAGCCGCATGGAGGCAGACGACGCCGAGGGCCGCGAGGAGAAACGCGGCGAGGTCGAACATCTGAGTGCTGTTCCAGGCGACCGCGGTGCCCAGCGCAACGCCGACGAGGGAAGCGACGAAGCTGCGCGGCTGGGTCGCCCGGAACCACGTCCGGAGGGATGCCATCTACTCCCAGACCGTCTGCCCTCGCGGGAGGACGCGCACTTCGATGAGCGTAAGCGGTCCGGGGCCGGGATTGATCACCGTGTGTTCCTCGCCGTGCACAAATCGCACGACGCAGCCGGGACTAACCTCGTGCTTTTCGCCGTCCACGACGACCTGCCCCTTTCCATCGACGAAGTAGAACACCTGAGTGTACCGGTGCCGGTGGGGCGGCGACTTCACGCCGGGATCCATCTTCGCGAGCCCCATGAGCATGAAATTACTGTCGTTGGGCCCCATGATCTTCTTGTCGACGATCCCGGGTCCGATCCCTTTCTCCCACGGTTCTTCCGGCAGATTCCGCACAATCGCGCCCACGGTCCCACTCAAGAGCGCGCACGCCGAGCAGGTATAAGAACGTGGATGATTCGGAGGGCTTTCTCCCGTTACGGCGGCATTCCCATGCGGGCGAACCGCATGCCCCATGAGGCCCACTTCGCGCCCGTGATTCCGGCCAGGAGGATGAACGACACGAGGACGATCACGATGCTCTGGAACAACGAATACGGGCCGGACCAGAATGCGGCGTAGCGCAACACGAAGCTAATCCAGCCCACCCCGACGAGAATCGAGGCGGCCACTCGCCACCGCATCCCCAAAATCGATGGTCTGCCTTGCATGCGTGTCCCCGCGGAATGTCGGCGAGTCCGGGATAAGGATGACGACCGAGCCGGACCGGAGGACGGCTCATCCCGGTGGCTTGAGTTCCGCGAAGATTCGAAGGTACTCCCGCAGGTACCGTGTGATGAGGAAATGGCGGCGAACTCGTTCGCGGCCGGCCCGTCCCATCGACTTCCGACGCGCCGGATCGCGGAGGAGCTGGACGGTCCGATCCGCGGCCTCCTTGACGCTGGAGACAAGGTATCCGTGCCGCCCATCTTTGACCTGGAGTCGAATCCCCCCGACGTCCCCGCCCACGACCGGGACGCTCTTCCACAACGATTCGCTCACGATGAGCCCGAATCCCTCCCGGAGGGATTTCGCGATCGAGACGTCCGTTTCTCTCTGGAGCACGTTGACCTCGAGCGCCCCGACCCCGCGGAGGTCTGTCATGAAGTGGATGTCGGGATCCTCGCCGGCGTGCCGGGCCGATCGCTCAAACCACATCCACCCCTCCGGATCGTCGCGGGCCATCGATGCGACGAGGAGGAGCTGGACCTTCGGGATTTTCTTCTTGACGAGCCGGTACGCGTCGATCACCCCGAGCGGATCCTTCCATGGGTCGAACCGTCCGACCTGGCTGATGACCGGCCGGTCAAAGTCGACGTCGAAGCGCGGCAAAATCGTCTCCCGCTCTTCGCGGTAGACGTGTCGGTTCTTCGGGCTCGTGGGATCGATCGCCGGTGGATTCACGTAGACTCGCGGGAAGCGGATGGTGGGCGGCACATATTCGCGCGCGCTGAACACAGCCGCGTCGTAAGCCTCGAGGTGGGGCGCGAGGATTGGGAGGACGGATGGGTTCGGGGACGTCAGGTCAAGATGGCAACGCCAGATCCACGCGCCTCTCCGCTTGCAGAGGTTGACCAGCGGCGCCGGCTGCGGATCGTGAATCACGACGTAGTCGTACTCGTCCTCGAAACTCGATGCATTGAGCTCGTTGAAGTGGCGGTACGTCGCCTGCATGTCCGCCGAGAGCACGACGTCCGACCCTTGGAGCGCATTGTGCATCGTCTTCGTCGCCGTGAAGAAGGCGTTCGACCCGGATAGGACGAACCAGTGTGCGTCGAGCCCGACGTCCCGTTGGAGTGGGACGAGGCTATGGAGCAATTCCGCGACCCCGCCGCCGTACGGCGTCGCGTTCACGTGCGCGACCCGTTTCCCCTTGAGCCGACTCGCGAGGGCCAAGATCTCCGCGAACGCCGGACCGCCGATGATCGCTCGGTAGTCCGACAGCCGTTTCTCCGTGACGTGGACTTCCTCCAACGGATTCCTGCCCCCAGACCTTGAGGAGAGGAAAGCGAAGATTATTTATCCGTTCTTCCCCCGTCCAACCTCTCGTTGGCGCGGGTCGAGTTGCGGGGGCTATCGAAGGCGTACGACGACGCCCCCGCGGTCCAGGGACTCAACCTGGAGATGAAGGACAAGGAATTCGTCGTCCTCCTGGGCCCGAGCGGATGTGGCAAGACGACGACGCTCCGCTGTGTCGCGGGACTCGAAACGCCGGACGACGGGGAGATCTACATCGGCGACCGCCTCGTGAACGACCTCGATTCGAAGGAACGGAACGTGGCGATGGTGTTCCAGAGCTATGCGCTCTATCCGCACATGACCGCGTACAAGAACATGGCGTTCCCGCTCGAGAACGCGAAGGTCCCGGAAGGAGAGATCGTTCGGCGGGTAAACGAGGTCGCGGTGCTGCTTCAGATCGAAGGCCTACTCGGCCGAAAGCCGAGCCAACTCAGCGGCGGACAGCGGCAACGGGTCGCCCTCGGCCGGGCAATCGTCCGGGAGCCTCAGGTCTTCCTGATGGACGAGCCGCTCAGCAACCTCGACGCGAAACTCCGCGTGCACATGCGAGCCGAGCTAAAGAAACTGCAGAAGGTCCTCGGCGTGACGACGATTTATGTGACGCATGACCAAGTCGAAGCGATGACGATGGCGGACCGAGTGGCCCTCCTGCACAAGGGCGTGCTGCAACAGTATGACGGCCCGCGGAAGCTCTACAGCCATCCCTCGAACCAGTTCGCGGCAGGGTTCGTCGGCAGCCCGCCGATCAACCTGATCGAGTGCGACCTCGTCGACGGGAGCCTCCTCGACGCGGCCGACTTCTCCGTGCCGCTGCCGGACCAGTTCGCGGAGGCGTGCGGGCGCAATTCCACGACGAAGCTCGTCCTGGGGGTCCGACCGCAGGACATCCATGTGAGCACGGTGGAACCGACCGAGACGGGCTGCATCCCGGCCGAGATCTACACGACGGAACCCTTGGGGGACTCGACGATCTTGGACGTGAAGGTGGGCGACAAGCTTCTCAAAGCGATCGCGGCCGCCGCGTTCGAAGGGGATGCGGGATTGAAAGTCTGGATCCGATTCGTGGCCGAACGGACCCATCTCTTCGACCGGAGCAGTGGCGAGGCAATCGCCTAGGCTCTCATCGAGCTGACATGGACCTCGACGCGTTGCGAAGGCGCCTCCAGAGAGATCTCAACTCACTCCGCGCGCCGCAAGGGTACTTGCGCGCCGGCGCGCCTCGATACGCCACTTTGTTCGGCCGGGATTCGCTGATTGCAGCTTGGCAGATGCTCCCATACGACCCATCGATCGCGGCATCGACCCTGCGCGTCCTCGCATCGTACCAGGGGCGTCGCGTCAACGCAAGGTCGGAAGAACAGCCCGGGAAGATCCTGCACGAACACCGCTTCGATCTGGCGTCCCGGGCGGAGCTGCCGGATTGGGAGTTCCCGTACTACGGGAGCGTCGATTCCACGCCCCTGTTCCTCATCGTTGCCTCGGAGTACGTGCAGGCGACCGGGGACGAACGAATTTTGGATGTCCTCTGGCCGGCCGTCGAGGCGGCTCACCAATGGATGTCCTCACTGGGCGACGCAAACGGCGATGGTTACATCACATACGAACGGAAGAATCCGCAAGGCCTGTTCCACCAGGGTTGGAAGGACGGATCCGGAGACCATCTGAGGATCGACCCGCCGGTCGCGATGGTCGAGGTGCAAGGCTATGCGGTCGCGGCGCACCGCGGATTCGCCGCCCTCGCGAGACGATACGGGGAGGACGAGGGGGCGGCAGCCGCCCGAGAAGCCGCTTCCCGCTTACAAGATGCGCTGAACCGCGACTTCTGGATGCCCGAAGCGGGCTACTACGGCCTCGCACTCGACGGGGCGAAACACCTCCGCCGGGCCATCACCTCGAATCCCGGGCACCTCCTTCTCATGGGCGTCGTGCCCGAGACCAGACTCGCGACGATGGTCTCCCGGCTCTTCCGCCACGACTTGTGGACGCCGTTCGGGGTTCGGACCCACGCAAGTTCGGAGCCAGACTTCGATCCGTTCAGCTATCACATGGGGACGATCTGGCCGCACGACAACTGGTTCGTCTGGCGCGGCCTTCGCGTGGTCCACCGGGACGCCGACGCGAAGCGGGTCCGCGAGGCGATCACAAGCGCGTACGAAACGCTCGGCAAGATCCCGGAGTTCTACGCGTGTATCGACGACCAGCTCGTGGACCTATCCGTTGGGGATCCGCCGACCCGGGCGAACCCCCTCCAAGCGTGGTCGATTGGAGCCCTCTGGGACATGGTTTCGGCTGACGATCCCGGCGTCAGCCCTTGATTGTCCATCCGATGAGGCCGCGGATGTAGAACCGCTGGAGGATGATGTACAGGGCCACCGGGACGGACATCGTCAGGATGGCCGCAGCGGAGAGAAGGTCGAACGGGCGGACGTACTGGCCCACGAGCCGCGGAACGCACTGCGTCGACAGGTACCAGTTCGCGTTCTGGATGAGCACTTGAGCGAAGAAGAAGTCGTTCCAGACCCACATGAACTGGAACACGACGACGGCCGCCATCGCGGGCAAAGACATCGGCAGCACGATCCTGAAGAAAATCTTGAAATCCGAGGCGCCATCAACGCGGGCCGCCTCCTCGATTTCAGGGGGCAGACTCCGGAAGAAGTTCCGCATGAAGAGCAGGATCCACGGGATCCCCCATGCGGAATGTAAGAGGATCAGGCTCCAGAGGCTGCTCACGAGATGGAGCGCGATCATGAGATTGTAGACCGGCACAGCCACCATCATCTGAGGGACCGCCATGAGGAGGACGACAGAGAGGAACACGTAGTCCCGGGTCCTCGTCTGGAAGCGGGCGAACCCGTACCCGGCGAGCGCGCCGACGAACATCGGGATGATTGTCGCGGGAAGCGCAACGAGGAACGAATCCCGGAGGCCCAGCGAGAGCGGACAGCCGGGGTTGTTCCACGCGGCAATGAGGTTGTCGACCGTCACGGTGAAGGGGGACAGGTTCCACCATCCAAAGCTCGTCTGAGATAGGGGGCGGAAGGCCACCATCGCGACGCCGACGAACGGCAACATCCACGCGAGACCGATGCCCCACGCCACGACGTGGATCAAGACGGTCCGCGGACGGATTCGCCTCAGGTGACCACCTCGGAACCCCCCGCCTCCTCCGGCCCGACCCGTCGAGCTTCCATCCTCCGCACGGATGGCGTCAGCCGTCGGCGTTTCTTCCGGCGAGGCGCGGTCAGGAGCCTTCGGAACAAGACGACGGCGACAATCAGCGTGAAGATGGTCAAGAGGGTCGCGACGACCGCCGCGCGGTTGTAGTCGATGATGAAGAAGTACCGATACATCTGGAGGGCCAAGACATCGGCCGCGCCTCCCACGCCACCTTGCTGGCTCCCTGCCGTGGCCCCGATGACGATGTCGAAGAGCTTGAGCTCCCAAAGGATCGTCATCGTCACGATGACGAGGGTGACCGGGCGGAGCAGAGGCCACGTGATCTTCCGGAAGATCTGCCACTCCGACGCACCATCGACGCGGGCGGCCTCGAAGTAGTCCTTCGGAATCGTGGTGAGGCCGGCAGAATAGACGACCATGCTGAAGCCGGTCCAGGACCACACGGTCCCGAGGATGAGGCCGAACAGGAGGGTGCTAGGGTTGGCGATCCAGTTCACCGCAAGCGACCTGATCCCGAGCCAATCGAAGAAGCCGGGGACGAGTCCGATGGGCGCTTCGAGAATGAACCGAAGGACGACCCCGATCACGATCAGGGGCGTGACCATCCCGAGGAAGACGAGGGACTTGACGATGGAGGCCCCGCGTACGTTCTGGAGGAGCACCGCGAGGAACAGTCCCATGAACAACGTGAGGGGAAGGTGGATTCCGGTCCAGATCAGATTGTTGAGCAGGGTCCCGCAGGGTAGACCCTGCTGGAGACAAGCGGAGTTGAAGGTATCCGGGGACCCGAGGACGGACCCGTAGTTCTGGAGACCCGCGAAACCACCATCGGGCCCTAGGAAACTCAAGGTCAGCGTTGCGGCGATCGGGTAGATGACGAGGACGACGAGCAGGATCGCGGCGGGCAGGAAGAAAGAAAGAAACTTAGCTTGGGACCGAAGCCACCGCTGAATCGTCGCGGGCTCGGGCAAAAGAGAGGTGAGGCGGGGCAGCAGCCCGCCTCCCCGTCGGTTCATGGTTGCGCTACAGCTGCCGCCTGGATCTCCGCCAGAATCGTCTGCCATTGGGCCGGAGTCGCCCAAAGCTTCTGGAGCTCGCTCCAGAACTTCCCCTGGAACGGGTTCCCGATCGTGTCGTCCAAGTCCGCAAGTACCACTTTCCCCTGCAAGAGGCCCGCCACCCGTGCGTCAACCGTCGGGTAGGCCGAGGCGGGCACCCCCGCCGCGGTGGCGATGTGGCCGCCCTGCTTCACTTGTTCCTCCTGCGCGGCCTCCGACCCAAGGAACGCCGCCAGCCGCTTCCCGAGATCCTGGTGCAGGCCGTATTTCGGGACGAAGAAGTAGTCCGCCGCGAAGACGATGCCTTGGGTTGACGCCCCGCCCGGCAACGAGAACACCCCGAGATCGTTCGGGTTCGGGACCATCCCCGTGATCCAGCTCCCCATGAAGTACAGGGGATGGGTGGGGGGAGTGGTGCCGCCCCACCACGAGGCCAAGACGGCCGGGTCGTTCCAAGTGAGCGGCTGGGTCCAGAACCCGTTCTGCAACGTCGGCACGAGGTAGTTCTGGAAGACCGCCTGGACCTTCGCGTCGGTCCAAGCGAGCGTCCGCTGCGCGAGGGCCTGATGCATCGCCGCCCCACCGTACGTCGCGATGAAGTGCTCCGTCACGTCCGAGAGGGGCCAGCCGACGCCGTCCCCCGCGAGGATGGGAGCTTGGCCCGTCTTGTTCTTGAGCGCCCAAAGCAGGCTGACGAATCCGGCCCACGTCGTCGGCGCCTGGAAACCGTTGGCGTTGAAGTACGACACGTTGTACCAGAATCCCGGCTTCACTTTCCCGGTGTAGGCGCCGCCCCAGATCTTGCCGCTCACGGTGAGTGGGTCGAGCGCCCCGGGCTGATACGAGGACGGGCTCAGGGTCGTCGTCAGCTCCGTGACCCATCCCCTCGTCGCGTACTGTTTAATCGTCGCGCTCGGCATGAAGATGACGTCGGCGGGCGACTGTTGAGCCTGGAAGCTGATTGGCAGGGTCGGCGTCAAGTCTTCTTGACGCGAGGTCGTATACTGGTACGGAATCCCGGTGACCGTCTTGAATTTGTCCAGGACGGGCTTGAACTTCGACCACTCCGATCCCGCCCACGGGCCAATCACTTGGACGGGGACGGGCCCCACGGCCGGTGGCGTCGCGAGGTAGTAGACCGCGAAGCCCGTGACCAGGCTCGACACGATGACGACGGCCACGATCGCGATGACCAGTATGGGCAATCGCCGCGGCGGACGATAGCCGCCGACTCCAGCACCCGGTGTTCCACTTTGCGTTGATGAAGACAAATCCTCCTCCTCCCTTGAGGCCCCGAATGGTGCGACGCCGCATTACTCTTTCGGATGCAACCGCACCACGGGGTTGAATCGACGCGCACAATCCTCAATACCATTGGGTGCGCGTACCGGCGCGGTACGATGTCCGAGATCCGGAAGGACTACGCGACTCCGACCTGGGTCGTGTTCTCTGCGGCCCGATCCCAGCGACCAGGAGCCTTCCGAAATACGAAGGATGCCACCCCGAAAGCCGACTGCCCGTTCTGTGAGGGCCATGAGGGGATGACGCCTCCCGAGGTCCTCGCGTATCGGGATGGCGGGACCGCGGACGGGCCGGGCTGGAGCATCCGATGCGTCCCGAACAAGTTCCCCGCGCTCGAACGGTCCGGCGAGGTCCGGGAACACCGGGATGGGCTGCTCGTCTCCGTCGATGGTGTCGGAGCCCACGAGGTCATCGTCGAGTCCTCGGACCATGACGGACACCTCGCGAACCTGCCGGACTTGCAGGTCGAGGACGTGCTTCGCGCGTACGCCGAACGCCACCGAGCCCTCGCCGCCGACCGGCGGGTGCGGTACGTCCAGATTTTCAAGAACCACGGAGAGCGGGCCGGCGCTTCGTTTTCCCACCCGCACTCCCAGGTCATCGCGATCCCGATCGTGCCCCTCCGGATCCTCGAGGAAATCGAGGGGATCCGGGCGCACGGCGCGGAGGGCGACGTCGGATGCCTGTATTGCGAGATCCTCCGGCGCGAACTCGAGATGGAGCGCCGTATCGTCGTCGAAAACGAGTCGTTTGTCGCCCTCGAACCGTTCGCGGCCCGCTTCCCGTTCGAGACGTGGATCCTGCCGAAAGCCCACGAGCGCGCCTTCGACTCGGTGTCGGATGCCGACCGCCGGGTCCTGGCGCGCAGCCTGAAGGATGTCCTCGGTCGCCTGTATCGAGCCCTCGACGACCCGTCGTTCAACTATTACATCCACACGGCGCCGGTGCGAGAGCGCGAGGCGGCGTACCATTGGCATCTCGAGATCACCCCGCACCTCACGGAGATCGCGGGCTTCGAGCGCGGGACCGGATTCTATATCAACCCGGTCGTGCCCGAGGACGCGGCCGCGATCCTCCGAGGTGAAATCCGATGGACGAGTCGCCCCGAATGAGTTATGTGCGCCTTTGCCGCTATCTCACACGAACAACGAGGACCGGGCCATGAAAATCCCTGATTCCCTCAAGTATGCCATCCTCTTCGTCATCCTCAGCGTGGTGGGAAGCGTCATCCTGTTCTTCCCAGGTTGGTTCTTTCGGCCGTAACCCAAATGGCGGCGGCGTCGTCAAAGACGAGCGCGCGCCTGAAGGCCGTCTTCATTTGCGACGGCGCCTGCGCCCGATGGCGATTCCAACCGCAATCGCCGCGAGGATGACGGCAACCGCCGCCCCAATCGCAATCAGAGGAAGGGAAAGGAGGGGCGATCCGGGATTCGGTGCCGAGCAGGGAACCCCATCGACTGCGCCGCAGGTCGCCGCCTCGACCGCATCGATGTCTGCGCCGACGTCCTTGCCGTCCGTGCCCGCACTCTTGTACGACGAAGAAGGGGCAAGCCGGTAGTCCCCTCGTGGGAGGTCCGCGAACCCCACGTCGTTCAGCGTTGCGGGATAAAAGTTGTCCACCGGATACGAGGCCGCGGGGGCCCCCGGGATCACATTGCGTCGGAACACGCTCCCTGGGAAATAGGTGTTGAGCGAGTCGTTCCCGGACCCACGACCGCTCCCGAACACCCCATACAAGTTGTGGGGCGCGACGTTGTTCGTGAAGACAAATCCGGAGTTCGGGAGCGAGTCCGCAATCACGACATGCTGGCTCTGGAACACCGTGTTGTGGTCGATCGCGACATCGGCCGTGCCGTTCAGCATCAGGACGAACGCGCCGAAGCCTCCCCATGTCGTGCCGTTCAGGTCGTACAACAGATTGTTCTCGATGCTGACGTTGTTCGTCTGTTGGCTCGGGAAGTTGTTGTCGTACCCCAGCACGCTGAGTCCCGAGCCGGTGTGCCGGACGATGTTGTTGCGGAAGGTGACGTGGTCGATCTGGGACCAGGGCGCAGTCCCATCTTGATTGCGGACCGTGAACAGGATCGCGGTTGCGGTCTGCGCGTCGGTCCAGTCGTTCTCGAACACGTTCCCCTCGATCAGGACGCGGCGCGCATTCTTCAGCTCGAAGAGGTTCTTGACGCTCCAGTGGGTTCCGGCGTAACCCGGGTCGTCGACCTTCCAGGAGAGCGGCTTGAAGAAGTGGTTGTGCCGCACGACGATGTCCGCGGGCACGAGGCCGGGTACCTGAGGGTCGGCGCCGCCGAAGATCAGGTTCTCCCCCGCGCCCTCGAGCTCGTTGTTCACAATCGTGAAGGGCCCGGCGCCGTTCCAGCCCGCCAGCGCCTGCGAATCTGCACCGACTTCCTTGAAGTCTGTGAAGATCGAATCGTACACCCCGATGTTCACACCGTTCATAGCGATGCCGCGGCGGCTGCCTGCGACCGCGTCACCGTGAATGTAGCATCGTTCGAACGTGATGTTGTGCGGCTGCTGGTTGACGGACGTCTCCGCCGCGCCAAGCGTCACCACGTTGTATAGGAAGGCCCCCGCGGTCGGCGCAATCTCGAGGCCGAGGAACCGGTAGTTGTGGGCTCCCGGATCCGTCGTGATGACCGAGCCGCCCGCGGCGGCGTTGATCCGCGCGAGCGCAGGGAAGGATGACGGGTTGATCCGGGTCCCCGCGGGAGGGAGGGCCGAGTCCGGGGCGGTCGTGCGAATGAGGATGTCCCCTGTTCCCGTCTTCGCGGGCAGCGTGAACCAGCCCGTGTACGTCGCGCCCGCGGCAAGTCGGATCGTGTCCCCCGGTTGCGCCTGGTCGAGGGCAGCCTGCAGGTCCCCGCCGGGAGGGACATCGATGAACCCCGTGGAATGCGGAAGACCTTCTTGGGCGGCCGCGGTCGCGGTCAGGATCAAAGTGAGCGCGATCAGGAACGGGGGTGAACGGACGAGCGATGCCGGCGGCGTCATTCACGACGCGGCGCAACCGACCCGCATCCGATATGGAGTTTCCGTTACGCCTATCTCGATTGAGTCTCGGGCGGGATTGCAGGAGGCGCGGGAAGGGCAGAGTCCCCATTTAACCAAACCGTTAAATATCCGCCGGGCCTTTCACTTAACCG